>NZ_JADPKG010000043.1:0-113554 GCF_023073875.1 Bradyrhizobium sp. 154
TGCCGGCGCCTCTCCAAAGACTTCGAACGCTCTGCCGCTACCGAGCTCGCTTGGCTGCTCGCCGCCCATCTAAGGCTCCTAATTCGCCGTCTAGCCAGAACCTTGATAGCGTCCACGCGCTTTTTGAGTCAGGCTCTCAGGATGAGGACGAAGCGCGCGCAAGCAGTTTCAACGGGCACCGGCGCCGATTATCTGGTTCACCTTTGCCTAGGAGGAGGTGCCCTCCTCGGCTCGCACCGATTCAACCAAAGCTCATCTCGCTTTAGCTGTTGAGCTGCGGCGGCTTGAAATCCGGAAAGCGCGTGAGCATTGCGGTCTTGACGAACTTCAAGTGAGCAATGCTGCTTGCCAATTCCTTGAGCCGTCGCTGGCCATTCGAGATGTCGGCCGCGAAGAGATCCTGATGATAATTGTCGAGCGGCTCTCGCTCGAGATATTCATCGGTGCCATTTCCGAAGGTGACGGACGCACGCGCGAGGGCATCATCAACACGCCGGTTGAGGCCGGCCTGCTCCCTCTCCGCCTCCTGCAATGCTGTTTCAATCGCCGCCAGGACGGCACCGATCCGCACGCGGTCGGTCTCCGCATCACGCTCGACAGAGCGCGCCTTAAAACCCTTGGTCTCGCGGCGGGAGCCGAGAAGATTGTGTGCGCGCGCTCTCAGGAACAGCTGAAACATTTGGGCCATCCCACATTCGAGATCAGGCGGCTACCATCGGTCAGACATAGTTAACAAAGCCTAAATCTTGCGCCCGCTCCGCCTGGCTTTGTTCGATCCATGCCCGCCAGGCTCGTTCGTGCCTGGAATAGAGCTCAAGCCAGCGAAACTCGGTCGCGGCGGCGGCTGCTTCGCTCACGCAAATCTCCGACGCGAATTGCACCTTATTGTTCGGTGAAAGATCCAGCGCTTCGAACTCCGCAGTTTCCTGCAGCGAAAGGCCGATCAGGACACGACGCCCTTGGGCGTCGACGAAATACCTACGGGGCGCATTGCGCCTTTGATCAATCATCTCGAATGGCCCTCATCCATGATCCAAGGCCCTGGAAGATCTTTCAGCCGACGATCAAAGCTACGAACAAACGCGACCAAAATGAGGACGCAAGTCGCGCCCAGCAACACAATCAAATACGCCATCTACGCCTACCCTGCGAGCCGCGAAAAATCGAGATGACTAAACTCTCGCCATGAACTGATCCGTCTTAAGTTGCCTTTCCGAAGCGCTCAAGGACCGCGCCACGTTAACCTAACTGCACATGGTTATTCGACGTTGCCACAACATCAACTCCAACCGAAACGTCGCGCCCCTGGTGTTGCCATCACGATGGACGCTCGCTTTGCCTGACTCTCATCGAGGCCGGCGTGTAGGGCGCATAGAGACGATATCGCGCTGATCGCTTGCGCGAGCGCCACGCCCGCACACCATAGCCGCAGCAAAAGCCAGCTGCAAAAATCGACATCAAAACCAGAATTGCAAGCATGTGGAATGTTCCCAGTTTTCGGAACGCTCCTCCCGGTCCATTTCAACGTGATGTCGTGACGACTTCAAGATCATCGGCGCTGAAACTTTTGTCAGACGAACATGAAGTTTGTGCAACGTGGTGCTCGGAGTTTGGTCGTCGCGGGAAAAGCTAGGCCGGGCGGATGACGAAATCTCTCATTGTTCAAGAGCGACATCCTGCTGGCGATGCTAACCCCTGTTCACCTCGGCAAGCAGCCTGAGCCACGCGCACCGGTGATCGAGCGTGTCTGTACTCTGCGTGATGACGTCGCTTCCGACACATTTTTCGCACGCCGCTGCTGGCGATTGCAGACACCGACGAAACATCCGTGGTTATACGGAGCGTCATGCACCAACTTCATCCCGGTAAGGTTGAGCAGTTAGCTTAATCCGCGTTGGTTGTTGCGAAGTCTCGCATTTCGCTTATCCATCTTCGCACCGGGCTCCCCCAAGCCCGGCCCCACCCAAGCAAAGCCGTCGAGCGAACATGGGTCGCTTGGCGGCTTTGTCCTTATGTCGACGAGAGGATCATGTCGGTTATGGCGCGGAAGCCCTGGTCGTTCAAGGAAGACCGCCGGCTCATGGAGCTGGCCAAGTCTTCGGCTTCGCTGGAAGAGGCCGCGAAAGTTCTCCGACGCTCGCCTGATGCGATCAAGCGCATGGCGTTGCGACTCGGTCTTTCGTTGAAGTCGAAGTCGGACAAGAAGTCCTAGCGCGGAAGCGCGGCAGCGCTCACCTTGCGCCTCGCAGCCGACCTCCCGCGCTGCGGTGCACGCGAACGACGTCACCGACGAGCCCAGCAGGTCATCCCATCCTCTACAGCGCCGCAACACGCCTTCGACGCAGCCACAGCTTCATCCCGGCGGGCGGAACCGAACCAACGCTCGGGTGTTGATGCCCGACTTCACAGCGAGGCCTGGCAGTGCTCAACTTGGCCATTTCCGCGATGTTGATTTGGCTGGCGATCAATATCGCCTTCGTGGTGCTTCGGCTCCGGACCCCCCGCCATCCGGCCACGTCCCACACCCACAGGCCCAGCTCACCTTGTCCCGACGTGATTCCTCTGCGCCATCGCCTCAGGCGGTGAGCGGCGATAGACGCCCGAGGGTCCGTTCGGCTCGTTCAACCTAAAGCGCGATGAGATCAGGATGAATCGTCATCGCGCTTAGGTTTTTGTTTGAGCATGATCTTTTCGGAAAACCGCTTCGCACTTTTCCGGATCACGCCTTAGTTGTTGGTCTTCTTCTGGGAGCCCATTCCAGGGCTGGTCCCGTAATTGGGCGTCCCCGTTCCTTTGAACGCGCCACCCATGCTGTCCGAACCGGAATTCGTCCCAGTGCCGCTGCGGGTCGCCGAAGTGGGCTGCGTGCCCGATGGCCTGTCTTTGGTTCCCTGTGCCGAGGCCGCAGAGCTCCCGGCAATTAGCGCCAGGAGAAGGATGCTTAACGTCCTGATCATACTGCTCAACTTTCCATGCTCGTTCTAATGCTTGCGCCGCGAGATCATCGGCCAGCCATCACTCCGGTCGGCCCGACCGCGCCGGTCCGCCCGTTAAACCCTATCTTAGCCCCCGCTGGCTAGGATCAATTCTCCAAGCCTTGCCTCATTTCGCCTGACCCGGATGAAACGACTGCGACCGACCCTCCCGTTTGCGGCGCTCGTGCTTGCGAGCACGATGGCGTTCGCCTTGTCCGGGCATTTCGCTGCGGACGCCGTCATTCGCCACCAGCAGGCGCATCAGCTGAACGAGTTGACCGAGGTCGTTCTGCGCCGCTCCGAATTGGCGGTCGATTTTGCCGCGGCCAGCCTGGACGAGCTCCCAAAACGCAATCTCGCCAGCTGCGAGCCCGCGGCGTTGCAAGCCATCCGCCTCCACGTCTACCAGCGCTCGGCGATCAAGGACGTCCGGCTCGTCAAGCCGGATGGCTCGGTGATCTGCTCGGCCTATTCCGAGACGCTCGAGTTCGACAAGGGATGGGCGGATCGCCATGACATGCTGCCCTCGCGCGACAAGGCGCTGTCGCTGTTCCGCGTGGAGCAGTTCGGCGGGGACGCCCTAGGCGTGCTCAGGGACATCAATGACAGCTCCGCCCTTATCGCCATTGTCGGCATCAATGCCAGCCTGTTCGACATCATGCCCGCCGAGCTGCGCGCGCACAGCGAGGTGATCCTCACCTTGAGCAATGGCGAGAAGCTCGGCGAATTCCTGCTCGATGCCGACAGGCCCCTGGTGAGACCAATCAGCTTCGAGAGGCATTCCACGCGCTTGCCGCTTCATGCCACGATCCGGCTCGAGCACGCGGTGCTCTCGAGCTGGAACAGCGAGGCCTATTGGCCGGCGCTCGCAGTCGCCCTTGGCCTTGGCACACTCTTCGGCATCCTGCTGGCACGCAGCCGCCGGATGGAAGGGCCGGTCGCCGATCTCGATCGCGGACTGGCAGCTGGCGAATTCAAGCCGTACTACCAGCCCATCTTCGACCTCAGGGCGGGCCGGATCACAGGCTGCGAGGTTTTGGCGCGCTGGGTGCGCCGAGACGGCTCGGTCGTCCCGCCGATGAACTTCATTCCGCTCGCCGAATCCAGTGGACGCATCCAGGCGATGACCTGGCAGATCCTGAGATCGGCGCTGTCCGACCTGCAGCCAATGCTGAGGGCGGACAAGACCTTCAAGCTGTCCCTGAATGTCGTGCCCAAGCAGCTGCTGAGTGCCGGCTTCGTCGAAACGCTGCGTCGCACGGTCCTGACGGCCAGGGTCTCTGCGCGCCAAATCGTGGTCGAAGTCACCGAGCGCGACGAGCTCGACGATCTTGCGCGCGCCGCGGCGGTTGTCGCCGAGCTGCGAGACCATGGCTTCCGCGTCGCCATCGACGACGTCGGCGTCGGCCATAGCGGACTGTCCCGATTGAAAGGCCTCGGCGCCGACACGATCAAGATCGACAAGTTCTTCGTGGACACGATCACCGTGGACGCGTCGACGACGATGATCGTGGAGATGCTGGTGGCGCTCGCGAGGGACCTCCATATGAGCGTGGTCGCGGAAGGCATTGAGACGGAGGAGCAGCTCCGCGCGCTGGTCGCATCCGGCGTGGAAGAGGGTCAGGGTTATCTCGTGGCGCCTCCGCTTCCGTTCGCCAAGTTTGGTGAGCTCGTCGAGTGCCGGCGCGCGGCGCAATCAGGCACGGCGGTGTCAGAGGACACGGCTTTGGTGGCGTAACGGCGGCGCGAGCTTTAACGATATTTTCTGCTTTCGAGGCAGACCGGCAACCGACCGGCTATGCTGGCGCCATGCGCAGAACCCATCTCATTGCAGCCGCGAGCATCTGCCTTGCCCTCATCGTCTACGCCACGCTGGCGAAGCTGGCAGGAAGACCCGCGCTCTTGGGCCATCACGAGGCGTACTGGGTCGTCGTGATCGAGCGCTTCAGTGCCTATGGGCTGCTCGGCTTCCTTCTTTCCTTCTTGCTGCCAGGACGGCTCGGTCTGGCTTGCTCGCTCGTGATCGCGGTCGCGATGGGGCTGGAGCTGATGCAAGCGTTCATACCCGATCGGGATCCGGGCTTTCTCGACGTGCTCCAGAAGGCGGCAGGAGGCACCGTCGGCGTCATGCTCGCCCAGATGATCCTGGCGTTCTTGCCCAGACCGCCGTCCTGAAGCCACCGGTATCGCAGCAAGATGACCGTTCGGACGTACAACCGGTCCTTACTTCATCATCTGGCCGCGCAATTCACCGCCCGGGTTCGCGGCCGTATGGATGTTTGCGTACCATTTTCCGGCCAGTAGATCTGCCGCCTGCGCGTCGGTGAGCGTGGCACTGCCTTGGATTGGGCTTTGCACTGTCTTGAACGGCAAGACGATGCCGGCGTTCTTGCCGGCTTCGCCTGGGCCATGGAAATGCGCGCCCATTGCGGGTCCCGTAAGCCCGGCATAGGTGACGCTGTAAGTCAGAACTTTCGTTTCAGTGTCGTAGCTTGCCTCGGCCTTGCCTGACCCGGTTGAGCTGTTCGGGGGCACTTCATTGCTTCCCTTGAGCTCGGCTTGCAGCATCACGACTTCCGCGTTTGCCGTGCCGCTCATCGCAATGACGCTTCCTATGAGCGCGAGCGTCCCCAACAGTGCCACCGACGGCCGACACCCGGCTTTGCTCATGCATCCCTCCTGCGGACTTCGCGACCCATCGGCTGTGAACACCGACGACAGCCGGAAATTCCGCCATAGAGCTTATGCTGATTCGGGACGAACGCGGGAATTGGCCCTTCGGCCTGGGCCGGAACACGCGGAGGCTCAGGCCGCTCCACGCCTGTTGTGGAGCTGGGTGGGAGCCAGCAGTTCGGCCATCTGCCGGTGGGTGTTGTGCAGCGCCTCAACGGCGCAATCCAGATCGAAATCCGCCTCACGAACGGCTGCAAAGAACTTGGCCGTCAGCGCCAGATCGAGTTTGACGCGCGTCGTCCCGTCGCGACTCTTGCGGCGATCGAGCGACAAATGGATGGCACGCTCCCTGGCCTCCATTGCGCCGCAGCCGCAAAGCGCACCGAGCTCGTCGTATGTCATCCAGATTTGAGGCATGTTCTTCCACCACACTTGATCGGCCGCGAGACTAGTTCTCGCGTCTAAAGGCAGGGTTGCTGCAGCGCGGCCGCGGTGTGATTTCGAAGCAATAGTGTCAATGCAATGCTAATCATCGCGGCGGGCACCCGCGGAGCTGCGCGGATGATCGTCGATTTGGCTTTCACCTGGGCGGGCCCGCCGTGAACGGATGCCGCGGCCGGGAACGGCTGTCGGGCCCCTTGGGCAGCTTGTCGGCATTGAGCTTCACGACCGCGCTCCTGATATCGGCAGCCGGGGCATCTTCCTGACTGTAGATCAGCGTCGCCTCGAATTTCACGTCAGGCGCTTGCTTCGCCGTTCCGGAGCAGATCGCCATAGCGCCGCTGAAGACGCCGGAGAGATAGACTTCGACCTCGTCACGCCCGAACACGGTCGGCGGTCCGTCGGCATGCCGGCGCGTGGTCAGAACGGCCGTGAAACGCTGGTCGTCATCGAATTGATAGGTGCCGCCATAGGTGAAGAAGCTGTCACTGCCCGAAATCCGGCCCTGGGCCAGATGCACGATACCGGTGCCTTGCGCTTGTGCGGTTCTGAACCACGCCGCGTATTTGCCTTCTTTCAGCATGGGAACATCCGTCGTGATTTTCACCCGTATTTGCAACGAACCTGTGGGGCGCGACAATGGCTGCCGCAGCGAGCATTCCGCCACGGTTAACACCCTGCCAAGTCAATCGATCAAATTCCTGCGGGCCGGGAGGCGAAGCCGGCAGCGACGTCAAAACAGTTCTAAGCCATCGTGCCCATGGCTTGATACCCGGTCGCCGATTTGAACCTGTTCCTGATAAAGTGCACCAATATCAAAGAGTGATTCTGGTCACACTTGCCTGGGCGCCCCGCTGCTAAGCATCGGACCGGACGGGGACCGGTAGAGCATCGTCGAATTGGATGAGAATTCCCATGAAAAGCCTGATCGGCGCCCTTGTCGGCGCGTTCTGTATTGCGGCCCCCGCTCTGGCGGAGACCCCGGCCGCGATTGTCGAGGATGTGCAAGGCAAGGTCGACGGCGTCGAGTTCATGGATTATGTGGCGCCGGGCAAGATCATCAAGCTCGGGCCCAAGTCCAGCGTTACCCTCAGCTATCTCAAATCCTGCTTGCGCGAAACAATCAGCGAAGGCGTCATCCTGGTCGGCACCGAGCAGAGCACCGTACAGCTTGGCGACGTTCAGCGCGCCAAGGTGCCCTGCGATACCAAGGCGGCGCAGCTCTCCGAACGCGAGGCCAACCAGAGTGCCGCGACCACCTTCCGGACCGTGCGGTCCGATGCCAAGAACGCTCCATCCAAATTGCCAACGCTCTACGGCATCGCGCCGCTGGTCCAGGCCAAGAGCGGCAGCACGCTCGTGATCGAGCGCACCGACGGCAAGGAGCCCACGATCAGCGTGCCGCTCAAGAACGACGTCATGATCCGCGGCAAATTCTATGACTTTGCCAAGGCCGGAAAGTCACTGACCCCGGGCGGCAGCTATCTCGCCATTCTCGGCGCCAAGCGTTACGCCTTCCAAGTCGACGCCGGCGCCACGGCATCGCCTACCCCGGTTATCGGCCGCCTGCTGCGGCTCGAATAGACGGACCTAGCGAGGCCGCGATGCGGCGGATCGGCAGGCGGGACATCGTTGCGGCGATCCTGATTGCGCTCCTCGCGGGCGCGATCGTCATGTCTCCGCCGCTTCAGACGCTGCAGGGCCTGTCGCTCGACATCCTCACCGCGCTGCGCGGCAAGCTGGCCGGTGAGCGCCGCGATCCTGCAATGTCGCCAGTCGTTGTAGTCGCGATCGATGCGGAAACCTACGACACGCCGCCCTTCAAGGGATCGCCGACGCAAACCTGGACGCGTGAGATTGGACGGATGCTCGGCAGCATCACCGAGGGCGGCGCCAAGGTCATCGGCTTCGACGTAATCTTTCCGAGCTCGATCGAGCAGTCCGAGATTCTCTTCGGCGACGCGCCGCTCGGCACCCGCATGAAGGGTTTTGATCGGGATTATCTGATCGCCCTGCGGCAAATCTCCGACGGCGGCAAACTGGTGCTCGGCGAAATCCTGAACAACGACCACCCGGAAGTGCCCTATCGCGCACAGCAAGTGGCCGTGCGCAACACCATCCGCGCGCTCAACGTACACACTGATCCCGACGACGTGATCCGGCGCATGCCATTGAGCTTTGCCATCGAGGGCAAGCCTGTCCCCGCGATGGCGGTCGAGCTGGCTGCGCGTGCGCTTGGCGCAAAGCCTGAGATTGCGCCGTCCGGCGCGACCGAGTTGTCCGGCTATGCGATCCCGAGCGCGATGCCGAATACAATCACACTCAACTTTCGCGGGCTGGGACGCGACGTTCCGACCTTCTCCTTCGCCGACCTGCGCGCCTGTGTCGAGAAGGGCGATCGCGATTTCTTTCGCCGCGCCTTCGACGGCAAGGTCGTGCTGCTCGGCACGGTCCTGAATTTCGAGGACCGTAAGCTCACCTCGATGCGCTTGTCTGGCGGATATGACGGCACGCCGGCGGCGCGATGCGCCCTGCCCGCGCCGGAGCGTGGCGCGCAACGCCCCCGCAGCGATGTCGCCGGCGTCTTCGTGCACGCCACCGTCGTTCGCAACTTGATCGAACGCGACGCCGTGACCGAGCTCGGCTTTCCCGCGCGGAGCATCCTCACAATCCTGTTCGCGCTCGTCATCGCTTGCGCCGCCTGCGTGCTTGCACCGAGCGGCGCCCTGATCGCCTGGCTCGGCCTCACCGCCGTTTACGCCGCCATGGCTGTCGGTGCGTTCGTTCGCGCACTGGCACTGCCGCTGACCGAGCCTGCGCTCGCAAGTCTTGCCGCGCTCGCGATGATGATCGGCTACCGCTTCGTGCTGGCTGATCGCGACGAGCGCTTCCTGCGCAAGAGCTTTGCGTTCTATCTCGCGCCTGAAGTGATCGACACCATGGTTGCATCCGGCAAGATGCCGGCGCTCGGCGGCGAGATGCGCAACGTCACCATGTTCTTCTCCGACCTCAGCGGCTTCTCAGCGATCGCGGAGACGATGACACCTGGCGAGCTTGTGACCCTGATGAACGAATATCTGTCCGCCATGACCGACATCATCGAGGGCCATGGCGGCTACGTCGACAAATATATCGGCGATTCCATCGTCGCCATGTTCGGCGCCCCGGCCGACGACGTCGCACATGCGCGCAATGCGGTGCGTGCCGCGCTGAAATGCCACGAGAAGCTCGCAGAGCTCAACGCCAACAATGCCGCCTTTGCGGGCCACGGCCTGTCGCATCGCATCGGCCTCAACAGCGGCGAAGCCGTGGTCGGCAACATCGGCTCGCGCCGCCGCTTCAACTACACCGTGATGAGCGACACCGTGAACGTTGCCTCGCGGCTCGAGGGCGCCAACAAATATTACGGCACCGCGATCATGGCCTCCGAAACCACGATGGCGCAGACCGGTGACACCTTCGCCTGGCGCGAGCTCGATGCGATCAGGGTGTTGGGACGCGGCGAGGCGGTCAGGGTGTTCGAGCCGCTGGCGGAGAGAGGCGCGGCGAGCGCCGAGCAGGCGAAGGTGGCCGCGGTGTATGCGGAGGGGTTGGCCTGCTGGCGGGCCAGGGATTTTGTGAAGGCGGCCGAAGCGTTCGAGAGCGCGGCGAAGATCGATCCGTCGTCGGCGCTATTCGCCAAACGCGCCAGAATGCTAATCGCGAATCCGCCCGCGTCGGATTGGAGACCGGTCAATATGCTGGAGGGGAAGTAGCAGTTGATCGCCTCCCTCCAGGGCAGGGTAAACGCGTGCCACCCTAAACCGGCAGCTCCGGGAGGCGCGGATGGGGAGGAAGTCTGACGACCTCGGCCTTTGTTGGCCGGCACGGCCACTTACCTTCGTATATGGTGTCCTATCCTTTGGATAGAGGCCGTTTACCTCAGTACAATTGAGTACGGAATGCTCGCGCCTTAGCGTGACTGCATTCGGCGCCCTGGCGCTGGTGGCATGAAACCTCCCTGACCTTGGCGCAAGACGGCCACCCCTGTCCGGTCGTCTGCGCCGCTTTTTTCAGCAAGCCATCGCCAGCTTTTTGCGAAACTGGAGATTTGTGCACAATGTCTTCTCTTGAGAAGATCGCACTCTTTATCGATGGCTCCAATCTGTATGCCACCTCCAAAGCGCTCGGCTTCGACATCGATTTCAGGCGGTTGCTCAGCGAATTTCAAAGCCGAGGTGCACTGTTGCGCGCCTTTTACTACACGACCGTCATCGAGGATCAGGAGTTTTCGTCAATCCGCCCGTTGATCGATTGGCTCGATTATAATGGGTACACCGTCATCACCAAGCTCGCCAAGGAGTTCGTCGACGCCACCACCGGCCGCCGCAAGGTGAAGGGCTGCATGGATGTCGAGCTCGCCGTGAGTGCGATGGAGCTCGCCGAACACGTCGATCAGATCGTATTGTTCTCGGGCGATGGGGACTTTCGTTCCCTCGTGGAAGCCCTGCAACGCGGCGGTGTCCGCGTGACGGTCGTCTCCACGCTCTCCACTCAGCCGCCCATGGTCGCCGACGACCTGCGCCGACAGGCGGACGTATTCCTCGATTTGGCAGACCTGAAACCAAAAGTGGGGCGCGATCCCGCCGACCGGCCCCGCGAGCTTCGGCAGCCACCGCAATTCCTCGCGCGCGGATCGATCGATCGGGGCGACCGGGTGGAATGATCCTGGGACGGCCGCCGGCACCGTCGAGCACCCTGCCTTCCAGCGTGATGCGTTCGCCCTTGGTGCTCGGCGTCACCAGGACGTCCAAAAGTTCTTCTTGAAGACGTCGAAGCCGGCCATCGCCCGCACGCGAAGGTTGGCCGGCTGCCGATGTTCATGGCGAGCCAGCTCCAGACTGTCGCGGCGATGGCTGCCGCTTGAGCCGGCCCCACCCCACGAAAACCTGATTCCCGCCAAACCCACTGGTTGCGCACGGGGAGCCACGCTAAAATCGCGCCATGACAGTGACCGACATTGCGAGCCGAACCTACAATCACAGCTGGCGGCTGGATCCCATCATCCGCAGCCTGCTCGATACCGATTTCTACAAGCTGTTGATGTTACAGATGATTCGGGAGGATTACCCGAATCAGCAGGTGACGTTTTCGGTCATCAACCGCTCGCGCCATGTGCGTCTCGCCGAGATCATCGACGTGGGCGAGCTGCGCGCCCAGCTCGACCATGCCCGCACCATCCGCTTCACCAAGAAGGAGCTGATCTGGCTTGCCGGTAACACCTTCTACGGCAAGACCCACATGTTCTCGGCGGACTTCATCCGCTGGCTGGCCGAATTCCGCCTGCCCGAATACGAGCTGCGCAAGGTCGACGGCCAGTACGAGCTGCATTTCCACGGCCCCTGGACCCACACCACGATGTGGGAGATTCCGGCACTCGCGATCCTCAACGAGCTGCGCTCGCGCGCAGCGATGAAGGGCCGCGGCCGCTTCGAGCTCGACGTGCTCTACGCCCGCGCCAAGGCCAAGCTGTGGACCAAGGTGGAGCGGCTGCGCAAGCTGGAGAACCTCCGGTTGTCCGATTTCGGCACCCGCCGCCGTCACGGCTTCCTCTGGCAGCGCTGGTGTGTGGAGGCGGTGAAGGAAGGCCTCGGCTCGTCCTTCATCGGCACCTCCAACGTGCTGCTCGCGATGGACAACGATCTCGAAGCCATCGGCACCAACGCGCATGAGCTGCCGATGGTCGCGGCCGCGCTCGCCAGGGACGACGAGGAATTGCGCTGGGCGCCCTATCGCATCCTCGACCAGTGGCGCCAGACCTATGGCGGCAACCTCCTGATTGCGCTGCCCGACGCCTTTGGCACGAAAGCTTTCCTGCGCGATGCGCCGGAATGGGTCGCCGACTGGACCGGCTTCCGCCCCGATAGCGCGCCACCGATCCAGGCCGGCGAAGAGATCATCGCGTGGTGGAAGAAGATGGGCCGCAATCCCAAGGACAAGCTGCTCGTCTTCTCCGACGCGATGGACGTCGGCTCGATCGAGGAGACCTATCACCACTTCGCTGGCCGTGTGCGGCTCTCGTTCGGCTGGGGCACTAACCTCACCAACGACTTCGTCGGCTGCACGCCGGACGGCTCGTTCAATCTCGATCCGATCTCGCTGGTCTGCAAGGTTTCGTCCGTCGACGGACATCCGGCCGTCAAGCTCTCCGACAATCCGGAGAAAGCGACCGGCCTGCCCTCGGAGATCGAGCGTTACCTGCGCGTGTTCGGCGATGCCGGACGCGTGCGCAAGCCGGTGCTGGTCTAGCAGCGGACCAGGCTTCTTTCGATCCGGTAAACCGCGCACGATGAATATGAGGCTTTGGTTCGCCGATGCCGCGCCAGTTCCGATTGACCAGTATTTGACGCGATCTGCGCGCATCCACTTCACAGCGCCTTCACCCTGGGTGCAGTCGCTCGCGTTTTCAGGTCGAGTTAAGCAACATTCTGCTCTACTTCGCGTTGCAGGCCCAACGCTCCGCTGGGATCGTTGATCGATTTGGGGAACGCAGGGTGTTTCGTAGAACAGCGACGTCGACGAAGGGACACAGTCTCCTTCACGTCATCAAGCTTGTCTCGCCTTTCGTCATGGTCGTCGTGCTCCAGGCGGCAATCGCAGGATTCAGCCTCGAGGTGATGTCCTCGGTCCGCGCCTATGTCGCCGGCGAAGCGTTGTGGTCGCGCTCGCAGAAGAATGCTGTTTACTTCCTCAATCGCTATCTGCATTCGGGCGAGGCCAGCCAGTTCGCGCAATATCGGGCCGCGCTCGCCGTTCCCATTGGCGACCAATTCGCGCGCTGGGCGCTCGAACGCGATCCGGTCGACGTCGAGGTCGCCCGCATCGGCTTTCTGCAGGGCGGCAACCATCCCGATGACGTTCCGGGACTGATCTGGCTGTATCGCTACTTCAACCGTGTCAGTTTCCTCCATGAAGCGATCCGGGAGTGGGCTGCCACCGATCCCATGCTGCTGGAGCTCAGCGTGTTCGGCGAGGTCATCCGGTCCGAGTTGGAGAACGGCCCCATTCAAAACGACGGTCGCCTGCAATTCCTGTCGTCGCGGCTCTCGGAGCTCAATACCCAATTCACGGTGCATGCCAAGCGGTTCTCCACTGTCCTCGGTGAAGGCTCTCGTGCCATCAAGGTGACGCTGACGTGCATCAACATCGTCACCGCCGCGACGCTGATCCTGCTCCTGATCTGGCATACGCGGCGGCTGGTGCTGCAACGACAGGCATTCGAGGAGGCCTTGCACGCCGAGAAAGAGCGCCTGGCCTGGCAGGCGTCGCACGACTGGCTGACCGGCCTGTCCAACCGCCGCGCCTTCGAGGCGAGCCTGCAGAGCGAGTTGGACAATGCCGCCGCGGGTCCGCTGGGACTGATCCTGCTCGACCTCGACCAGTTCAAGAGTGTCAACGATACCTGCGGTCACCTTGCCGGCGATCGCCTGCTCTGCCAGGTCTCGCGCCTCCTGCAACAGGACCGGCATGCCCATGATCTGGTGGCCCGGCTCGGAGGTGACGAATTCGGCCTGATCCTGCCGCGGTGCCCGCCCTCGAATGCCGTCGATATCGCCGAACGGCTGCGCCGATCGTTCGAGCTGTTCAATTTCGCCTGGGACGACCGTTGCTTTGCGGTGACCGCCAGCATCGGCGTCGCCTGCATCACCGACCGCAACACCACGCTCGAGGATGCGATGCGGCGCGCGGATGCCGCCTGCTACCGTGCCAAAGAGAAGGGACGCAACCGGGTTCAGGTCGACGGCGTAAGGCCGGATGTCGTCGTCGCGGCAGCCCGGCCGCGCGAAGCGGCGCGCGCTTGACGCTGCCCGCGCCGTCACCGTCGAGGCAAAATTCCAAGGCCGGCGAGATGGGCGTCGAGAAACTGCTCGATCTGCTGACGCAGCATCTGCGGCGGCACGGCCACCATGCGCTCCTCGAGGCCGAGCGAGATGATTCCATGCACGGCCGAAAACAGCGTACGCGACAAAAGCGCGATCTCCACGTCATTCGCATCCGGCAATAGCCGCACCAGCGGTGGATGCATCAGCGCGAAGGCGTCCATGACCATCTGAAGGATGTCGTCCGGATAAGGGCGATCGTCCTCCATCCGATGCTCGAACAACGAGCGCAGCAAATTGGCGTGCTCAGCAAAGAAGTCGAGATAGGTCGCGGCAAGGCCATAGAGCTGACGGACGGGATCCTTGGCAGGAACTCCGCGGAGCCGCGCTGTGAGCGCCTGAACCGTCTCCCGATTGACGGTCAGGATCACCCCATCGAAGTCGCCGAACTCGTTATAGACGCTGCCGACCGAGCAACCGGCGGCTTCCGCGACATCACGGACCTTCAATGATTTCAGCCCCTTAGCTGAAATGATGCCCCGGGCGATCTCCACGATCTGGAGCCGTCGCCCACTTTTTTTCTGCCCGCGCAGTGATTTTTCTTGAACATTGTTCATTTTCAGGCTACCCATGTGAACATTGTTCAACTTAGCCCGGAGACCTGCAAAATGCAAACTCTCGCTGTTGATATCGCCGCCACCTTCGTCGATGACGCCGCAGCTCTCGTGACCGGCTTTGGCCGCGCCCTGCTGCGGTTCGCCATGACTCCAATCGATCGCGTCGCAAATGCCTGCGACATCGCCGGCGTGCTTACTGAGCGGCGCGCGACCTTCCGGATGTGGCGGGCCAACCGTGCCCGTGGGCGTCTCGAGGGCCGCCGGTTCAGCCTGCTCGGCCGCCTCTCGCCCTTTCGCCACCTCTCCCATCTCACCTGAGACAGGCACAGCCGGCACGTTCCGATCGGCTCGAATGCAAGATCGGGTTGCAACGAAGGACTCACCATCTCCGGACATTGGCGGTCGATCTGGCGGACTTCGGCGATGCGGTTCAGCTTTTCCTCAGAACCGGCGCGATATCCGGCAAGCGCGGCCATCTCGCCCGAACTGCGGTCGCGCTCAGATATTTGCGAACCTAACGAGACCACTTGGAGACCAACAGGATCGGAAGAATCGAGGCGACGAAGCAGGCCGGCAACCGTCGTCGCCCTGCAATCACTCATCCCATACCCTTCCGGTCGTGACGCTTCACCGACAACGTAAATCTCAGGCTGCCTTTCCAAAACAGGACTAGTCATGATCAGGGAATTGATGTCGTCACGCCGCTTCGCGCCGCTGTTCTGGGCGCAATTTTTCTCGGCGCTCAATGACAACGTGCTCAAGAACGCACTCGTCATCATCCTGCTTTACAGTGCCGCGACCGGCCACGGCGATGCCCTGGTGACGATCGCAGGCGCCGTCTTCATCTTCCCCTATTTCATCCTGTCCGGGCTCGGTGGCCAGCTCGCCGACAAATACGTCAAATCCGTCGTCGCAAGGCGGCTCAAATTCGCCGAGATCTTCGCCGCTTGCTTTGCGGCCGCCGGCTTCTTCCTGCACTCAGTGCCGCTGCTGTTCGCAGCGCTCGCGCTGTTCGGCATCATCGCCGCCATGTTCGGCCCGGTGAAATACGCCATGTTGCCGGACCAGCTCGAGCTCGGCGAGCTCGCGACCGGCAACGCACTGGTCGAAGGCGCAACCTTCATGGCCATCCTGCTCGGCACCGTCGCCGGCGGCCAGTTCGTGGCCGGCTCCGCGCATATGGGCTGGGTCGCATCGGCCGTGGTCGTGCTGGCCCTGTTGTCCTGGGCCTTCGCCTCCCGCATTCCGGCGACCACGCCGTCTGCGCCCGATCTGCCCGTCAGCGCCAATCCCTGGACCTCGACGCTCAGCCTGCTGAGGACCTTGCACGCCGACCATCGGCTGTGGGACCGCACCGTGATCGTCTCCTGGTTCTGGCTCGTCGGCGCCATCGTGCTGTCGCTGCTGCCGGCGCTGGTCAAGGACGTCGTGGGCGGCACCGAGGGCGTGGTGACGCTGTGTCTTGCGATCTTCGCGATCGGCATCGCCGTCGGCTCGCTGTTCGCCGCCAGCCTCAGCCACGTTCGCCCGAACCTCGCTCTCGTGCCGATCGGCGCCATCATCATGGGATGTTCTGGCCTCGATCTCGCCTGGGCCATCGGCGTGACCACCAGGGGTCAGGACATCACCGCGGCCGGTTTCGCAACCTCGTTCGCGGGCTTGCGCATGATGATCGACTTCGTCGCCTTTGCATTCGGCGGTGGCTTGTTTGTCGTTCCCTCATTTGCGGCTGTTCAGGCCTGGTCGGCGCCGTCCGAGCGCGCCCGCATCATCGCCGCCGGCAACGTGCTGCAGGCGGCCTTCATGGTGGTCGGCTCGCTGTTCGTCGCGCTGTTGCAGGCGGCCGGCCTCCATGTCGGCTGGATCTTCTTCGGCCTCGGAGTCGCGAGCTTCGGCGCGGTGTGGTTCGTGCTGACCAAGTGGGGCAAGGAGGGCGTGCGCGACTTCGGCGGACTGCTGTTCCGCGCGCTGTTCCGCACCGAAATTCGCGGGCTCGAAAACCTGCCGCCGTCAGGCACGCGCATGCTGATCGCGCCCAACCATGTCAGTCTGATCGACGGTCCGCTGCTGCACGCGGTGCTGCCGATCGACGCCAGTTTCGCGGTGGATACCGGCATCTCGAAGGCCTGGTGGGCCAAGCCGTTCCTGCGCGTGGTCAAGCACTACACCATGGATCCAACCAAGCCACTGGCTGCGCGCGACCTGATCAAGCTCGTCGCCGCCGGTGAGCCGGTCGTGATCTTTCCCGGAAGGACGCATCACCGTCTCGGGCTCGCTGATGAAGGTCTATGACGGCACCGCGATGATCGCTGACAAGGCCGACGCGGTGGTCGTGCCCGTCCGCATCGAGGGCGCGCAGCGCTCGCATCTCAGCTATCTCAATAGCAGCCAGATCAAGCGCTCCTGGTTTCCGCGGGTGACGGTCACCATCCTGCCGCCGGTCAAGCTTCCGGTCGACCCGTCGCTGAAGGGCAAGGCGCGCCGCAACGCCGCCGGCGGCGCGCTTCAGGACGTGATGATCGATGCTCTCGTGAAGAACGCGATGCTCGATCAGACGCTGTTCGAGGCGCTCGGCCACGCCTATCGCGACCGCGACACCGGCAAGGTCATCGTCGAAGACGCGCTCGGCACCAAGCTGACCTATCGCAAGCTGATTCTCGGCGCGCAGGTCTTGAGCCGCAAGCTCGAGGCAGGCACCGCCGCCGGCGAGAATGTCGGCGTGCTGCTGCCGAACTCGGCAGGCGTCGCCGTTGTCTTCATGGCGTTGCAAAGCATCGGCCGGGTGCCTGCGATGCTCAACTTCTCCGCCGGCCCGGTCAATGTGCTCGCCGCCATGAAGGCGGCGCAGGTCAAGACCGTGCTGACGTCGAAAGCCTTCATCGACAAGGGCAAGCTCGACAAACTGATGGCGGCGGTCTCCGCAGAGGCGCGAATCATCTATCTCGAGGATGTCCGCGCCTCGATTGGCGTGGCCGACAAGATCAAGGGCCTGCTCGCAAGCACCGCGCCGCGCGTCACCCGCCAGGCCAACGATCCGGCCGTCGTGCTGTTCACGTCGGGCTCGGAAGGAACGCCCAAGGGCGTGGTGCTGTCCCATCGCAACATCCTCGCCAACGCGGCGCAGGCGCTGGCGCGGGTCGACGCCAACGCCAACGACAAGGTGTTCAACGTGCTGCCGGTGTTCCACTCCTTCGGGTTGACTGGCGGAATGATGATGCCGTTGCTGGCGGGCATTCCGATCTACATGTACCCCTCGCCGCTGCATTACCGGATCGTGCCCGAGCTGATCTACCAGACCGGCGCCACCATCCTGTTCGGCACCGACACGTTCCTCACCGGCTATGCACGCTCGGCGCACGCCTACGACTTCCGCACCCTGCGCCTCGTGATCGCCGGCGCCGAAGCGGTCAAGGACCGGACGCGTCAGGTGTTCATGGAGCGCTACGGCATCCGCATCCTCGAAGGCTATGGCGTCACCGAGACTGCGCCGGTGCTGGCGATGAACACGCCGATGGCCAACCGTCCGGGCACCGTCGGCCGCCTGTCGCCGCTAATGGAAAGCCGGCTGGATCCGGTCCCCGGCATCGAGGACGGCGGTCGCCTCTCGGTGCGCGGACCGAACGTGATGCTCGGATATCTGCGGGCTGAAAATCCCGGCGTGCTCGAGCCGCTGGCAGAAGGCTGGCACGACACCGGCGACATCGTTTCGATCGACGCGGCCGGCTTCATCACCATCAAAGGCCGCGCCAAGCGCTTTGCCAAGATCGCGGGCGAAATGGTCTCGCTGTCGGCGGTCGAGAGCATCGCGACGACGCTGTGGCCGCAGGCCGCATCGGTCGCCGTCTCGATCCCGGACCAGCGCAAAGGCGAGCGCATCGTGCTGCTGACGACGGAGAAGAACGCCGAGCGCAGCGCGATGCAGGCCCAGGCCAAGGCGCTCGGAGCGTCCGAGCTGACCGTTCCCGCGGCGATCATGGTGGTCGACAAGGTGCCGCTGCTCGGCACCGGCAAGACCGACTATGTCACGGCAACAACAATGGCCCGCGAGCAAGCGTCGGCACCGGAGCGCGAGGTGGCGTGACGACCGATCGGGGCAAGCCTCTCAAGCGCTGGCTTCGCTACGCCGCTCCTGTGCGTAACGCACCAGCGCCGCGAAGCGATAGATGCCGTGCACGAACTTGCCATAGGGCATGGTGATGAACAGCGCGAACACCGCGCCGAGATGCAGCGCCAGCAGCGGCCCCATCGCAGAGGTCTCGCGCAGGAGCAGGAGGGCCATGCCCGTAAGACCCGTCAGGAACAGCATGGCGATGAAGCCCACGTCCATGCCGTAGCGGCTCTCGTCGAGCAACGCTGGATCGCGGCGCATCTTGGCGGCGAAGAGCCCGATCGGCCCAATGATCAGGCCGATGCCGCCGAGCGTGCCGAGCACGACAGGCAGGTCCCACCACGGATAAGGCGCCTCCCGGCCGAGCACATAATGATACAGCGTGGCGACGGACGTCGCCGCAAAGCACAGCAGGAAGCCGTAGAAGGTCAGGTGGTGATAGAGCTTGCGCCGATCGGTCGGCTTGTCGTCTTCGTTGTAGCAGCCGACGCCGCCGCCATGGAGGTAACGCAGCTCGCCGGCATCGCGGATCGCTTGAAAAATCGAACCGCCGTCGGCGCGGCCGCCAATCGGCGGACCGATGTCACGCCAGAAGGCGCGCACGCTCAATACGAGCGCGAGGATCGCATAAAGCAAGGCAGCGCTGAACAGCGCGGCCATCGCGTTATGGGGCATCAGCCTGTAGAACGCGCCGGGTCCGGTGTGCACGCCGAACAGCACGCTGCGGTCGTTCCAAATGGCGAAGCCGAGGATGAAGACGGCCATGCTGAGCGCGGCGATGATGCTGATGACCAGCCCGTTGCGGGCAAATGTGCCTGATAGCGCCTGCGGCCAGGCATAGGCTGCGTAGGACTCGGCGCGCACAATTGCCAGCGTCTTCGGAACGTTGACGTTGAATTCGTGCGGCGGCGAGAACTGGCAGTCGACATAGCAGGCGCCGCAGCCATGGCAGAGATTGGCGAGATAATTGAGATCGCCGTCGGAGAAGGCGCGGCGCATCTCCATGGCCGGAAACACCGCGCACAGACCCTCGCAATAGCGGCAGGAATTGCAGACCGTCATCAGACGGTCGGCTTCGTCCAAAATCCTAGTTGCGTGCATGCTTTGCCGCTTCCCGTCCTGCGATCCGCCCGAACACGCTGCCGATGGTCATGCCCATGCCGGCGGCATAACCCTTGCCGAGCACGTTGCCGGCCATGATCTCGCCGGCCGCGAACATGTTGGCCGACGGCCTGCCGTCAGCCATCAGCATCCGCGCCTCCTTGTTCACGCGCGTGCCGAGATAGGTGAAGGTGATGCCGGGCCGCACCGGATAGGCCAGATAAGGCGGCGTCGCGATCCGGCGCGCCCAATGGGTTTTCTGCGGCGTGATGCCTTCGGTGCGGCAGTCATCGAGGATGGTGTGATCGAAGGTGCCGGGCCGCACCGCAGCGTTGAATTCGGTGATCGTCTTCTCCAGCGCGGCCGGATCGAGATCTAACTTGGCGGCGAGCTCGGTCACCGTCTGCCCGGCGATCGGCGGAAACAGCGTGGGCATGAAGCTCGTGACCACTGTCGAGTCGAAGATGATGTAGGCGATTTGGTCGGGCTGCGCCGCGACCAGCCGGCCCCAGATCGCGTAGCGCTTCGGCCAGATGTCCTCGCCTTCATCGTAAAAGCGTTGCGCATGCTTGTTGACGACGATACCGAACACGACGGAGTCATGGCGGGTGATGATGCCGCCGTCGAATTTCGGCGCACGGGCGTCGATCGCGACCGCATGGCACTGTGTGGGATCGCCGACTTCCTGCACACCCTTATCGAGCAGCATCTTCAGGATCGAGCCGCGGTTATAGGGCGTGCCCCGGATCAGGAAATTGTCGGCGGCCTCGCCCCAATATTGCTTCAGCCATTCGATGTTGGCCTCGAACCCGCCGGCCGCCGCCACCAGCGAGGTCGCGCGGATCTCGATCTCGCCGTTGACCGGCCGCTTAAGGCGGGCGGCGAGGAACATGCCATGCTCGATAACTAGGTCGATGACTTCGGCATCGTACTCGACCTCGACGCCGAGCTGCTCGGCGGTGAGATAGAGCGCATTCAGCATCGCTCGCCCGCCGCCGAGGAAGAACGAGTTGGTGCGGCCGAGGCTCAGCGTGCCGCCGAGGGAGGGCTGCCAGCGCACGCCCTGCTCGACGATCCAGTTGAGAATGTCCTTGGACTCCCGGATCATATGACGGGCCAGCACCTCGTCGGTTTGCCCGCCGGTGACGCGCAGCAGGTCCTCCCAGAACTCCTCCTCGGTGTAGGGGCCGGTCAGGATTTCGGTCGCGGCATCATGGGCGCAGCGCATGTTGCGGGTGTGACGGGTGTTGCCGCCGCGATAGAATTTTGGCGCCCCCTCGAGCACCAGCACCGACGCCCCACCCCGGCGCGCGGCGATCGCTGCGCACAGAGCGGCATTGCCGCCGCCGATCACCAGCACATCATATTTGCTGCCCATACCGTCTGCCCGATGGCACGCCAGATTAGAGACAATTGCCGTCAGCGGCCATGTCCAAGCACGACCGCTGTTGCGTACCTTTGTATACAAAGATATACATAGGCGGCGCAAGCGGCGCGTCGTGCATGGGCAGGATGCGCATCGAGGGACAATGGCCAGACGCCCGGCAAGGACAGGCGGAACGATCGCGCGCGGCGGTGGTGTCGCGCTGGGCGAAGCGGTGTTCCGTTCGCTCTGCGAGGCGCTTCAGGCCGGCACCTACCGTGCCGGCGACCGCCTGCGCGAGGAAGAGGTCGCGCAGCGGCTGAAGGTCAGCCGCACCCCGGTTCGCGAAGCCCTGGGACGCCTCGCGGCACGCGGCTTCGTCGAGCCAGCCGGCGGCCGCGGGCTGATCGTGCGCAACCTCGACATTTCTGAGGTGCTCGAGCTCTACGCCATGCGCGAGATCATGGAAGGCGCCGCTGCGCGCCTAGCCACCGAACACGCCTCCACCACGGAGATCGACGCGCTCCGCGATATCGAGCAAGCCTTTGTCGAGACCTCCGCCAGCCACGCTGCCGAACTGGCGCGGCTCAACCGCGCCTTCCACGAGGCGATCTGCCGCGCCGCGCGCAACCGCTATCTCGACAATGCGTCGCGCGAATTGCAGGACTGGATCGCCCTGCTCGGACTGACCACCTTCACCATGACAGGCCGCCCCAAGACAAGCCACGGCGAGCACCAGGCCATCATCGGCGCTATCGCTGCCCGCGACGGCGACAAGGCCGAGCAGCTCGCGCGCGCCCATATCCGCGAGGCGCTGCGCTGCCGGCTCAAGCTGCTGCAGAAGCAATAGGCGCGAGGCGCCTCAGGCAATCACGTCCGCGACGACTGCCGTCAGAACGTCGCGCACATCAGCCGGCCTCACCCGCACCTGCAAGCCGCGCTGGCCGCCGTTGAGATAAACCTGGTCATGCGCGAGCGCGCTCCGCTCGAGCACAGTGCGCACCGCCTTCCGCTGCCCGAACGGACTGATACCACCAACCTTGAAGCCAGTCAGGCGCTCGGCCTCTGGCGGCTTCATCATCTGCGCCGACTTGCCGCCCGCAGCGATGGCGAGCTTCTTCATGGAGACTTCCTGGTTGGACGGGACGATCACGCAGACCGGCTTGCCGTCAACCACCGCCATCAGCGTCTTCAACATGCGCGCCGGGTCTTCACCGAGCGCGGAGGCGGCCTGGAGCCCGATGCTCTCGGCGTCGGGATCGTAGTCGTAAGTGTGGAGGGTGAAGGCAACTCCGGCGGATTCAAGCGCCCGCGTGGCTGGGGTGGCTTTGGACATCAGTCACATTTACCACCGTCATTGCGAGGAGCGAAGCGTTGTGGGGGAGCCGTCAGCACGCCGGCCGAGCACCACTGGGGGCCCGGCGTAGCTTCGCGGAGACGGGACCGGGTGATCCAGTACTCCGAGACGACTGTGATCAAACCGATGGGCCGCGGCGTACTGGATGCCCCGCCTTCGCGGAGCATGACACTGATTTGGGAGCAGCCCGAGCGATCGTATCGCGGCTCTCCCCTACTCCGCAGCGTCCCGCATTTCCACGCGTTCGGCCCTGGCCGCGCAGAACTTGAATTCCGGGATCTTGCCGAAGGGATCGAGCGCCGGGTTGGTCAACAGGTTCGCCGCCGCCTCTGCGTAGCAGAACGGCATGAACACCATGTTCTCCGGCACGTCGCGGTCGGAGCGCACTTTGACCTCGACGGCGCCGCGGCGGGTCTCCAGGCGAATGAAGTCGCCCGGCGCGAGCCTCTTCTTGCGCATGTCCTTCGGCGACATGAACGCGACCGCCTCGGGCTCGATCTGGTCGAGCACCTGCGCGCGGCGCGTCATCGAGCCGGTGTGCCAGTGCTCGAGCACGCGGCCCGTCGACAGCACCATCGGATATTCGGCGTCGGGCAGCTCGTCCGGCGGAATGACCTTGGCCGGCACGATCTTGCCGCGGCCGCTCGCCGTCGGGAAGCCCGTGGTGAAGATGATCTCGTTGCCGGGCTTGTCGGGAGCGTCGGCCGGATAGGTGACTGCGCCTTCGCGCACCAGCCGTTCCCAGGTGATGTTCTTCAGCGACGGCATCAACTCCGCCATTTCGGTGTAGACGTCGCCGGGGCCGGAGTAATTCCACGGCAGCCCCATGCGCTTGCCGATCTCTTGGATGATCCAGAGATCCTGCCGCGCATCGCCGGGCGGCTTGATCACCTGGCGCGCGAGCTGCACGCGGCGGTCGGTGTTGGTGAAGGAGCCGTCCTTCTCGGCGAAGGCCGAGGCCGGCAGGATCACGTCGGCGTGGAACGCGGTCTCGGTAACGAAGAGATCCTGCACCACGAGATGATCGAGCATGGCCAGCGCGTGGCGTGCGTGCTGGAGGTCGGGATCGGACATCGCGGGGTTCTCGCCCTCGATGTACATGCCCGTGATCTCGCCGGCGTGGATGGCGTTCATGATCTCGACCACGGTCAGGCCGCGGACGGGGTCGAGATCCTGTTGCCACAGCTTCTCGAAAGCGCCGCGCATGTCGTCGCGTCCGACCGGCTGGTAATCCGGCAGGAACATCGGGATCAGGCCGGCATCGGAGGCGCCCTGCACGTTGTTCTGGCCGCGCAGCGGATGCAGGCCGGTCCCGGGACGGCCGACCTGCCCGGTGATCAGCGCCAGCGCAATCAGGCAGCGCGCATTGTCGGTGCCATGGACGTGCTGGCTGATACCCATGCCCCAGAAGATGATCGACGATTTTGCGCGCGCATAGGTCCGCGCGACCTCGCGCAAGGTCTGCGCCGGGACGCCGCAGATCGGCTCCATCTTCTCCGGCGTGAACTCCTTGATCTTCTCCTTGAGCTCGTCAAAGCCTTCGGTATAGCCGGCGATGTATTGGTCGTCGGTCAAGCCTTCGGTGATGATCGTGTTGATCATCGCATTCAGCATGGCGACGTCGGAGCCCGGCTTGAACTGCAAATGCTTGGTCGCATGACGCGACAGCGACTGCCGGCGCGGATCCATCACGAACAGTTTTGCACCGTTCTGCTTGACCGCGTTCTTGATGAAGGTCGCCGCGACCGGATGGTTCACGGTGGGATTTGCGCCGATCACGACGATGACCTCGGCATCCATGGCTGCGGAGAACGGCGCCGACACCGCGCCCGAGCTCAGGCCTTCGAACAGCGCTGCCACGGACGAGGCATGACACAGACGGGTGCAGTGATCGACGTTGTTCGAACCGAAGCCGGTACGCACCAGCTTCTGGAACAGATAGGCCTCTTCGTTCGAACCCTTGGCCGAGCCGAAGCCCGCCAGCGCCTTCGCGCCCTTCTCATCGCGGATCTTGACCAGACCCTTGGCCGCGATGTCGAGCGCTTCTTCCCAGCTCGCTTCGCGGAAATGAGTGAAGGGATTGGCCGGGTCGACCTGGTCGTTGGCATCCTTCTTCGCATTCGGCAGCCGCACCAGCGGCTTGGTCAGGCGGTGCGGATGGTGGATGTAGTCGAAGCCGAAGCGGCCCTTGACGCAGAGGCGGTTGTGATTGGCGGGGCCGTCGCGGCCCTCCGCGTAGATCACCTTCTCGTCCTTGACCTCGTAGGTCACTTGGCAGCCGACGCCGCAGAACGGGCAGAGGGAATCCACCTTCCTGTCGGGATAGGTGACGCGCGTTTGCTTGTCGTCGAGCATCACGGCCGGCATCAACGCGCCGGTCGGGCAGGCCTGCACGCATTCACCGCAGGCGACGCAGGTTGATTCCCCCATGGGATCGTCGAAGTCGAACACGATCTTGGCGCCGGCATTGCGGTACGCCATGCCGATGACGTCGTTGACCTGGACCTCGCGGCAGGCACGCACGCACAGGCCGCACTGGATGCAGGCGTCGAGATTGACGCGCATCGCCGGATGGCTCGCGTCGGTCGCCCAGCGCTCGGCAGCGGGGAAGCGGCTCTCGGTGACACCCGTCGTCTCGGCCCAATGCCAGAACTTGGAATCCGGATCGTGCGAGGTCTCACGCGCCGGCTGGTCGGCGACGAGCAGCTCCATCACCATTTTTTGCGCAGCGACGGCGCGCGCGCTTTCGGTCTTCACCTTCATGCCGACCGACGGCGTGCGCTTGCAGGACGCCGCGAGCACGCGCTCGCCCTCGATCTCGACCATGCAGGCACGGCAATTGCCGTCGGGGCGATAGTCGGGAGCCGGCGAATAACAGAGGTGCGGGATCTCGCGGCCCTGGCGCTGGGCCACCTGCCAGATCGTCTCGCCGGGTTTCGCTTCGACCTGCTTGCCGTCGAGCTCGAACGTAATCTTGGTCATTCGGCCGCTTCCTTGAACTCGTCAGGGAAATATTTGATTACCGAGGACAGCGGATTCGATGCCGCCTGTCCGAGCCCGCAGATCGAGGCGTCGCGCATCGCCTGGCTCAATTCTTCCAGCAAGGCCCGGTTCCAGACCGGCTTCTGCATCAGCAGCGCGGCCTTCTGGGTTCCGACGCGGCACGGCGTGCACTGACCGCAGCTCTCGTCCTCGAAGAACTTCATCAGGTTTAGTGCCGCTGCGCGCACGCTGTCCTTGTGCGACAGGATCACGATCGCGGCGGAGCCGATGAAGCAGCCGTATTTCTCCAGCGTGCCGAAATCGAGCGGGATGTCGTCCATCGACGCCGGCAGGATGCCGCCCGACGCGCCGCCCGGGAGGTACGCGTAGAATTGATGGCCGTCGGCCATGCCGCCGCAATATTCATCGATCAGCTCGCGCACGGTGATGCCCGCAGGCGCGAGCTTCATGCCGGGATTCTTGACGCGGCCCGAGACCGAGAAGCTGCGCAGGCCATGCCGCTCATGGCGGCCATTGCCCTTCCACCAGTCGGCTCCCTTCTCGACGATGTCGCGCACCCACCACAACGTCTCGATGTTGTTGATCAGCGTCGGCAGGCCGAACAGGCCGACTTGGAAGGGATAAGGCGGCTTGTGCCTGGGCAGGCCGCGCTTGCCTTCGATGCTCTCCAGCAGTGAGGATTCCTCGCCGCAGATATAGGCACCGGCGCCGCGGCGCATATGCAGCGTCGGACCGCCCGGCGGGAGCTTGGCGATCTCGCGCTCAAGGATCTCGCGTGAGGCCGGATATTCGTCGCGCAGATAGATGTAGACGTCGGAGGCTTGCACCACATGCGCGCCGATCAGCATGCCCTCGATGAAGCGATGCGGATCGGTTTCGAGATAATAGCGGTCCTTGAACGTGCCGGGCTCGCCTTCGTCGCCGTTGATCGCCATCAAGCGCGGGCCGGGTTCGCCCAGCACCGCACGCCATTTGCGCCCCGTCGGGAAGCCGGCGCCACCGAGACCGCGGAGCGAAGCGTCATCGAGCGCCTTCAGCAGGTCGTCCTTCGGTAATTCGCCGGAGCGGAGGCGATTGAGCAGCTTGTAGCCGCCGCCGGCAACATAGGCGTCGTAATCGACATATTTCGGCAGATGCGCGTGAGTGTCGCCGGCCTTCGCGGCCGCCATGACATTGGCGACGGTCGCGTGGTCGACGAAGTTGTGGCCGACCTCAGCGGCAGGCGCCGTATCGCAACGGCCGACGCAGGGCGCGCGTACCACGCGAATGCCGGGACCCGATGCGCTCTGCAAATCTTGCAGCAGCTTCTCGCCGCCGAGCATCGCGCAGGTCAGCGAATCGCAGACGCGGATCGTCAGCGGGGCGATGTCAGGCTCACCTTCTTTCACCACGTCGAAATGCGCGTAAAAGGTCGCGGTCTCGAACACCTCGGCAAAGGCGAGCTTCATCTCGTCGGCGAGCGCGGCGAGATGCGCGGCCGAAATCTGGTGGTACTTGTCCTGGATCAGGTGCAGATGTTCGATCAGCAGGTCGCGCCGCCGCGGCCTGTCGCCGAGCAGCTGCTCGATTTCGTGCGCGGCCGTGGGGTCGACCTGTCGTCCCTTGGAGGTCGCCTTGGCTCGCTTCCGGCCACCGCCGGGATGTTCGAACGAGCGGACCTGTTGCACGTCGTGGCTCATCGCTGCGTCTCGTAGCCCTTCTTGGAACATATCTAATCCTAGGCCCTGGCATACCAGATGCCAAGAGAATTCTCGCGCTCAAATAGGCATTTAAGGGCATGCGGCCAATAAGGCCGCATGCCCTGTACGCCACGAAGAGGTTTGCGCGATCAGAGGATCTTAACCGCGCTCTCGAGCGTCTTGTAGACACCCCACGCCAGCGGAACGCAGACGAAGAGCCAGAACAGTGCTGCCTTGACATCGAGGCCGCCGGTGCCGATTCCGAACGAGCCGGTCTGCACGGTGGCGGCGCCCGCATTCGCCGCCTGCAACTTGGCGACGTCGGCCTCGCTCATGTACCATTTCGGATCGACCGGCTTGACCAGGTAGTTGCAGATGATGCCAGCGATCAGCATCGCACAAAGAATGTACATCGTGGTGTTGTAGAGCTGGTCGCGCGGAACGCCCGCCGCGAGTTGGAACTCGCGAATGTAGTTCACCACGACCGGGCCGATGATGCCTGCGGTGGACCACGCCGTCAGGAGCCGGCCGTGAATGGCGCCGACGAACTGGGTGCCGAACATGTCGGCGAGATAGGCCGGCACGGTCGCGAATCCACCGCCATACATCGACAGGATGATGCCGAAGCCGAGCACGAAGAGCAGCTTCGAGCCCATGGCCGCAAAGGTCGGCGCCAGCGCGTAGAGAACGATGCCGAGAATAAAGAACGTGTAGTAGGTGTTCTTGCGGCCGATCGTGTCCGACAGCGTTGCCCAGAAGAAGCGGCCGCCGATGTTGAACAGCGATAGCAGGCCGGCGAAGCCCGCCGCAATTCCAGCGATGACCGTCTTCTGCTCGACCGAGAGCTGACCAAAGGTAAGCTCCGGATGTCCGATCAGCTTGCCAGCAAAGATTTCCTGGAGCATCGGAGAAGCCATTCCGATCACGCCGATGCCCGCCGACACGTTCAGACACAGCACCCACCAGATCAGCCAGAACTGCGGCGTCTTGTGCGCGTTGTTGAGATGGACGTGATGCTCGGAGATCATCGTCTTCTTCTCGCTCGGCGGCGTCCACCCCTCAGGCTTCCAGCCAGCCGGCGTCACGCGATAAGCGAAAGCGCCAATGGTCATGAAGACGAAATAGACGACGGCCATGACGACGAAGGCCTGCCATACACCGACATCGGTCGAGGTCTTGAAGTAGTTGATCAGGAGGTTGGCAAATGGCGCGCCGATCATCGCGCCGCCACCGAAACCCATGATTGCCATGCCGGTCGCCATGCCGCGGCGGTCGGGAAACCATTTGATTAGCGTCGACACTGGCGAGATGTAACCGAGACCAAGACCTATGCCGCCGATCACGCCGGAGCCCAGCCACATGATCCAGAGCTGATGGGTATAGATGCCGATCGCGCCAAGCAGCAGGCCACCGCACCAGCATAGCGCAGCAACGAAGCCTGCTTTGCGCGGACCGACCCGCTCGAGCCAGCCGCCCCAAACAGCGGCGGCAACGCCGAGCACGACGAAGAACAGGGTGAACATCCATCCCAGACTCGCAACCTTCCAGTCGCAGGTGGTGGTGAAGAGCTCTTGCCACAGCGACATATCCGGACAGGCTTTCGGCGCCGTGATGCCGATGGCTCGGGAAAGCGGCAGCCAGAACACTGAGAAGCCATAGGCCATGCCGATGCAGAGATGAATGCACAGCGCCGCCGGCGGCACCAGCCAGCGGTTGAATCCGGCGGTCGCGATGGTCCGCTCGCGATCAAGAACCCCCGCGCCACGGCCCGAAATGGTCCCGGCGCTCTCAACACTAGCCATGCATTCCTCCCCTGAGGCCGCCCTTCTGAGCAGCCTGCCCTAAGATCCTGATCTCCAGTCCAGCGACGCAGCCAAATGTCCCTGCTGCTCCGCTCAATGATTCGACGCGCGTCAGGATCGTCACGCGCATCCGAAATGCTAACCCCTCGGGCGGGATGCTATGCCCTATACGACATACAGGCATTGTGAGCGCGGCCCGTCGATCAGCGTGTCGCAGACAAGACTCAACCTCCGCGCCTGAACGGAGAAAGCCAATTTGCAGAAGCCATGAACGATGTCGATAGACAAATGGTCGGTATCAGCGCGGTAACGTTCTCAAGAACGCGACGCACCATTAGCGCTCTCTATCGAACGATTTGATTTTTCTATCAAGAACACGATACGCGCGTCGTTGCGCTCTGTGATCTCCACCGTGTCGCCGGTCTCGCGGATCAGGTTCGGAATGTCAATCACCGACAAGGGATCGGTGCAGTGAACCTCGAGCTGATCGCCGGGCTGCAACGGCTTCAGTGCTTTTCGGGTCTTCAGGGCGGGCAACGGACATTTTAACCCGGTGAGGTCGAGCGTCGTTCTGGTCATGGGCGCACCATGGCGGGGCCGATCGATGGCGTCAACGCAAGGACCGCTAGAGCAGATCGGCATAGAACAAGAAGCCTACGTCCTGTCCAGGTTCGACCTGCGTGATGTCTTCGCCAAGCTCAACGAGGCCACTGGTCTCCACCAGTGAGGACAATAGCCCGGCTCCCTCGCGCGGGAACTTGATGACCTCCAGCGTGCCATCCTTTCCGCGCCGCAAGGAGGCGCGAACATATTCGCGCCTGCCTTCCTTCTTCCTGTAGGTGAACGCAGCACGCACAGGGATCGGCAAGTGCGGCTCCGGCAGAGAACCGGCCAGCGCCAGCACCGTCGGCCGCACCACATGCACGAAGGTGACAAAGCTCGCAACGGGATTGCCGGGCAATCCGATCAGCGGCGTGCCGTCGATGACGCCCATCGCCACCGGTCGGCCGGGTTTGATCGCCATCCGCCACAGCACCAGCGAGCCGACGCTCTCAACCGCCGCCTTGACGTGATCCTCCTCGCCGGTCGAGACGCCGCCAGTGGTGAGGATCAGGTCGTGATCGCCTGCAACCTGCTTCAGGCCATGTGCAAGCGAGGTACGCTCGTCCCGCAAGATGCCGAGATCGCTGACCTCGCAGCCGAGCCGGCGCAGCATCGCCATCAGCATGAAGCGGTTGGAATCGAACAGTTGCGAGGCCGCGCGCGGCTCGCCGGGCGAGGCCAGCTCGTCACCGGTCGAGAAAACTGCGACGCGGATGCGCCTGACGACGTCGAGGCTGGTCAGGCCGAATGCTGCCGCAAGAGCGACATGCTGCGGCCGCAAGCGCTGCCCGGCGCGCAGCGCGACGTACCCTTCGGGAATGTCTTCGCCCGCAGGGCGGACATTGGCACCCGGCTTCAATCCCGGCGGCAGCACCACCTTGCCGGACTTATCGACGCGGACATCTTCCTGCATGAAGACGGTTTCGGCGCCCAGTGGCATCGGCGCGCCCGTGAAGATGCGCGCGGTGTGGCCGGGCTTGATCGGTGCCTGTGCAAGGCCGCCGGCCTGGATACGGCCGTCGAGCGGCAACGCTTGCTCGGTGCTTTGCGGAAGATCCGCGTTGCGCACGGCGTAACCATCGACGGCGGAGTTGGTGAAGGGCGGCAGCGGCAAAGGCGCTGCGATGTCGTGCGCCAGTACGCGTCCGTCCGCGTCGACGAGCGCAACCGTTTCGAGATCGGCGATCGCATTGACGCGCGTGGTGATCAGGCCAACGGCCTCATCCACCGACATCATCGGGCCGCCGAAGGCAAAGCAATCGTCCGATAGTTGCGCCATGGTGCCTCGTCAGCGCATCGCGGCGCTTTTTGCCACCGCTTCGTCGACCGGCATCGCTGCGCGCAGCAACAAAGCCGCGGCGGCCGGAATATCGTCGAGATGGACAGTCGGCAGGCGGGTGTCAACCGCGACGTCGGCGACAATCCCGGCAATGCCGGGATCGTCTGGAAACAGCAGTGGCTTGCCATTGGCGCCGCGATGCACCTCGATCTTGCGATGTGGCTCGCGCTTAAAACCTTCGACCACGACCAGATCGACCGCGGATAGCTTGCTCAACAGTTCCGGCAGCCGCGGCTCCTTGGCGCCGCGCAGCTCGTGCATCAGGGCCCAACGGTTCGCCGAAGCAACCAGCACCTCGGCCGCGCCGGCCTCGCGATGGCGCCAGGAATCCTTGCCGGGCACGTCGACGTCGAACTGGTGATGCGCATGCTTGATCACGGAAACACGCAGGCCCTGCGCGTTGAAATGCGGGATCAGCCGCGTCAACAGCGTGGTCTTGCCCGCCCCACTCCAGCCTGCAAGCCCGATGACTTTCATAACCGCCCGATCTCCGCCAACGGCTCACGAGCCGATGGAACCTCCGGCCTTTCCCCGCCATGCTTATATCGGCTTGATCCGAATGTCATGCTAACCTCGCAACCATGATGAAGATCGACAAGACCCCGGTGCCCCTGATCGTCCCTGACACGGACGACCCGCGCCTGACCCAGAGCGTGACCGGGACTGACCAGACTGGCGCCAGGGTCGAGATCAAGGTGCCGATGGAGCGGCCACTGACGCTCTACCTGAATTCGCAGGAGATCGTCACCATGATGACGATCGGCGACTATCCGGAATATCTGGCGCTCGGCTACCTGCTGAACCAGAACATGCTGAAATACAATGACGAGGTCACTGAGGTCGAATACGACGACGACCTGCAGGTAGTCGTGGTGCGCACCTCACATCACACCAATTTCGAGGCCAAGCTGAAGAAGCGCACGCAGACCTCGGGCTGCGCGCAGGGCACAGCTTTCGGCGACCTGCTGGAAGCGGTCGAGAGCGTCGCACTGCCGAAGGCAGAGCTGCGCACCTCGTGGCTGTACCAGATGACCCAGACCATCAACACCATGCCCTCGCTCTATCTGGAGGCCGGCGCAATCCATGGCTGCGTGCTGTGCAAGGAGGGCACCCCGCTCTGCTACACCGAGGACGTCGGCCGCCACAATGCGGTCGACAAGATCGCGGGCTGGATGTACCGCCACGGCGTCGATGCCTCCGACAAGATCCTCTACACCACGGGACGCCTCACCTCGGAGATGGTGATCAAGACCGTGCGGATGGGGATTCCGATCCTGGTGTCGCGCTCCGGCTTCACCGCCTGGGGCGTCGATCTCGCAAGACAGGTCGGGCTGACGCTGGTCGGGCGCACGCGCGGAAAACGCTTTATCGCACTCGCGGGCGAGGACCGCATCGTCTACGACCAGAATCTCGCTTACGTCGAGGAGGAATCGGCCAAGCACAAGCGCAAGGGTGAAGGTGGTGACGACTAGGATTCCGGCGACGAGTGTTCCGCCGACTGTTGGCGTGCTGCTCGCCGGCGGTCTCGCCCGGCGCATGGGCGGGGGTGACAAGCCAATGCGCAGCATCGGCGGCTGCACCATCCTGGAGCGTGTGATCGCGCGCCTTGCACCCCAATGCAACGGGATGATCCTCAATGCCAACGGCGATCCCGCGCGCTTCGCCGCGTTCGGCTTGCAGGTGGTCGCCGACGACGTGCCCGGCTTTCCCGGCCCGCTGGCCGGCATCCTCGCGGCGCTCGACTGGACCGCGGCGAACCGGCCGAACATCGAGTGGGTGCTCAGCGCCGCGGGCGACTGCCCGTTCCTGCCGCGCGATCTGGTCACCCGCCTGCATGAGGCGCGCGCGCGCGAGCACGCGCAGCTCGCGGTCGCGGCATCAGGCGATCAGTCGCATCCGGTGATCGGTCTGTGGCGCGTGGACATGCGTGAGGAGCTACGCCACGCGCTCGTGGTCGAGGACCTCCGCAAGATCGACCGCTGGACCGCGCGCTATCCGCTGGCGACGGTGAGATGGCCGACCGAGCCGCTCGACCCGTTCTTCAATGCCAATACTGTCGAGGACATCGCCGAGGCCGAGCGGCTGGCGGCGCTGGATGAGGCGTCCTAGCGCGCTTACGACGTGGCCGCATGCGGGGCCGTTCACGCAGGCCGAAATCCGGCGCGCTCCAGCGCCGCGCGCGCCTCATGCGAGCCGAGCGCATCGAGAAAGGCCTGCACTGCCGGCCGGTCTTTGCGCGCCGTCACCAGCGCGAAATCATAATGCTCCTCCGCGAGCGGAATGAAATCGAGGCCGCCCGCATGGGCGACCGGCGCAATGGTCATGCCCCAGTCGGCGCGGTGCTGGGCGACGGCGGCGGCCACTGCATTATGCGAGCGCGGCTGGTTCCAATAGCCCTCCGGGCGGGCGCCGCCGAGCAGCCGATCGATCAGGATGCGCGTGCCGGCGCCCTGATTGCGGTTGACCATGATGCAGGCGGGATCAGAGATCGCAGCCGCGACCGCCTCCTTCGCACTGAGGTCTTCGAAACGCTTGTCGCCTTTGCGGAAGACGATGCCCTGCATCCGCCGCCAGCCCGGAACGAGCTCAAGCCCTTCGACGAGATAGGGCGAGTTGTAGGTCTCGCTTCTGTCGTCGAACAGATGGATCGGCGCGAGATCGCATTCCCCGCGCCGCGCCGCCGCGAGCCCGCCGAGACTGCCGACGGCGATCGAGCGGACGGAAAGACCGGCATGCGCGAGCTGTGCCGTGACGAGATCGAGGCCGGTGCAATGGCTGCCGACGATGACGAGATCCGGCACGCGCACATGCGGCGTGAACAGGGTTACCTCGGCTTCGGTCCCGGCCGGCATCTGGTCGGCGAGCGCGTGGATGCGCAAAAAGCCGTCGGCCTGCGCGAATGACGTGATCGCACCAGACCCCTTGCCGGAGGGATAGGCGATCAGGCCGCCGCGCCCCTCGACCAGCGAGACCATGACGAATTCGGTGCGGCCGAGCTCCGAGGCGATGCGGACCGGCACGGTCGCGCTGACCTTGGCATCGGAGCGCGGCGGCAGCCCGGCCATCCTGCGCAGCACCGGCACGATCATGTCGTGGAAGGTGAACATCGCCGAGGTCGGAAAGCCCGGCAGGATCACCACCGGCTTGCCGTCGCACACCGCAAGGCACAGCGGCTTGCCGGGCTTGAGCGCCACGCCATGCGCGATGATTCCGGGCTGGCCGAGCCGGCCGATGATGCGATGGGACAGGTCGCCCGCGCCTTTCGACGTGCCGCCCGACAGCACCAGCATGTCGGCATCCGCCAGCGCGCGGCGCATGGCGGCTTCGAGCTTGGCTTCATCGTCGGGAATGGCGCCGAGGAAGACCGCTTGGCCGCCATTCTCGTCGATCGCAGCAGTGACGATCGCACCATTGGTGTCGTAGATCTCGGCGGGCGCGAGCAGCTCTCCTGGCTGCACCAATTCGTCGCCGGTGGAGATGACGGCCACAAGCGGCTTGCGCGCGACATTCACCTCGGCGACGCCGCAAGCGGCCAGCATGCCGATCTCGCGCGAACCGATGATCGTCCCCGCACGCAGCAGCGCTTCGCCGCGCGCGATGTCGGATCCGGCATAGGCGACGAATTGCCCGGGAGACGTGGCGCGACGGACCTCGATCGCGTCCGATCCTGCCGGCTGGGTGTGCTCGACCATGACGACAGCGTCGGCGCCGCGGGGCAGCGGACCGCCGGTGGCGATCGCCGTTGCGGACCCAGCCGCCACTTGCAGCGTCGGGGCCGTGCCGCAGTGGATGGCTTCATCATTGAGCCAGAGACGAACGGGTGCACCTTCCCCTGCCGCAACGACATCGGCGGAGCGGACGGCAAAACCGTCGACATTGGAGCGGTCGAACGGCGGAACGTCGATCGGTGCCGTGACGTCTTCGGCGAGCGCCGCACCGAGTGCATCGGCGAGCCTGCACGGTGCACTCGGAATCGACCGCGGGAACAGCGCCGCCTCGAAACGTCCCAGCGCTTCCTCGCGCGACAGGATCTTGAGGAATTGCTCCTGTTCGAGCGCGCTGCGCTCTTGCGATCGCGGAATCATCGTCATGCCGGAACCCATATCATTCCCGCATCAGATAGGCACCGACCGGCGTGCCCGCCGCAAATCCCTCGTGGCTGGCGGGGACGAGCAGCCATGCATCGGCGCGCACGATGGCCTGGAGCGGCCATTCGCCCACGGCAAGCGGCATCCACGCATGATGTTCCTCGACCAGCAGGGCCATTTCTGCGATGCCCACACCGGATGCAATCTTGCGTGCGAGCGGCAAGGTCAGCTGTCGGCGTGGCCGGCGCGCCGACAAGTGATCGATGAGCGGCAGCACGAGCGCGAGCCAGGCCGCGAGCGCATGATCGGGCGAGCCGGGCAAGGCGACAATCGGAACCTTTTCGAGCCGGCCGACCGCAGCGGTGCGTCCAGGCTGGAGCGCAAGGCCATGGGCAAGCACCTCGCCACGCTGGGCCAGCGCCGCGACAGCTGCATCCCCACGGCCGACGCCACTGCCGCCGACTGTCAGCAGCAGATCGCAGGAGGAAGCGTCGAGCGTCTCGGCAATCGATGCTCCGTCGCGCGCGCCGGCCTCACACGTCTTCACCTCCAGCCCCGACGCGCGCGCGATCCCGGCGATCATCTGCGCCGTTGCCGTTGCGCCGGGCACGTTGACGATGCGCAGCCGCGGCCGCCGCACGCTGAACTTTTCCAGATGCGTGACGCGCGCGATCAGCAGATCGGCCGCGCCGATCGGATAGCCCTCGGCGCCGGCGGGCGTGTGCGCTGCGACGTCGCTTCCCGCCCGCCTGACGCCCTGCCCCGGCACGGCCTCGGCCAACACCTGCGCGAGCGGACCTGACAGCTCGACCGCACCGGCGTCGAGCACGCAGTCGCATCCCTCCGGCATCGCCTCACCGGCATCGACCCATGCAGGAGCCATCGCCAGTGGCAGCGGCGAATACGCGGACGCACCGACGAGATCATTGGCGGAGAGCGCCCAACCGTCTGCGGCGGCAATGTCGCGCGGGGGATAGGCGGCAAGCAGCGGAGCGCCCACCGCGACGCAGCCGCTCGCTTCCGCCAGCGGCAACTCCATCGGCGCGACAGGATCGACGCCTCGCAGCAACGCGGCGAGCGCAGCGTCGAGCGGCGTGAGCGAGGACGGCAGGCGCTGAATCATGCGCCATGATGGACCATGCATCGCCCGGTTTGGCAACCGCCAGTGCTACGGACATTACCCGCCGGACCTGTCCGAATTGGGGAAGAACAGCTGCTGCCCGTCGATCTTGTAGCCGGCGATCGCGGTCTGCCCCTCCGGCGAGGTCAGCCAGTCGATGAAGGTCTGCGCGAGGTCCTTCTTCACGTTCGGAAACTTGTCGGGGTTCACCAGCATCACGCCGTACTGATTGAGCAGTCGCCTGTCGCCTTCGACGACGATACCGAGATCGCCGCGATCCCTGAACGAGATCCAGCTGCCGCGGTCCGACAGCGCATAGGCGTTCGCGGCGCGCGCGGCCTCGAGGGCTGCCTTCATGCCGGGCCCGGCCTCGCGATACCAGGCGCCCTTGGCGCTCGCGATGTCGATGCCGGCGACGATCCAGAGCGCGAGCTCCGCGGCATGGGTGCCCGAGCGGTCACCGCGCGTCATGAACGGCGTCCCCTTGGCTTCGATCGCCTTCAGCGCGGTCGCGATGTCTTTGCCCTTCACGCCCGCGGGATCGCTCTTCGGCCCGATCAGCACATAATCGCTGTACATCACGTCGAGGCGCTTCACGCCAAAACCGTCGGCGACGAATTTCTCCTCCTGCGGTCGCGCATGCATCAGCACGACGTCGACTTCGCCCCTTCGCGCCCCCTCGAGTACTTCATCGGCGCGCCGCACGATCACCGTCACGTCGATGCCGGTCTTCGCGCGGAAGATCGGCAGCAGATAATCGAGCAGGCCGGACTCCTGCGTCGCCGTCGTCGACGCGAGGACGATGCCGCGCTCCTCAGCGGATGACGCCGCAACGCCCGCGGCAAGGCCGCAGAGAAGTGCGAATGCAACGGACAGGCGGCGGACGGCCATGATCGGGTTCCCATTGGCTTGACGGGATCATGATGATGATCGATTGCGCCGCACTCGTGACGCATCGGGGCTCCTTGCGCTCTGCGCCGGCCAGACCGATTGCGGCATCGCCCGCGCGCGGCGGCGGCGCGCTCGACCTCGCGATGCGGCAGCGTAGCTATTTCCGCCCCGCCATGCAGGCCCTGCCCGGCTGCTCGGCGAAGGGCGGCCGCGCCAGCGTGCCAAGGAGCCCACCGGCTACGACCCTTCGCCGGCCCGACGGAGCCGCTTCGCCGCCTGACATTGACGCCCGCCCCCAAATAGTTGCAAAAGAAACCAATTCAGCCGGGCATACCCGGGCAACACCGGCCAACGAGCCGGATCAGGGGAGGAGAACCATGAATCCAATCAGGTTTGGACTGCCGGTCGCGGCCGCCTTCGCCGCGACGTTCTCGGCGGCGGCGCTGCTGCCGGATGCCGCAATGGCGCAGGTGTCCGACGACGTCGTCAAGATCGGCGTGCTCACCGACATGAACGGGCCGGCCTCGGCACCGACCGGCCAGGGCTCGGTGACGGCGGCGCAGATGGCGATCGACGATTTCGGCGGCACCGTGCTCGGCAAGCCGATCAGCGTCGTGATCGGCGACCACCAGCTCAAGGCCGACATCGGCGGCACGATCGCGCGGCGCTGGTACGACGTCGACCAGGTCGATCTGATCGTCGACGTGCCGGTCTCCGCGGTCGGGCTCGCGGTGCAGAACGTCGCCAACGAGAAGAAGCGGCTGTTCATCACCCACTCCACGGGCACCGCGGATTTCCACGGCAAGTTCTGCTCTCCTTATGCGATCCAATGGGTGTTCGACACCCGCGCCCTCGCGGTCGGCACAGCGGATGCGGTGGTCAAGCGCGGCGGCGACAGCTGGTTCTTCATTACCGACGACTACGCCTTCGGCCATTCGCTGGAGCGCGACGCTTCCGCCGTCGTCACCGCCAATGGCGGCAAGGTGCTGGGCTCGGTCCGGCCCCCGCTGGCGACGCCCGACCTCTCCTCCTTCGTGCTGCAGGCGCAGGCCTCCAAGGCCAAGATCATCGGCATTGCCGCCGGCCCCCCCAACAACATGAACGAGATCAAGACCGGCTCGGAGTTCGGCGTGTTCAAGGGCGGCCAGCAGATGGCGGCGCTGCTGGCGCTGATCACCGACATCCACGGCCTCGGCCTGCAGGCTGCGCAGGGCCTGCTCCTGACGACGTCGTTCTATTGGGACATGGACGACAAAACCCGCGAATGGTCGAAGCGGTATTTCGCCAAGATGAACAAGATGCCGTCGATGTGGCAGGCCGGGGTCTATTCCAGCGTGATGCACTATCTCAACGCGATCAAGGAAACCGGCACAGACGATCCGCTCAAGGTCGCCGCAAAAATGCGCGAGAAGCCGATCGAAGATTTCTTCGCCCGCAACGGCCGCTTGCGCGAGGACAATCTGATGGTGCACGACCTCTGGCTGGTGCAGGTGAAGACGCCGGAGGAGAGCAAATATCCCTGGGACTATTACAAGATCCTCACGACCATTTCCGGCGACAAGGCGTTCGGGCCGCCGGACCCGGCGTGTCCGCTGGTGAAGAAGTGACGATCGCCTAAAGCGATCGTCACTTCGCCACGCCGATCTCGCGAAAATACGTCATCACGCCCGGATGGATCAGCTCCGGCTTCGGCGCTGCCGCGACTGTGTTCGCGGCCGTCGTCTCGCAGGCCTGCGCGAGCTTCTTGCAGAACGTCGCCTCGACGCCGTGCAGCGTCTTGGCGAGGCGATAGGCGACATCGTCAGGCAGATCCTCGCGCGTCAGCACAAAACTCCACGAGCCGAGCGAGGCGATCGGCTCCGTCTGCTTCGGATAAGTATTGGCCGGCACGGTGAGCGGCTTGAGGAACGCATGCTTGGCGCGGATGCGCGCGATCTCGTCCAGCTCAGGCGCAATGAAGCGCGCGCCTGATGCGCTTGATGCCACCGCGGCAAAGCCGGGCCAGCCGATGCCGGCGCCCCACAGCGCGGCGACGCGGCCGTCTTCGACCATCGCCGGGCCGTCGCCGGCGCGGTCGAGATAGACCGCCTTGAAATCCTCGTCCTGCTTCAGGCCGAGTCCGTCAAGCACATAGCGCGCCAGGATCGGCAGGCCCGAGCCTTTGGCGCCGAAGGCCACGGGCTGTCCGACCAGATCGTGAATCGTCTTGTAGGGACTGTCCGCCCGCACCACGAACATGCCAGGGTTGGAATAGATCGCGGTGAGAATCTTCAGCGCCACCTTCGCACGGCCAATGCCGGCGAAGGCCTCGTAGGCCGGCTCGCCTGCGACCAGCGCGAGATCAAGCTCGCCCTTCTCCAAAAGCGGAATGTTCTCGCTGCTGCCCTTGGTGTTGCGCGGGACGACGGAAATTTGCGGGTCGGCTGCGTTCATCACCTCGGCGAACGCGTTGCCATAGAGTGGAAAGCCGCCGCCGGGCGTTGCGGTGCCCAAACTGATCGTCGTGATCGAAATGGCCGTGCCTCCGGTCTGGGCAGCAGCGGGGCCAAAGAGCAGCGCCGCACTGACGAGGATGAACGTTGCGAATCTCATGGTCGCTCCCGCGGACCTGCGTCAACACCGACTTGCGACGATGTAGGCAGCAGCCGGATTTTGTGAAAGCATGTCGCCCAAAGACAATAAAGCAATGGGAGGCGTGATGTTGCGAATTTTGCGTAATGGTGTTTTCGGGCTCGTCGTTCTTGCCACGCTTTTCGGCGCCACGCCGCGCGCCTCCGCTGCGTATCCCGACCGCCCCGTGCACTGGCTGATCGGCTTTTCCGCCGGCGGCCCGGTCGACATCGTGGCGCGGATCATGGCGCAGTGGCTGTCGGACCGCCTCGGTCAGCAATTCATCGTCGAGAACCGCACCGGCTCCGGTGGCAACATCGCGGCCGCCGCCGCGATCAATTCGCCGCCGGACGGCTACACGCTGCTGTTCGTCGCACCCAACAATGCGATCTCGACCTCGCTCTACAAGAAGCTGCCGTTCGACTTCCTGCGCGACACCGTGCCGGTCGCCAGCATCATGCAGCTCACCAACATGCTGGTCGTCTCCAATGCGTTTCCGGCGAAGACGGTTCAGGAGTTCATCGACTATTGCAAGGCCAATCCCGGCAAGGTCTCCTTTGCCTCGTCCGGCAACGGCACCTCGGTGCATATGTCGGCGGAGCTGTTCAAGGTGATGACCAAATGCGACATGGTGCACGTGCCCTATCGCGGCTCGGCCATCGCCTTCCCCGACATCATCTCCAACAAGGTGCAGCTGATCTTCGACAACCTGCCGTCCGCGCTGGAGCAGGCCAAGGGCGGCAATGTCCGCGCGCTAGGGGTGACCTCCCCGCAGCGCTGGCCGAGCGTTCCCGACGTGCCCGCGATCGCCGAGACCGTGCCGGGCTTCGAAGCGGTCGGCTTCTACGGCATCTCCGCGCCGAAGGGCACCCCAAGCGAGGTCATCGAGATCCTCAACAAGGCGGTGGGCGAAGCGCTGAAGGACCCGAAGCTGGTGGCACGCCTGGCGGAGACCGGCGGCATCCCCAAGCCGATGACGCCGGCCGAGTTCGGCAAGCTGGTCGCGGACGAGACCGAGAAGTGGCGGAAGGTGGTCGAGTTCGCCGGCGTGTCGGTGGATTAGGGCCCCGCGGCGGGTGCGGTTGCTCGCCGGCAAACGTTCGGGGGACCGGCGGGCCCCTCACCACAAAAGTGCGAAAACAACCCCATGCACAGTAGAAGACGTGAGCAATTTCAGCGGGTTACGGAAACGGAAGGACAGCCGCCGGCACATGATCGCAGAGCCGTTTGACTCGTCGGGCAAAACAATGGCAAAATGCGACTATTCCGAATCCCGCAATCAACCAAAGAGCCGCGCTTGCCACGCGGCGCCCGGCGTTCCGTTTGAGCAGAGCCAGCATTGCACCCCCGCCCCAGGCCCTGTAAACGAACCGCGCACCGTTGCCGGCCGCTTGCAAAAATGGCCGCCTCGCGGCGGGGCCTGTAGCTCAATGGTTAGAGCCGGCCGCTCATAACGGTCTGGTTGCAGGTTCGAGTCCTGCCGGGCCCACCAGTAAATCGATCATCATCACCACTTGGCAGGCTTTCGTTTTTCCCTTGCTGCAACAGAAACGCCGCGCGCTGCCGCTCATTGATCGCTTCAATGGTTATCAAACTCCCGCTCAACGTTCGATCTAGCGAGCCTCCCCGCGAGGTCGCGTCTTGACCAGCATCAGCCTCTGGCAAGCGAAATAAAGGTGGGGCAGCGGCACGGCCCAGCGAGTGGTTCGGCTCGCGGTCAAGACGGAGACGAGCCCCAAGGCCATCAGCAGCATGCCAAGCCAGGTCCAGCCCTGCCCGCCATCACCCGCCTCGGCGGCGGAAAAGGCGAGCGGCGTCGCCGAAGGCGCCGAGGCGGCAACCACGTCACTGGCGGCGGGCGCGGCTGCCAAACGTGCATCCACGTCGACTTGGCGCGGCGCGATTTCGTCCGGCGTGAGCCGGTCGGCGCGTTTGGAGAAGGGGGCCGGCGACACGCGGGTCGCAATCCCGGTAGCAAGGATGGGACCGGCATCAACCACCTGCACGGGCGCGGACGGGCTCGGCCGAGACGTGTCCACCGCTGCGGAGCGCTGCAGCTCCGCGCGCGCATCTACCATCGCCTTCCGCTTGCGCGCCGCGGTCTTGTTCTCTTCGGCCATGGCAACACGATATCTGGCGGCGCTATACCGCACCGGCATCTTCACCGACTCTGTCCCTTCGGCGACCTGGAACCAGCATCTGCGCCGGCCTTCCACCCGATAGACCCAGCGCTGGCCGTCGGCGGTCGACCTGCCGGGCCGCGATAAGCACTTCACTTCCGCGACTTCCGCGGAAGTGGGCGCAGAGGCTGTCGCGGGACCGGCATTGAAGAATCCGGAAAATGGGTTCGAAGACGCTGATGACGTCGGGAGACCTGCAACAAGTACAAAAGCGGCGAAACAAAATCGCAAATGACCGGACATGGAAACCCCGGTGTTGCGCCCCTGCCCGAACACGAGCTTTGGCCGTGACCTAGGTCGCAATGCGACTTAAATCGGGCATTGCGGTGGATTCGTTTTGGCCACAGACCCTACGACGACCTCTCCACCAGCCCGATCGTCCATTTTCGCCATCCCCTCAAGGTCGCACTTCCAAGCTCGGCCCGCGCAAGCTTGCAAGGCTGTAGCCCACCCGAACGGATGTAGCCGTTGTTACGGGTGCCCGACGAAGCGCCATATCCGAACTGACGACTGGGCATTCGACCTTCCCGGGATGACATTGTGTCCGGAGCGCAGAACCCGTCCGATCGCGCGGAGCGATCGCGATGAGGGAGGCTACGATGGATTTTTCGCGGATGTCGGATGGAATCCGACTGCATCACGCCTCGCATCACCACGATGGCTACGATGGCGAGCGCGGACCGGGCCCTGGGCCGAGTGCTTCGTTAGTAGCTCAGGTCGGCGGTGGCGCTCTGCTCCATGGTCCAGGCCCTCTTGCGGGTCAATTTGCTGGTCCTGGAGCCCACCACGCGAGCGCGAACATCCAGCATCACGAGGCCGACCCGGTTCAATCCAAACATCCCACGTCGGGGGTCGACACGGGCGGCCACGCCGGCAACCACGCTGCGGCGGGCCTGGACGTTTCGTCCACGAAGCCTGCAGCCGGCGCATCACATCCAGGGACGGGCATTGCTTCGGTCGAGAGTGGGGCGAACACGGCGGGAAACGGCGGGGATGGCTACTTTTATGGAGGGATCATTCGCGCGTCCCTGCTGATCTACGAACCGATCAACATCTCGGTGAGTATGGGATACGGCTCGGTCGCCCTGGCCAACCAGCCCAACAATTTGAATGTCGATCAATCCGCTCTTCAGGTGGCCGGCGTCGGCGGCCATGGCGGCAATGACAACATTGTATCGGGAGGGAGCGTCAGTACGTCCTTGAGCGCCGGCGTGATCGCGAGCGGCGACAACAGCGCCGGAAACGGCGGCAGCGGCTATTTCTCGGGTGCGATCGTGGACGCTCCCGTGGTGATCTATCATCCGATCAACATTGCCGTGGCGGGTTCGGGCGGCACCGCGCTTGCAAGTCAATCGAACACGGTCGACATCGATCAATCGGCCGCTCAGCTCGCGGGCGTCGGCGGAAGCGGCGGAAATGCAAACGTGGCCGCCGGCGGCAGCGTCATCACGCTCGACCCCAGTTGGGGATCAAGCAACGGAGGGGGCTTCTTCGACGTTCAAACGGGCGGAAGCCAGGCTGGCAATGGCGGCGATGGCGCGTTCTACGGCGGGCTCGTCCATACTTCCTTCGTACTGTACGACCCGATCAACATCGCAGTCGCGGGCTATGGTTCCAACGTTTACGCGGTTCAGACAAATGACGCCTACGTGGATCAATCCATCATTCAGATCGCCGGCATTGGCGGGTACGGCGGCAACAGCAACGCCGCGGCGGGCGGCCATGCAAGCCTTCTCTCCCACGGCTTGTGGGGCGGCTCCGACACGATCGCGACCGGTTCGAACGGCGCAGGCAATGGCGGCAAGGGCTATTTTGCCGGCAGCCTGATCGATGTCAGCGTCGCGATCTATGCACCCATCAACATCGCAATCGCGGGTCCCCATTCGACGGCCGTAGCCGATCAGGTCAACAACGTGCACATCGACCAGAGTGCGATCCAGATCGCCGGACTTGGCGGGGACGGCGGCCACGGCAATCTCGCGCTGGGTGGCGATCTTTCCGCCCACCTTCTGTCGGATCTTCACCTGCTGGGATAGCGAAACATCGCGCCGCTCGCACAAGCCCGATCGCGAGCCGCGTCGACACTCTGCGCATGCAAGCTCGCCCTGCGGGCTCTCCCGGATGTTTCGAGTTCCGATGTTGCGCGACGAATGTCGTACTTTCGTACGTAGGTCGACCAAACCGGATCGTGTCCGATTTGACATCTATCGCCATCGCGCCTGGGCGGATCAGACTTTGCCGCGCGCGTCCGTCCGATCGGGTGGATGATGCGCGAAAGCCAGCAGAAAGAGGGAGGCTCAAATGTTGCCCAAAGCGATCAGCATCTCGGACTCGATCGAATTCAAATCGATCAGCACCGGTGGTCAAAGTGTCGGAAATGGAGGCGACGGCACCTTCAAGGGAGCCATCATCAGCAAGCCGACGCTCAACTTCGATCCAACCAACAAGGCGGAAGGTGCCGACGTGCACGTGAGCACCGGCGATCACGTCAAGCAGACGGCAGATTGGGATGCCGGCGGGGCCAACGCGAAGGCCTCGTGGTTTTCGAAGGCCCATGGCGGAGACGCCGAGTCGAACGGAAGCCAGAAATCCTACAGCGGTCACGATACCTCCAAGGTATACGCCAATACGGATGCGACCCAGATCAACAAGGTCTGGGTGGATCAGCACCAGGAGGTCGTGGCCGGCATCGGCGGCAATGGCGGAGACGGCAACGCGGCGGTGGGCGGAGAGGTGAGCTTCCATCTCGATACGTTCTGACCATCGGCTCGTCCGACTGGCAGGACCGGTGGCTTCCGCCACCGGTCCTGACGCTCGAGCCAATACCCCGCCGATACCGTTGGCAGATGACGTTAGCCATCGGTCAAGTGCGCCGGACCTCGATTTCAGGCGGTAACGATCATGCTGATGCCGCCCCTTCAGTGGCCTATCCTGCCGCAGATCCGGACGCCACTGCACGCGGCCCTCCGGTCCTGCGCGGGACCGCTCGGTCTCGTATTCGCCTATAGCTGCAGCTACAACCTGCTTCTGTTTGCGCCCTCCATCTATCTTCTTCAGATCTACGACCGGGTGTTGTCGAGCCGGAGCGGCGACACGTTGCTTCTGCTCACGCTTATTGTCGCGATCACAGTGGTCGTGGGCGGCGTGTTCGATGCATTGCGGCGCGCCGTCCTGGGACGCCTTGGCGCCTGGCTCGACGATCGCCTTCGTCCTTGCGTGCTTTCGGCCGGCCTCGAATCGGCGTTTTGCAGCGACTCGACGCAAGCGTCGGGCGCATATCGGGATCTCACCGTGCTGCGCCAGTTCGTCGAGTCCGGCGCATGCACGCTGCTGTTCGACGCGCTCTGGGCGCCCTTGTTCCTCCTTGTCCTCTTTCTGATCCATCCCCTGCTTGGCGTGGTGGGCGCCTGCTGCGTAGCCTTCCTGTTCGCGCTCACGGTTGCCGGAGAGCTGGTCACGGAAGACGTTCTGCAAAGATCCGGCGCCGCACTGTCCAGAAGCTGCGGCCGCCTCCAGACGGCCGCGGGCAACATCCACATGATCCGCGCCATGGGAATGTTCGACAGCGCAGCGCGCATGATTCACCGTGACGCGCAGCACGCGCGCAGGGAGCACGATGTGGCACTCCGGCGAGGCGAGATCGTCATGCTGGCCACCAAGCCGGTTCGCGCGCTGTCGCAGGTCTTGATCATGGGGGCTGCCGCGTGGCTCGTCCTCGATCACGGGAAGAGCCCGGCAATCATATTTGCTTCCACGCTGATGTTCAGCCGGGCGCTCGCGCCGGTCGAAAGTGCGCTCGCTGGCTGGAAATCACTCGTAACGGCCCTGAGCGCCTGTCAGCGGCTCGGCGCACTTCTCGCCGCATTCCCCATCGCGCTGCAGCAGAGCGCGGAGGTTCCTCCGCCGCAGGCGCGAAGCGGCCTCGTCGTCGACAATGTTAGCGTGCGGCTTGCGGGGACCGACCATTTTCTGCTGAACGGCGTCTCGTTCAGCCTCATGCCCGGACAATGTCTTGGCATTATCGGTCCGTCCGGGTCAGGCAAATCCTTGCTCGGCCAGGTGATCGCCGGGCTATCGATGCCAACGGATGGCCGTGTCCTCCTCGACAATACCGGCGTCCCGCTGCTTCGCGAGGGCCGAAACGGCGACCGCCTCGGATATCTCCCCCAGGATATCAACCTGCTCGGCGACACGATCAACGACATCATCGCACGCCTTGAAGATGCCGACCGGCGGGAGGTCGTCGAAGCGGCCAAGCTCGTCGGAATCCATGGGGCGATCATGCGCCTGCCGCAGGGTTACGACACGATGGTTCACAGCGAAACAAACTTCTCGCGCGGATATCGGCAGCGCCTCGGACTTGCCCGCGCCTTTTTCGGCAGTCCACGCCTCATCGTTCTCGACGAACCCAACGCCAGCCTCGACTACGGGGGCGAGCGAATGCTCCTGGATGCCATCGAGCGCATGAAGCTCGCAGGTGTCATCCTTGTCGTCGTCACTCACAGGATGGGTCTCCTCGCAGCCACGGACAAAATTGCCATCATGGAAGACGGTGCGATCGCCGCATTCGGCGACAGCGAGGACATCTTTGAACGGCACCTGAGCCGCCCCCAAGTTACTTCGCAGATTGCGCCATGATCTGGAATTCTCTCATCATCCGGAAGTTTCCCGCCGTCTCGAGACTTCCCATGATCTGGGAGCAGCTCATGCGAGCTCCGGCGCGCCCCGCGCCCGCCCGGCGATTTGGCGTCGTGGTGACCGCAATCGACGATTTCGAGCCGCTGGAATTTCCATGGTGCTCGACGCCCACGCCGACCTCTCCGCGCGGAAGGCTTCGCGGTCTCACAGTCGCGGGCAATCTGCTGGTGCTCTGCTTCATGCTGGGGCTTGGTACATGGGCGAGCCTCGCGCCTCTCGAGAGCGCCGCGATCGCGTCTGGCGTCGTGGAATCGGAGTCGAGCCGCAAGACGATTCAGCATCTGGAAGGCGGTATCGTCAGGAGGATCCTTGTTTCGGATGGCGATATCGTGCGAAGCGGCCAAACGCTGATCGCGCTGGACGACACCCGGGCCGCCTCGGAGATGCAAAGCTTTCAAGGCCAATTGTGGGATGCAGTTGCTCGTGCCGCACGGCTTCAAGCCGAGCAGCAGAGATTTGAAAGGATCGCAATTCCGGACGCGCTGGAACAGGACAGCAAGCAGAACGGGGTGGCCGCCGCTGCGGTGTCGGCGCAGCAGTTCATTTTTCAGGCGCGCCTGCAGGTTCACGAGTCGCAGCTTACGGTCATTCGCGAACGAAGGCGTCAAGTCGAGAAGGAGATCGAAGGTCTCAAGGCTCAGGAGAGCGCCACCGGGCAGCGGGTCGACATCGTCCGGGAGGAACTGGATATGGTCGCGACCCTCGTCAACAAGGGGCTCGAGCGGCGACCGCGGCTTCTGAACCTGCAGCGGGAGCTGGCCGACGTTGAGGGCCGCCGCGGCGAGATCGCCGCGCAGATTTCTCGCGCCGCGCAGGTCATCAGCGAACAGCAGGCCACATTGTTCAAGCTCGAGAGCGAGAGGCAGAACGAGATCGCACAGTCGCTTCGTGAAGCGCAGAACCAGATATTCCAGCTCCGCGAGCGATTGCTTGCGGCCAAGGATGAGCTATCGCGAACGGAGATCAAGGCGCCCGAAGACGGCGTGATAACCGATTTGCGGATTCATACGGCCGGCGGCGTCATCGGAGCTGGTGCTCCGCTCATGGACCTGGTACCCCGGCAAGATCGCCTCATCGTGAAGGCGCGCCTGAGGCCCGAGGACATCGACGTGGTTCATCCCGGCCTCAATGCCGAGGTTCACCTCCTACCGTACAATCAGCGTCGCGTGCCTCGCCTGAAGGGAACCGTCGTGCACGTATCCGCGGACCGGCTCCTCGACAAGCGTACCGACCAGCCATACTACGCGACCAAAATCCGGATCGACGACGCGCAGATCGCGGCAAACGACATCCAGATCGTCCCCGGTATGCCGGTTCAAGTGTTCATCACGACAGGGCGCGGTACTGTGGCTCTCTACGCGCTCAGGCCCCTGCTCGACAGCTTCCGTGGTGCATTCAGAGAGGACTAGTTTTCCAGCATTGGAGCTGCGCCGGGATCGTCATCGCGACTCTGCGCGGGCAACCGACCGCGCCAGCGGAGGACAGCTTCCGTGCGATTGTGCGCAGCACATTTCCTCATGATATGCTGGATGTGCATTTTGACTGTGCTTTCCGAGAGGTTCAATTTGGCGGCGATCAGCTTGTTAGGCAGGCCGAGCTCCAATTCCGCCAGAACCTGTTGCTCACGAGGCGTGAGATCGGTCACGCTCCTGTCGATAGCAACTCCGACTCCCTCGTTCATCAGATATGCGGGCGCAAGCCCGCGCGTATCCGACGGCTCCAGATCCCCTATCCTGCTCGTCCCGGCCACGGGCAACGGCCGGTAGACGCCACCAACAAGAACAAGCCGCAGGCCAGCCATGGCGATCTCGATCGATAGCGAGGTGGAAAGAAAGCCGCGCACGCCCCGCTGCATCGCAGCTTGCACGGTCGGCTCGTCATCATGGTTTGACAGGACTGCAACGGCGGCGTTGGGACAACACTCCGCAACGAAGGCGAGATCGTCCTCAACCGAGGGATCGCCGATGGGCCTATCGGCGATACTCAGCACCACCAGACGAACATCGCGGGCTGACGTAGAGTCCAGGCTTTGGACCGTTGCCATGTCAAGGATCTCAAGGTGGTCCAGCTCACGCCTGAGGACGTTCAGCATGCATGTGCGAGGCAACAGGAGCGGCTCGATGATTACCAGAACCGGCAAGTGAAGCGATTCATTGAGCCGTTTTGAGGTGTTCGTTATGTCGTGCATGATTTCCTCGAGATGAAAAGAACTTCCGCGATATTCCCATTCCGTATTGCGTCTTCCCCTGCTGCTGCATTCATTCTGAATGCATCACCACGAGGCGCAGTGCCGCCGTTAGTGCCGTATCCACTGCGGGATCACTTTGCGGCTGGGTGGAAATTCTTTCCGCTCAAATCACTTGGGTGCGTACCGCGCGGTGGCGCAGTCGACGCCTCCCCTAATTGCAGATATTTCGATACGCCGTTGACGCCGCCGACCCTGACTTGCCGTCGGCGACATATGCTTCATCCTCCTTCACGAGGTAAAGAAACGGCCTCTCCGCGGTCTCGCCGCCTGACGCGCTTCTTCCTTTCACACGCCCGCAAATCGTATCCACAGGGCGTCCAAGCGTGTTCTTTCGCATCGTGCGCTTCATATCGGTGAATTCGGCCGATTCTGGGTCCTCCATCTTCGCCGAGATCGTGACCTTCGCCTTGTCCAGGACAGGATCTGAAGTTTCCGCGGAGTGTTCGGATGCCGAGACGCCGATCCTCGTCCGAGGCGACGCCACCTTGGCAAGGTCGGCCGCTCCACGCTTCTTCGGGGAAGATTTGTTGGCGGACCTTGCCGGAGTAGCAGAATTCGATTTGACGGCCGCAGGATCTGGCGCCAAAGCCATCTGCATTGGCAGCGCGGGTCGGGCGACTGCGCCCCCGTTGAAACAGGGGCGTGACGCGCAATCAAGGAAATACCCTCGGGAAGGCGCGAACCAGCCAAAGCCGATCAGGACTCCCGCCAGCACTCCAACAAAAAGCAGTCCCATCCGATTCCCCTCCGCGGGAGGTCGGTTCGCACTCGTAACTAAGGACTAATTGCGCGCTGGTGATCTATCTGTTGCGCAAAAGCGTTAAACGCTCATTAAGCGCGCGCGGTTGTCCGGCACGTGCCCGGATGAGCGGATCAGATCCGTGCCGAACTACCGTAAAGCGCCAATCGTGAAAGCAATTATGGCCGATTTGGTCCGCTCCTGGACCCTTCTGCCGATCGCCGGCTTGTGTGGCTCTCAGGCCAGTTTCGAAGCACCGCACCAGTTTCGCACCAGAAACGGCGTGAACGAAACGGAACGAAGGCCATCGGACTCGAACAAAAACGCAGGAAGGTCAACGAACCTGATCGAAATTCTGCCGCTCATAACGGTCTGGTTGCAGGTTCGAGTCCTGCCGGGCCCACCAGTGGATCAATGGTTAGCAGCTTTCCATTGTCTTTCGGTTGGAGGCGGCACCACAAATTGCCTGTGTAGCTACTCGTTGTTTTGCTTCAACGGCGACCAACTACCGCTCCAGATCCGGGTCCGGCGCCGGCTCTCCTTCTTGAGTGTAGATCCTGCGGCTCTATCGCACGAACCGGGGCAACATCGTTGAGAGCCTGTTCTATCGAATGGCCCACCAGGTCAATGTCGTCCCTTACGTACCGCTGTAAGAGCCGCCGGTGTAGTTCTTCGTCGCCAGGAAATACAAAGTCGGGGACACGATCGCCTCAAAGACGAGTTCGAATTGGCGATCGTTCGACCAAAGGAGAATTGCGCCGCTCATCGCAAAAGCCACCGCCGACCCAAACGGACTCAGCATCTCATCGGTCATGGGATGCTTCTATTCTCGAGTCAAGCTTGCGCTTCCGGTCCGCCACAGCACCTATCGTGCAAGTGGTTTGGTCCCGAGATTCCAACGAGAGATAGGCCCCCTGGTCGCACACAGCGGCTTGGTCCGGATCCAAATCCTGCCCTTTCGGAGAGCCTGTCTTCGTCGTACGATGCCTCCCCCGAAAGCTCGGGTGAACACGAGACGGCGCGAACTTCTCCGGGCGCAACGGCGGCTGTTCGTCTCCCATTGGTACTGAGGCGATCCGCACGGATTGACCGCAAGTCGGCCGGATGCTCCTCCATCGCACGCGCCGTCTCTTGGTCGCCATCAGACTGCGGTGATCATTTCGATCTGAGCGCATCTGCCGTATCGAGCTAGCGATCTTTGATTTTCGGCCAAGAGATCAACAGTCAGTCATGTGAACAATCCAATTGCCTAGTCCGGACGCCGACCATGTCCGATCAACGATCAGCAGCTTCCGACATGGATGCATACCGCGGCCTCAGCTACGTCGGGGGTCTGGTCGTGATCGGAGCGATCTATCTCGCCTCGGCAAAGGGCGGCCTTGCCCTCGCCTCTATCCATCCCAGCGCAACGCCAATTTGGCCGCCGACAGGTGTCGCGCTGGCGGCGGTGCTGTTGTGGGGATATCGAACTTGGCCCGCAATTTTTGCGGCGGCGATGATCGCCAATGCGACGACGGCCGGCTCCGTTGCCACCGCATTTGCGATTGCAACAGGCAACTCGCTCGAAGCGGTTGCCGGCGCGTATCTCATTAAGCGGTGGTCAGGCGGGTGTGAGACGTTTTCAACGCCAGATTCTGTTGCAAAGTTTACCCTGATCTGCGTCGTGATCGCGACACCGATCAGCGCCAGCATTGGACTGAGCAGCCTGGCACTCTTCGGGTACATCGAGCCGAAGAATTTCGCGGACGCGTGGATCACCTGGTGGCTGGGAGACGTGACCGGCGCACTGGTCATTACCCCCGTTATCGTGCTGTGGGCATCAAACCAACATCATGCCTTCAACCGGCACGATTTTTTGGAAACGGCCGGGGTCCTCGCGACAGCGGCGGCTGTTGGCCTCATTGCTTTCAGCCCCCTGATCGAGCAGACGCCCGGCCGAGATCCACTCGGCTTTCTGGCGATCCTGCCCATGCTATGGGCGGCCCTGCGTCGCGGTCCACGCGATACCGCAACGGTTGCCCTCGTGCTTGCGGGCCTTACGATTTGGGCAACGCACACGGGCGGCGGCCCCTTTGCGACGCCAGATCGCAATGCGTCATTCCTGCTGGTGTTGATGTTCTTGATCAGTATAACCGTTCCAAGCTTGCTGCTGAGCGCGGATGTCGAAGTCCGCAAGAACGCGGAAGGAAACCTGCGCCGCGCGCACGTCGAACTCGAGCAGAAGGTCGCAGAGCGCACGCAGGAACTGGAGCTCGCCAACACAGCGAAGTCGCGCTTTCTCGCCATGGCAAGCCATGATTTGCGGCAGCCTTTACATGCTTTGGGCTTGTTCGTCGCCCAGCTGCGCACGCCGCTCAAGCCGGAGGAAAGGACAAGAACGATCGAACGGGTCGACGCAACCCGCAAGGAAATGGATGAAATGTTCAATTCGCTCCTGGACATTTCCAGGCTCGATGCCGGGATGCTTACCCCCAAAATCACCGAGTTCCCGATCGCGCGCCTGTTGCAAAAACTCGAGACGGCGTTTGACCAGGCGACGCAAAAGAAAGGTCTGCGGCTACGCGTCAGGCCAAGTGACGCCTGGGTCCGAAGCGACGCGATGCTGCTCGAACGCATCATGCTGAATCTTGTATCAAATGCGGTGCGCTATACGTCGCAGGGCGGAATCCTGGTCGGATGTCGCCGGCGCGGTGATATGTTGCGTATCGAAGTATGCGATACCGGTCCCGGCATTCCCGAGGACCAAAAGCAGAATATCTTTAGCGAGTTCTTTCAAGTTCCGACCTCAGAACAGAACCGGTCCGGCGGACTCGGCCTCGGCCTCGCGATCGTCGACAAGCTTCGCCTGCTTCTCAACCATCAAATCGACCTGGCTTCGACGGTGGGCCGAGGTTCGCGATTTGCGATCCTAGTTCCGAGAGTCGATCAATGCGTCAGGTCGGCGGCGCCCGCCGACTTACCCTACCCCGGAGCCTTGGCCGCCGACGGCAAGGCAATTCTGGTTATTGCCGATACTCCGATCGTGCAGGAGGGAACGGGCGGATTGCTTAGCAAATGGGGATATTCGGTTCTTGCCGCTGGATCCGACGAAGCTGCACTGGTCCGGCTTGCCGAGCGCGCACAACGCCCCGATCTCATCATCTCGGACTATCATCTCGCAAGCGGGAAGACCGGAATCCGGGCTATTGAACAAATCAATGCAGCGTTTGGCTCGTCAATTCCCGCCATTCTCATCAGCGGCGATACCGCAGCTGAACCTCTGCGGGACGCTAGGGACAGAGGATACATTTTGCTGCACAAGCCCGTCGACCCGATGCGGCTCCGCGCTGTCATGCATGAGCTCCTTAGGAATCATGATGGTGAAAGAGGCACGGGGGCAGTTTCATGATTCGGATTTCGGCGGCCATTCCCAGCCCATTTTTCCGACTTTTATGACGGCCTCGGTGCGCGTCGCCACGCCGAGTGCCTTGAGAACGAACGTGATGTGGTTCTTCACCGTCGGCACTGCCATATTGAGCGTCCTGGCAATGACCTTGTTGCTTTTTCCTTTCATCAGGAGCGCCAGTACGTCGATCTGACGATCGGTCAGCCCGAGTCCCTTGAGCGAGTCGCGAGCCAAAGGTTTATCTGCGAACCGCGGACCCGCTGTTTCCTCCAGAATCTTGGAGGGAATGTAAACTCCGCCGGAGAACACCAACTCAATGGCGTTGAGCATCACTTCACGTTCCGTGGTCTTCGGGATGAAACCCAGCGCGCCAAGTTTGAAAGCGCGCCTGACCGTATCCTGATCATCGGAGGACGAGAGAATGACGATAGCAATCGTCGCATAGCGCTGGCGCAGTTCGCAAAGGACAGAGAAGCCGTCGCGGTCAGGCAAATTGATATCGAGCAAAATGAGGCTGATATCGGGATGCTCCTCGACGATGTGCATGGCCTCTCGACTGCTCGATGCTTCCAATATCACGGCTTCTCGCTTCAACTCCTTCAGGACAGCGTGCAACGCCTCGCGAATCAATGTGTGATCGTCAACAATAAGTACCTTCATAAAAATGCTCTCCGTCTTCTGACGCCCGGAGATCAATGAAAAATCATACACCCAGCTTCGAAACCGTCCATCTTCTATCTCTGGTCCAGCGGTTCGCCGCCCGCACTCAAAGTAGGAGCCGCGGGCTGCTGTGTGCTATGGTTGCAATCGGCACACATCGTAAGCAGCGCGAACTACACGAAGCGCGAAGCTCACTGGTCCTTCGTCCATGCGAGCGATGGATTGCTCATCACGTGTCTCACCGGCGTCAAATAGATGCCGCGGCCCGGACGGTACCTTGGTCATAGGACCTAGGCACCTCTCTGTACCGACCTCCGACCGGTTTACACACTGCGCCACTTGAACGATGATGTCGACAGTCAGCTTCTCCACCAGCTTTTTGCTCAGCGCGGCCATTGTCTCAATTGCTGTCGTGGCCCGGTCGGTGTGAAGCAACGCTGGACTGCTGCGCTGTCACGAACCCGCCGCCGCAGGCCGCTTTTTTGTCAGATTCGATTCCTGTCGATCGTTCCTCTTGAAGCGTGCGCGCACGCTGGACGAGGCAAGCCAATGCATGACCGAACCGCCACCCCGAAGCCATCGGCGGCCGCGCTGCCGGAGCTGAAAGCCAACGGCCGCGACCTGCGCATTGACGCCTGCCGCGGCATCGCGCTCTGGTGCATCTTTCTTGATCATGTCCCCCATAACATTGGAAGCTGGCTGACGCTGCGGAACTACGGCTTCAGCGATGCCGCGGAAGTGTTCATGTTCGTTTCGGGCGTCACCTGCGCACTGGCCTACGGCAAGGTATGGAGCTGCGAGGGATGGACCAGCGTGATCCGCCGCACGCTGCGGCGAAGCTGGGACATCTATATCGCATTTCTTCTGCTCACGCTCGCCTGCGCCATCCTAGTCCACATCGCTGGCGTGGAACGCCTTGCTGACGAGAGCAATACGCGCATTCTGCTGGACCAGCCTGGCGCGACGCTCGCGCACGCGGCAATTCTGCAATACCGCCCGGTCAATACCGACGTGTTGCCGATCTTCGTGCTTCTCCACCTCTTGTTCGCGCCGTTGCTGTGGTTGCTGCTCCGACTGCCGAGCCTGACGCTGGGCGCCTCGCTGGCGCTTTATGCGCTGGTGCATATGTTCGGCTGGTCCTTGCCGGCGTGGCCGAACGGCCACTGGGCTTTCAATCCACTGGCCTGGCAGCTGCTGGTGGTGCTTGGCGCGTGGGTGATAATCGAGGGCGAAAGAGTGCGCCCCTGGCTAACGTCACGCATGGCGCTTGCGCCTGCCATTCTCTATCTGGTCGTCAGCCTCGTCATCGCATTGAGCTGGAGAATCAAGCCGCTGGAAGCGTTGATCCCGCAGGGGCTGACGAAGTTGGCTTATCCGGTAGACAAATCGAATCTCGATCCGTTGCGTCTATTGCATTTCTTGGCTCTTGCGGTTGTAGCGGTATGGCTCGTGCCACCCAATCGACAAGCATTGACGACTGCGGTGATGCGCGGCGCCATCCTCTGTGGCAAGAACTCGTTGCCAATCTTCTGCCTCGGCGTTCTGCTTACGCTGGTCAGTCTCCTGGCGTTGCTCGACATATCGGAGGGGCTTGCGATGCAGATCACGCTCAGCGTCGGTGGCGTCCTAACGATGATCGTGGCGGCGACGCTGCTGAACTTGATCAAGATCAAACCCAGGTCGCAGCCGATCATTGCACTGCCGATGAGTGTGCGCGCCCCTCAGGACGCGTGGGGCACAGTTGGCGGGCGCACCCTGGAGGCGTTTCGCCGAGGACTGCGCGAGTTCGGATGGGCCCGCGGCCGGAATCGCCTCGGCGATTGCCAGGTCGCGAAGCGGCAATCCGGCCACGGGCCGTGTCTCGCAGGCGAATTGGTACGGCTCAAGGCGGATGCCATCGCGGCGGCGGCGAGACCTGCAGCCATGGCGGCCAAGAATGCAACCGCGACGGTTCCAGTCTGAGCGATCATTCCTCATGTCCGACGGTCGTTAGCCGGGCGCCCCCTCGCGGCGCTCGGCCTTTGCGCGCTCCCGCGCCTGGCCGCTCTTAACGGTCTGGTTGCCGGTTCGGGTCCCGCCGCGCCCATCACCCAAATTATGAGCTTGTCGGTGCTCGCCAAGCCACTGCACCAGAAGCGCACGCTTGGTCGCCCGTTGCCGCATTTCGGTGTGCGCACCAAGTCAGTGCTCTTCCGTGTCCGTCTGACCTGATTTCTATCGCTCAAGCGGCGATTACGGTGACAGTGCACCAAATTTCAATTTATTGGCAGGTTCGAAAACCGGAGGCGAACTGCCTCCCCGCCCAGACGTCCCTTCACCCCTCCACCCGCCACAGCCTCCACCTTTCCGGCACACCCTTCAGCCGGTGCACGCCGTGATCCTTCAAGCTGATCGCAGATTGCGTCTTCATCAGCTCCTTCACCGCGCTCGAGACCAAAACCTCCCCGGCGCGCGCCTTAGCGGCGACGCGGGTGCCGATGTGGAAGGCGAGGCCGACCATCTCGCCGCCGCTGATGGTGTATTCGCCGGCGTGCAAGCCGACCCTGATCTCGAGGCCCAGCGTGCGCACGGCTTTCTGGATCGCGGTCGCGCAATTGACGCCGGCGGCGGGCTTCTTGAACGTCGCCAGCACGCCGTCGCCGGTGGTCACGACTTCCTTGCCGCGCGAGCTCTTCAATTCCTTGCGGACGGCCGCGTAATAATGGCCCATCACCTTGGTCCAACGCGCATCGCCGAGCTTCGCAGCCTTCGCGGTCGAGCCGACGATATCGACGATCAGGATGGTGGCGAGCGCCTGCTTGAGCTCGGCGCCACCGTTCGCGGACCGGCGCCGCAGCGCGATCGGTCCGGTCAGCGGCTCATAGCGATGGCTGCGGCGCCGAGCGATCGCTGCTTTGGCGTAGTCCTGCGCGCGCTGCGCCGTGCCGCAACGGATCGTCTTCTCCTGCGGCGATCGCGACCAGGAGACCTTGCGCCCATCGCCGGCGCCACTGACCTCCACGGCGCCCCATTTCAGAAAGACCGCCGAGCCGACCCGCCGAATGCACCAGGCCTTGGAGGTGTATCCGGATACGTTCGACTGAAGGACTCCGATGCGAAGGAATTTGGGCATGAATGTGCGGCCGATCGAGGACCGTTGAGCGCTTTCGGGACGGAGCCTATTCGTACAATCCTGCATCGGCAATAGAGCTTTGCCATCGTTCGGCGCGGTGGAATCCATGGGGCCGACGTCCACCGACAGGAGCAGGCGAAGCACAGATCGATGTGCTATCCTCATGCCAGGACAGCAAGGGAGAGAGAAAAGATGTCAACAAGCGTCAAGCAAATGCTGGAAGCCGCGAACGCGGCAGTCCCCAAGATCACCTCGGACCAAGCGGCCGAGATGATCAAGAACGGCGACACGCTTGTGGTGGACGTTCGCGATGCCCCGGAAGTTGCCGCCAGCGGCAAGATCGCGGGCGCCGTGAATGTCTCGCGCGGGATGCTGGAGTTTCGCGCCGATCCGGAGTCGCCGTATCACGACAAGGCGTTCGACAAGAGCAAGACCGTCATTCTCTACTGCGCGTCTGGCGGCAGATCGGCCCTGGCCGGGAAGCTGTTGAAGGATATGGGGTACGAGAAGGTCTACAACGTCGGCGGCTTCAAGGACTGGTCGGGGGCTGTCGAGAAGTAGCAATCACCGGCCGGCGCGCCGCGTGAGCGATCGGCCGTACAGACAATCAATGTCCGAATAGACTAACGCTGCCGCCCTGCGGGGCTCGCCGTTCACAGGTTCGGCGGGCTCCGAAATCGACGTCGTCCCGGCGGCAGGCGCTCAGGATGAGGTCTCGGTTGCGGCCAAATCTTGGGACCCGCATGGCAAGGAGCCGGCCCTCAGCGGGCGTCGCCAACCATGCAGGCCGAGCACGTTCCGTGCCTCGCAGCTGTCATATGCGATCGCGCTGTTCCCGGTGGGGAGAGATATTCCGAGGTCCCGGCTCGCATGGTTTCAGCCAATTGGCACTTCCTGCGGCAAGGCGCGTTGCAGTCCTTTCGAGGAGGTGCAGATGACCAAGGCGAAGGCTTTCGACGTGCAAAGCGCAAAGACGGAGACGCAGCCAACGCTCAATCCCGGTGACGAAGCCCCGCGGGGAACGACCGGGACCGGCGAAGATGTTTGTCCGGATTGTCACGGCAAGGGGCGCATTGACGGCGCTTCCTGCGCCACCTGCGGCGGGAGCGGGACCGTCATCCGGGCAGTTGGCGGCGCCTGACTTTGCTCCGTCAAAAGAGCCTTCTCTTCTTCATAGCAACGATCAGCCTTCACGCGTGTTTTCCGGACTCTGGACACAGCGAGGCGCGCCATGAGCAAGGAAGCCGGACTGACCCCTGACGACTTCCCGATCGAAGCCGACAAGGACAAATTGAAGACACACAAGGGCGACCCCGTCGCCTCGGCCGAGTCGGAGCAGATTGCGGACCAAATCGCCGACCGCCTGAACGAGCATGCTCACCAGGAAGAGCAGGATCGCTGGTCGGCCTAGCGGCATTGCTTCGCAGCCGACCGGGAATAGGAACGCCCGGCGTTCCCACGCATTGGCCTGCCGCCGGGGTTCCACAATTCCGGCAAATGGCGGCCTCGGCTCGACCCCCGCCCCCGGACCGCCGGGCCGGGGCTGCCTGGCTTTGCGCAAAGGAGCGGACATGAAAGCACTCGTCATCGCAGGGCTCATTGCGGCGCTCGCGTCTCAATCCATCGCGCTTGCGCAAGGCGGCGCGGGTGCGTCCAGGACCGGGTCGAGCATCGATTCGACCGGCACAGGCGGCACGACCGGAGCAGGCGCCTCGGGCCTCAATACGTCATCGGATAACAACAGCGGCGGCGCGAGCGCGCCGGCCAAGTCGTCAACGACCCGGCCAGGGGACAACGACCCCAGGCAAACCCAGGGCGGTCAGCAGGCCATGCCGAACTCCGGCTCGAACCGCAAATAGGCGCCGCTGGGTCGAATTCAGCCGGCGCCGTGCGCCGCTCACCCCTGATACGCAAACAGCTCGATCGGGTCGCTGAAGCCGCGCACCTCGTGCTGGCCGACATGCTCCAGCGCGAACTCCTTCTCCACCAGTTCGGCGAAGGCGCGCGACAGCAGCACCGTTCGTCCGAGCTGCTTCGTGAGCGCCTCCAAGCGCGAGGCCATGTTGACGGCGGGGCCGATCACGGTGAAATCGAGCCGGCTGGTTGAACCGATATTGCCGTACATGACGTCCCCGACATGGACGCCGATACCGTAATTGAGCGGCGCGCGGCTGGTCGCACTGTTCCGCTCGTTCAAGGCGGCCATGGCCTTGCGGGCTTCGGTCACGACATGGAGCAGGTTGGCGCAAGCGTCGGGCTGGCTGAGCGGGAAGATGGCGAGCAAGCCGTCGCCGATGAATTTGAGGATTTCGCCGCCATACCGTGCGATGGGTTCGGACATCGCGTCGAAATAGTCGTTGAGGAGATCGATGACGTCATCGCGCGGCCAATTGTCCGAGATCTTTGTGAAATCTCTGAGGTCGCAGATCATGATCGCGGCGCGCACCGTCGTGCCGGTACCGCGCCTGGTGGCGCCGGCCAGGATCAACTCGCCGGCATGGTGGCCGACATAGGTCTCGAGGAGCGTGCGCGCCAGGCGGTTCTTGACGCGGATCTCGCTGACCAGCGCCAACACCGGCAGCAGCTTCTTCAGGCCGGCGATATGCGTATCGTCGAACCCCCCGGGACGATCGGTGGCGAAGGTGACGAGGTGGCGCTTGCCGAGCGTGTGGTAGAGCGGCCAGGCCACATAATCGGTCAGGCCTCGCGCCCGCATCTCGTCGTAGAGCGCGTGCTTGCGGCCGAGCGAACGATCCTGCTCCAGCCGCTCGCGCACCTCGGCGGCGCCGTCAAGGATCTCATTGGCGGCGCTGCCGATGTATTCGGAGCGCTCACGAACGTCGTAGTCGACAAGTGCAATCTCCGCCTCGCGCATCCCGTCGGACCACATCATCCGCGCTCCCAGCCATTGCGGGTGATGGATCAGGATGTGAAGCGTCGACCGCTTGAGCGGGATGCCGGCCTGCTGGAGGCGGACGCACATCTGCGCAAAGATGTTATCGACGAAGCGCTCGTCGCGCGTGCCGTTGGTCAGCCAGTCGACGACTTTGTCGGCTTGCGTGGCGGGGGCGTGAATGTCTGGCGCGTCCATATCCTGCCCCTTTGAGCGGCGGTCTGCATCGGGCAGATATCGTGCTGCGGCGCGACGGCGTCAACCTGGCCAGTTGCCCGGTTTGTGCGCAGCCGCCGTTTGGGGAGGCGCCATCTCACCGACGATCCGGATCGACCCCAACACCGCCAGACCCGATGCGAGCGCGAGGCTCGACGGCTCGGTGAGTTCGACCTTCAGCGTGCCGCCATCGGGAATCGCGAAGCCCTCCCCGCCAAGACGGACGCTGCAATCGCCCCGAACCGCGTAAACCAGATGCGTGCCGGCAAACAACGACCGATCGCCGGGCGGCCCGAGCGCTTCGAGCTCGATCTCGACCGCACCACGCCGCGCCATCAGGTTCACGACCTCGACCGGACCGGCCTCAAGCTTCGTCACGATCTCGAGCTCCCCGGCGAACCGCACGGTCGTGAAAGGTTCTCGTTCATCGAATTCCTGCGCAGGCGACTTCAGCACCAGCCCGCGCCCGCCCACAACCATCTGGAGGCGGTCGATGCCGGGCATGTAGGAGAACGGACCGGGCGTAACGATTGGCGTACTGGCAAAGCGCCAGAGCAGGCTGTCCCAATCCTTCACCGGTGCATCACCGCGATGGGCATCCACGATGTCGGTGAAAACGCCGCCGCCGTTTTTCCACGGCGAGCGGGTGTAGTGTTCGGGCTTGAGCAGCGTGGTTTTCATATCCGCATCATGCCCGTGCTGGGCAGACTTTGCCAACCGGTTTGGCGGCGCGCGCTTCTGCGTCGTGCTATTTCGCGGTCAACGCTGCAACCGGACGGCATGAGACATCGGGCGCCGCGGCTGAATATTGCCGACAGCGGTCGCGCGCGGCTTCGCCGGTGAACTTGTTGGGACCAGGGCCGAGACGGCCAGGCGTGCTGACCGTTAGCCTGGCGATCGCCCGAAGCTGCCGTCCTGGATCGACGTTCATGGTGTTTCCCCTTCGGTCGGACACGGTTCCTGTCATTGCTCTTCGCTGGCTTCCGTCGTTCGTTACCTCTAGCCGGTCCAATCCGACGCGGCCAATGCTCTCCCGCTAATGTCTCAATAGCGCCAACGCATTGGATTTGAACGGCCGCCTGCCCGCTAATCCTGACCCAAGCGCGCCTTCGTGTGCCAGATCCAAGCGGTCTCACGGATTCGTGAGCAGCTTCTTAGTAACGCGGGCTGCGCGCGGAGCGAAGGAGATTATGCGCTTTCGCCTGCCAGGCGATGCCATTTCGAACAGGAGAAACTCCGATGTCTGCCAAGCACGTCGTCACGTCGATCGTTCTCGCCGGCGCGGCGTCAACCGCCCTCGCCACCCTCGCGGCCGCCGGTCCGCTGACCAAGGCGGAGGCCGATGCGGCCGTCGCCGCCAAAAAAGAAAAATGCTTCGGCGTCGCGCTCAAGGGCCAGAACGATTGCGCGGCGGGGCCGGGCACGACCTGCCAGGGCACATCCACCGTCGATTTCCAGGGCAACGCCTGGAAGTTCGTGCAGGGCGGCACCTGCACCAGCATCGAGCTGCCGAACGGCAAGAAGGGTTCGCTCAAGCCGGTCTAATGCACCGCGTCGCGCCCACGACAACAGTGAAGAGCGGAGGAGACCATGACGACGGCAATCGTGCCCGAGGCGTCTGCGGTGCCACTCCGCTACTCCGCTCCCATCGGCGGTGTTGCCGGGACGAGCTTCAAGCCCGAGCACCTCCAGGCCATCCTGAGCACGGGCCGGCAATGCGGCTTCTTCGAGGTGCATGCCGAAAACTATATGGGCGCGGGCGGCCCGCCGCATCGCGCGCTGGAGGCGATCCGCCGCGACCATCCGCTGTCGCTGCACGGCGTCTGCATGTCGATCGGCGGACCCCAGCCGCTCGATAAGGCGCATCTGGCCCGCTTCCGAGGTTTGGTAGCTCGCTACCAACCAGCGCTGGTCTCCGAACACCTTGCCTGGTCAACGCATGAGACCAGCTTCTTCAACGATCTTCTGCCGCTGCCCTACACCGAAGCGACGCTGGCTCGCGTCTGCGACCACATCGACCAGGTGCAGGACGCGATCCGCCGTCCGTTGCTATTGGAAAATCCGTCGACCTATGTCGCCTTTCGCGAATCGTCGATGAGCGAGACCGATTTCATCCGCGCCATTGCCGAACGCACCGGCTGCGGGCTGCTGCTCGACATCAACAACGTCTTCGTATCCGCGACCAATCACGGATTCTCCGCGCTTGAGTACCTCGCGGAATTTCCGCTGGCGCACGTCGGGGAGATCCACCTCGCCGGCCACGCAGAGCAGGCCGATGACGAAGGCGACCTGCTGCTGATCGACAGCCATGACGGCCCGGTCGCAGATGCCGTTTGGAAGCTATTCGAGATCGTCATCCGGCGCCGCGGTGGCGTGCCGACGCTGATCGAATGGGATAGCAAGATTCCGGACTGGCCGGTGCTGCAGGCGGAAGCCGCCGCCGCACAGGCAATCCTCGATCGCTGCAATCAGACTGCGACTGCGGGAGACCGTCATGCCACCTGAGCAGGACCTGTCCTTTGCCGCCGCCTTTACGCCGGGACTGCTGGACCCCACGCGGGCGGCGCCCGCGATCGTGGCGGGTCCGAACGGCAAGGCCGCCGGCAAGCGCTACGCCGTCTACCGCAACAATGTCACGGTGAGCCTGATCGATGCCCTCGCCGCGATCTATCCGGCGGTGCAGCGCATCACCGGTCCTGATTTCTTCCGTGCCATGGCGCGCTTCCACATCCGTAGCAGCCCGCCCACTTCCCCGCTGCTGTTCGAATATGGCCGCGAGTTTGCCGACTTCATCACACGTTATGAGTATGCGCAGACAATGCCCTGGCTTGCGGATGTTGCACGCATCGAGCGGGCGTGGCTCGATGCCTACCATGCGCAGGACGCCGCGCCGTTATCGGCCGCTGCGCTGGCGGCCTTCGCCTCGGAACGGTTGGCCGATCTCGTCTTCATCGCGCATCCGGCGCTGCGCATCGTGCGCTCGTCCTTCTCGGCAGTGACGATCTTTGCCGCCAACCGCGACGACGCACCGGTCGGGCGCATTGACGCGTCGACGCCGGAAGACGCGCTGATCACCCGGCCCGAATTCGACGTTATGGTGCGGCGCCTTCCGCCCGGCGGCGCAGTGTTTGCCGAACGTCTTGCGTCGGGCGAGCCACTTCGCGGGGCCGCCGCGTCGGCGCTGGATGCATGCCCCGATTTCGATCTCGCTTCCAACATCACCGGCCTGATCGAGGCTGGCGCATTCACTTCGCTTGCTCTCGGAGACGCATGATGATCACCGATCAACGCATGACTGCGGGAAGCGCCCTGCCATCACTTGGGTTGCTGCTCGACAAGGCCAACTCTCTGATACGGACGATTGCCGCGCCCTCGCTCGTTCAGCTCGTGCTGCGCGCGGCGCTCGCCGTTCCCTTCTGGCGCTCGGGCATTCTCAAGTGGGACGGCTTCCTCAGGCTCAACGACACCGCGGTGACGCTGTTCAGCGACGAGTTCATGCTGCACCTGCCCGGCGGGCCCTATCACTTTCCTGCGCCGGCGGTAATGGCCTTCCTGTCGGGATGTGGCGAGATCATGTTTCCAATCCTGCTGGTGCTGGGTCTCGGCACACGGTTCGCTGCGCTCGGATTATTGTGCATGACCGTCATCGTCGAGCTCACCGTGCCCGACGGCTGGCCGATTCACCTCACCTGGACGGCCATGGCACTCGCCCTCATGGCTTACGGGCCCGGTTACATCTCGCTCGATCATCTAATCTGTCGCGCGCGATCGTACGCACGATAGGACGCTGGGCGCCTTGCATCCCGCTCAACCCGCTATCGACCGCGGGCGTCTGCGCGGTGCGGCCCGCAGCGGCGGCGCGAAATCGTAGAACGGATGGCCGGCTTGGCCGACATCGCCTGGAGCGCGCCCGATGCGGAAACCGGCCTGGCTCGCATCTTTGCTGGCGCGGTGAGCTAGCGGTCCATGGTAGCTTGATCTCGCGTCTGAACCTTCAGCGAGGCAAGCATGACCGACACCGACAAGGTTTTCGCCGGCTCCGTCCCAAAACTCTACGACGAATATCTCGTCCCGATGATCTTCGCCGCCTATGCCGATGACATCGCAAGACGCGTCGCCGCGCTCTCGCCTTCCGTATTGCTCGAGATCGCGGCCGGTACCGGCGCGGTGACGCGCGCCGTGGCGGCGGCGCTGCCACGCAGCGTCCGCTATGTTGCGACCGATCTCAACGAGCCGATGCTCGCGGTTGCAGCGCAGCGTCAGGCAGACGATGCTCGCATTGTCTGGCGCCAGGCGGATGCGTTGGCTCTTGCGTTCGGCGACGCCGAATTCGACGTGGTCTGCTGCCAGTTCGGCGCCATGTTCTTTCCGGATCGCGTCAAGGGCTATTCCGAAGCAAAGCGCGTTTTGAAGCCGAGCGGCACGTTCCTCTTCAACGTCTGGGACCGCATCGAGGACAACGTGTTCGCCCACGATACAACGATCGCCTTGGCCAAGCTGTTTCCCGATGATCCGCCGCGTTTCATGGCCCGGACACCGCACGGCTATTTCGACCATGCGATCATCAGGGCCGATCTCGAACGGGCAGGTTTTGGCAGCGTCTCGATCGAAACGCGATCCGCAATCAGCCGCGCGCCAACGGCGGAATACGTGGCGATCGCCTACTGCCAGGGCACGCCGCTGCGCGGCGAGATCGAGGCAAGAAGCGGTGGCGACCTTCAAGCTGCGACTGACGCGGTCACTGAGGCGATCCGGATGCGCCATGGCTCCGGACCGGTCGAAGCCAAGATTCAGGCTCTGGTGATCACGGCGCGGCTGTAAGCCTGCGCCGCAGGCGATCTCGGCGTCCCTACCAAAAGCCTCGCTGCACCGGCTGCGTCGATTGGTAATACTGATACTGGCCTCTCCGGCGCGGATTGACCGGTTGCACGTACGGATCGCGCTGAAAGAAGAAGCCGAAGCCGTTGCCGCCATTGTCCCAGCCGTCATCGCTCGCGATCATGGCAGGCGCGGTCGGCTTGCGGGTGATGAAGCCGCCCTGCGGCTGATTGCTCAGCACCGCGACGAACTCGGTGCGATAGTTGGTCTCGCTGCTCAGCGGCTCGTCCGAGATGATGATCGAGGAGCGCGGCAACGCGGTCGGCGCGATACGATCGAGCACGTCCTGCGGGATGGTGATCCGGTCGAGCGCGGCCCTCGCCTCGTCGCCGTTTTCGATCGTGACCACGCTCCAGCGCAGGCCCGTATCGGTCCTCGCCATCGCCGTGAAGATATGCGTGCCGAGCGGCTGGTCTGGATTGCGGATCGTGACGGGGACCTCGATCCTGGTGTCGAATACCTCGCCGCCGCCATCGGGTGCCGGCTTGTGGGTGTTTCGCCGCACGTACAGCTTCTGCGTCGCACGACTGATGTAGACCGAGACCGGCTCGAGCGCGAGCTTTGCATCGGTCGCCGCCTTCACGGCGTCGGCTTTCCTGGCCGCCGCGACCTTGGCGGCCTCCTTGGTGGCGGCGACGGCCTCGCGCTTCGGCTGCGCCGCGGCCTTTGCGGCATCGAGCTGCGTCGCTGCATCCGCAGCCTTGGCGGCGGCCTTCTGCTTCAGCTCCTCGGCCTTGGTCCGGGCCTGATCGGTCTTTGCGTTCGCGAGCATCTTGTCGGCGAAAGCGAGCTCGGCGTCGGCGCGAGCCTTCTGCTGTTCCAGCTTGCGCAGCCCCGCCGGCAGCGAAGCGGCTTCTTTTGCGGCTGCCGATGCGGCCTTCTTGGCCTCGTCGGCGGCCCTGGTGGCCTCCTCCGCCTCGGCGGAGAGCTTGTCGGCACGGCTCGGCGCCGCCGCAATGGCCTCCCGCTTCGGCATGAAAAGCGAAGGGTGGGAGAACTGGGTCGGGACCGTATCGTCCGGCGAGATGATCACGCGCATCCCGATATACGTCTTGTCGAACAGATTCTCGGCAAAGCCGAACGGCATGCGCACGCAGCCATGTGAGGCGGCATAGCCGGGCAGCGGCCCGCCGTGCAGCGCGATGCCATTCCAGGTGATGCGCTGCATGTGCGGCATCCAGGCATCGTCATACATGGTCGAGCGGTGGTCCTTGTCCTTCTCGATGATGGCAAAGACGCCCGCCGGCGTCTCGCGTCCCGTGGTGCCGGTCGACACCGGCGCGCGCAGGATCCAGCCGTCGGAATCGTAGAAGGTGACCTGCTGGCTCTTGATCGACACGATCGCCATGATCGGCTCGCCGGCTACGCGCGGCGCCACCGCCTCGACCGGCTGACGGGCTTGCTTGGCAGCCGTCACCGGCGCCACCGCCGCAAACATGGCCAGCGTCGCAAGCGCAATGATCCCGGCAGGCCCCTGACGCCGCACCGCCCTGGTGGATTGCGCCGTCGTCGATCGGTTTTTCATGCCATCCTCGGTCGAACTGCCAGTCCGCTGGTGTCGGTCAAATGTCAAATTGCGATCTCTGGATTAAGAAATCGCATCCGCCTTACGTTCCGTCTGTGGCGAGATTCGGCACGTTCCCGCGACAAATCTCTCATATACGACGGTTCACATCGGCGGAAGGCGGCCTCCGGCCGAAGCTGGCCCGAAGCCGGCCCTCGATCGCTGCGGCAGAATGTCCGGCTAACATGGTTCAGCTGCACGGGACAATGCCGGGAGCGGTCAGGCTCGCCTTGGTCGCTAAACGCCCAGCGCCTTCCGGTTGAACGTTCGCAGGAGGCGCAGCGACAGCGTTCGCACGTTCGCGACGTTCATCAGCCACGCCGCGGCGGCGTAAGCGAAGCCACCGGCGAGGCTCACGACGATGAGCGACCCGAGACCAGTGCCGCCCGCTTGCGATCGCGCGATCAGGATCGCGGCCGCCATCGCCGCAGCGGAAGCTGCAACAGCGGCGAGGCGATTGAGGTCGAACGGGACCGGGTGGGCGCGATGCATCAAGAGGACAGCCACGAGGAAGCCGATCGCTTCGGTCGCGAAGGTCGCCAGCGCCGCACCGTAAAGGCCATAGCCGGCGACCAGCGCGAACATCAGGACCACACTGACGACCAGCGTGAGGAAGGACTGTGCCGCCAGCATGAAGGGGCGTTCGGCGAGTTGGAAGCTGATCTGGACATAGAACTGATTGGCGATCCCGAATAAGCGGGCGAGCACCAGGGTCGGCAGCAGCGCGGACACGCCCGCGCGGAAGTCGACGCCGACCAGCGTGCCGGCGACCTGGTCCGCCGCCAGCGCAAGCCAGACCGCGACGGGCGCAACGACGACGAGCAGCAGTTCGAGGCTTTCGGTCAGCCGCTCCCGCGTCGTGTCATTGTTTTTCTCCGACAACGACCGGAACACCAGCGGCACCGTCGCCGCGGCAACGCTGGAGGCGATCATGACCATGAACTGGCGCGGCAGGTCCGCAGCGACGCCAAAAATGCCGGCGGCATCCTTGCCGAGCAGATAGGCGACGATGAGCCGGTCGCAGGCCGAGTAGACCGCAACGGAAAGCCCGGCCAGCGTCAACGGAAGACCGTAGCGCGCCAGCTGCATGAACTGGCGGCGCTGGAAGCGTGCGATCTTGGTGCGGTCACCGACCAGATTCAGGATGATGCCGGCGAGCGAGCCGAGGCCGAATGCCGCGAGCAGCCCCAATCCACCCCAGCCGAGCCAGATCCCGGCGAGCCCAAAGCCGACGCTCGACACGCTGCGCACGATCGAGATCGCCGCGAAGCGGTAGGGCCGCAGCTTGGCGCGCTCGAACTCCTGGCCGACATCGACCGCATTGGCCATGATCGCGACGAACATGCTGGCGAGCAGCAGCTCGACGCTGACGTCGCTTCGGAACAGGAAGACCAGCGGAGTGGTCGCGCAGAGAACCGCCGCCGTGAGCGCAAAGGCGACCATCGCGGTGCCGCGAAAATCCACCTCCGCCGACATCGCCTGATAGCGGGATACCGACAGCTTGATCCAGGCGAAAAAGATCGCGCCCAGGATTCCCGCAAGGCTGATGCCGACCACATAGACGCCGTACTCCGCCGGCGTCAGCAGCCGTGTGTAGGCCGTAACCGCGAAGAACCCCACCGCCGCAGGCAGGATGTAGGCGACGAGATAAATGGAGAAATGGCGATTCAGCATGCGGACTTTGGACCGGTAGCGGCCGTGAGGATTAACGAAGCGTTAAAACGCTTGGACTTTGGTGGAGCAATCGGACGGCGCGCTGGCGCCGGCAGGATAGCCGCATAAGTCTGCAAATCGGACCGCGAATGGAGCAATCGCGCGGTTATCGCGCGTTAGCGTTAAATTTGCCCTGTCCTTGAAGGGGCCGGCGCGATCACAGAAAAGAAACAATGATATCGCAACGTCGCCCCGAATCCTCCGATGTGCTGATGTGACTGACATGGACGTTGCCGAACAAGCACGGGCGAAGCCGGCCTCTCGGCCGCATCGCGGCACCGACGCGCCGCTTGCGCCGGCAACCTCCGGCAATGCTGGCGGCGACAGGATGGTCCTCAACCTCTTCTTCGAAGAACGGGACGACCGCTGGTTTCCCGGTGACCGCCATCTCCGGCCGCTGCTGCGGCGCTTGCTGGTTGGCAAGTCCTATATCAGCGGCCAGCGGCGCGTGCTCCTCAATCTGTGCGCGGGCCTCGATCGGCTCGGCATCCGCTACCGCGTCAACGACTATCGCTACATCCAGAAGCACCCCGAGGAACTGGCCTGCATCATCGGCCGGCCGTTCGTGCTCGACTGGTTCAAGTGGAAAAACCCGCTACTGCTCGGCGTCGCCATGTACGACCACCCGATCGATGCGCCGGAGACTCTGAAGGATCTCGACGTGAAGCGCGTGCTGGTGCCATGCGCCTGGTACGCGGACATGTTCCGTCCGCACTGGCCCCATGTCGGCGCCTGGCCCGTCGGCATCGAGACCGATTTGTGGACACCAGCGCCAACCGAGCAGAAGAGCGTCGACGTGCTGCTCTACGACAAGATCCGCTGGGATTATGGGCGCTACGAGGCGGAGCTGATCGAGCCGATCCGCAGGCATCTCGAAGCAAGCGGCCGCACTGTCGAAGTGATCCGCTACGGCCATTACAAGGAACACGACTACAAGGCGGCGCTGGCGCGCTGCCGCAGCATGGTCTTCCTGTGCGAGCACGAGAGCCAGGGCATCGCCTGCCAGCAGGCGCTGTCGAGCGGCGTGCCCGTCTTTGCCTGGGATCGCGGCGGGCCGTGGCAGGATCCGAAGTATTTTCCGCACAAGGTGAGGTACGAGGGCGGCGTGTCCTCGGTCCCTTATTTCGACGCGCGCTGCGGCATGACCTTCACGGATGCGGATGGTTTCACATCCGGCTGGGCCGGCTTCTGGTCGCACGTCGCGGCGGGAGACTTCGCACCGCGCGACTATGTGTTGGACAATCTGACGCTCGAGAAAGGCGCGCTTCACTATTACGAGATCGCCGAAGCGGCGATGCAGCCTCACGCGTGACCAGGCTCGACCGACGCGAATTCTTGCTCGGCGGCGCCGCAACGCTCGCGGCGGCCGCATCGGCGTCCGCAGTGCCGGCGTCGAAACGTGCCCAGCGCCGTCGGGGCTTTGGCGCTGCGGCCACGCTCTGGGACCTGCAAGCTGATCCGCGGCTTGGCGACGCCATCAGCACCTATTGCACGCAGGTGGTGCCGGTGCTCGAGCTGAAATGGCCGATGCTGCGGCCGGATGCGCACACATTTGCTTTCGAGCGTGCCGACGCGATCCTGGATTTTGCGCAGGCGAACGATTTGACGATGCGCGGTCACGCGCTTGCCTGGTATCACGACATTCCCGACTGGACCAAGCAGATCAAGGACGGCAAGGGCGTCGAGCGCGCCTTCGTCGATCACATCGGCACCGTCGTGTCCTACTACAAGAACAAGCTGACGTCGTGGGACGTCGTCAACGAGCCGATCCCGGACAATCCGAAGAAGGTCACCGACCGGCGCGACACGTTCTGGACGCAGCATCTTGGTCACGGCTGGATTCCGCTGGCCTTCCGCACCGCCGCCGCGGCCGATCCCTTCGTCAAGCTCGCGATCAACGAATATGACATCGAATCGGCCAAGGACTCCTTCATCGCCAAGCGCGCGGCCTACCGCAACCTGATCATGGACCTGCTCGACCAGGGCGTTCCGCTTCACGCCGTCGGACTGCAATCGCATCTGCATGCCGAGCTCGAAATCGACACACACGGGCTCGCCGAGTTCGTCACCGAGCTGCGTTCCTGGGGGCTCGAGGTGCTCGTCACCGAGCTCGATGTCGACGATCAGAAGCTGGCGGGGAGCCCGGCGGAGCGCGACGCCATCGTCGCCAAGCGCGTCGACGATCTGCTGACGGCCATCTCAAGCAGCGGACCGGTGCGCTCGATCCTGACCTGGGGCATCTCGGATCGCTACAGCTGGATCAACGGCACCTTCGCCCGCAAGGACAAGCAGCCGAACCGTCCTCTGCCGCTCGACGGCGAGTTCAAGCCGAAGCCGTTCATGGACGTCATCAGCAAGTTCACGAAGGATGCTTGAGCGCGCTATCGTTTGAGCATGATCTTTGCGGAAAACCGCTGCACATTTTGCGCGAACGCCGCCCTTCGGGGTCGGATCATGTTCTAGCGCGTTTTCGGCACCTCGAATGCTGCAACCTCGCCCATAAGGTCGGGCGACAGGCTCGGCGCGCGCTGGTCGCGCGAATTCAACCGGAATACCTCGCGGATGTCGACGATCGAGGTCGACGAATAGGACTGGATGCAGAGCGCGACCTGTTCTGGCGAGGCCGCGCGCATCATCGCTTCGATGGCCGGACGGTCGAGACGCGTGTCGTCCCAGTGCGAGACCGCGATACTGTCTTCCGTGACCTGATGCGCAGCCAGGTGCGCGGGCGAGCTCGCGACGAAATGACCATAGAGCAGGTATTCGGAAAACTTCTTCTTGCGGCACAGCGCCAGGACCCAGTTCAGCCCTGTCGCAGCCTTGATGGCGCCGGTCATCGCCTGCGCGGTGTCCTTGTCCCAGACCAGCGCGTTGCCGACATAATCGTCTGCCGGAAACGAGCGCTTCTCGATACCCAGAAGCTGATCGACGGTACGGAGCCACAGGCCATGCAACGGGTGGTCGGCGCCGATCGCCTTTGGAGTAACGAAGAGCGGCGTCTTTTCGCCGCCGGCGTACTGGCCAACGTCGAACTCGCGGAAGAAGAGATTGTCCGAATCCAGGATGCAGACGCGCTGCTCCGGCGCGTTGAGAACGCCGGCGATCTTCAGGATCTGCTGGATGTGCCAGCCGTGCACCGGTGACGAGAGCAGCGAGAGCCAGACGCGCCGGCTGCTGATGAACTGGAGGGCCGGCGGGAGCGCGAGGAGCCATTTCGGCAAGTAACGCGAGGCCGGGACGATGACGCGCTTGTCGGAGGCAAACCGCTCGAACAGCGGCACGTCCTCATCGTTAACGAGAACATAATGCCGCGTGTATCCCGAGAGCCAGGTGTCGATGCTCTCGCTGAGCAGCGAAAAGCGCTCGATATCCTTGGCGTAGCTGGCGGTCAGCAGGGCAACGGAATGCATGGGCGCGCTCAAATGGGCCATCGGGCCGCAGTCATAGCCGCACTGGGAGACGCTGGAAACTCACAAACGGAATCAAGGTAAAATGAAACGAAGCATTCGCCATCCGCCTGGAACCCCGTTCAATGCCCCCGAAAGCGCAGCGGGTGCCAGTGCGGAAGCGCGCCCTGGCCCACCCCAACATTGCGATAGGCGCGAAGGTAACCCGCAGCGCGCTCGGCAAGCCGCTCCAATAGCGCGCACGCTCTGCGGCAAGATCGCTCAAGTCAGGGGGCGACCTGTTCACGAACGGGCGCGTCCGCACCGAGCTCGTTGATCAGCTGCATCGCCTGCTTCAGGTCCGGCGTGTAGATGCCCTCGCTGAACCTGCCGACGATGGGCACGAGCAGGAGACTTGCGTGCTCGCGCCTGCCGGCCTCGTGCCACAGCCGCGCCAGGCTGACGGCGGTGCGAAGCTCCCAGGACAATGCGCCCTGCTTACGCGCGGTTTCCAGCGACAGGCCGAACATATCCTCGGCCTCCCGCACCGATGCCGGGTCGCCGTCCGACAGCGTGATCTCGCCTTGCAGGCGATAGACTTCGGCGAGATAGGAGTGATCGCCGGTCCGTCTTGCGGTCGCGAGCGCGCCGTCCAGTGCCCGCAAGGCGGCGTCGCGCATCCCGACCTTGGCATAGGACTCCGCGAGCAGGCAGCGAAACCAACAGCCGGCGAGCCAGGAATCCATCGCCTCATACTCGTCGAGGCCGACGCGCATCTGGCTCAGGCCTTCGTCGGCTTCGCCGAGCTGAGCCAGCGCCCAGCCGCGCAGGATCGCCGCCTGCTGCTTCCAGTGCAGGAAATTGTGCTCGGTGGCGATGATCATCGCGCGATTGGCGTGGTCACGCGTGCCCTCGACATCGCGCAAATGCTGGCGGAGATAGGCGCCGAACACGAGAGCGAAGGCGAGCGTGAAGGGATGGCGGATCTTCTCGGCGTTCGCGATCGCCTGCTCGCTGTGCTGGCGCGCCGCGTCCGGACGGCCGAGGAACCACAGGAGATACCCGAGATAGGACAGCGAGACGACGCCGGGATCGATGCCGTGGCGCTCCATCAGACCGGAATGCAGATCGGGGCTGTAGAGGCTGATGCAGCGATGCAGATGATGCTGCGCGGCGGCAAAGCGGCCGCGATAGAGCATGGTCATCGCGATCGAGCGGTGCGCCTCGATCAGATAACCGGTCTGCTGCGCCGGCTGCGCCCGCTGGTGCAGCCGCTCGCGCTTGGCGAATCTCAACAGCTCGACGCTGAGATCGTGCGCGCGCGTGAGATCGGCGCGGATGAAATGGCACACCCAGAGCCCGCGCGTAGCGGCGAAGGCCTTTTCGTCGTCGCCGAGCTGCTGGCCGAGCTCGAGCGCGCGGATGTAGTTCTGCTCGACCTCCTGCACGGCATAGCCTTTGGCGGCGATCAGGGCGGTGCCGAGTGCGATCCGCAGCTCGAGCTCCATCTCGTCGGCGCCCTGCACGCGCGCATTGGCCTGCACGACGCTCAAGCCGCGGCGCAGATGACCGATCGCTTCCAGATTGGCGCCGCTCTTGGCCGCCTGCTTGCCGGCCTTGAGCCAAAAGCTGGCGGCACCTTCGCTCTGGCCGGATTCGGTCAGGTGATAAGCGAGCAGCTCCGGTTCGCGCTCGGTCTTCTCCGGATACATCTCGGCGAGCACCTGGGCGATCCGGGAGTGCAGCTTGCGGCGCTCGCTGTGCAAGAGGCTCGCATGCGCGGCGTTCTGGATCATCACGTGCTTGAAGGAGTAGAGCGCGTCCGGCGGATGGCCGCGGCGCATGATCAGGCCCGCCTGCTCCAGGTGATTGAGCGCGGCTTCGATCTGCTCGGCTGGCGTGTTGGCGACTGCGTGCAGCGTCTCATAGGAAAACTCGCGCCCGATCGTGGCGCCGATCTGGGCGACCCGCTTGAACGGTCCCATGCGGTCCAGTCGCGCCATCAGCGAGTCCGTCAGGGTCGCCGGGATCGCGAGCTGCCGCCACGGGCCCGACAGCACGTAGCGCCCGTGCCGCTCGGTCAGGAGGTTGGATTCCAGAACCGTCTTGGTCAGCTCTTCCAGGAACAGCGGCACGCCGTCGGTCTTGACGATGATCTCCTCGACGACCTCCTTGGGCAGCTCCCTGCCGGCAACGCGCTCGACCAGCGTCGTGCGCAGCGGCCGGCTCAGGCGGTTCAGCACCAGGGTCGTGATGTGCGAATGCGCGTTCCAACTCGGCTGGAATTCGGATCGCGCGGTGATGATGACCAGGATCGGCCGGTTCTGCACCCGGTCGACCAGCAGGTCGATCACCTCGCGTGAGGTCGGGTCGATCCAATGCAAATCCTCGAACGCGATCACCAACGGCATCTCGCGCGCAAGGCCCAGGAAGTGATTGACCAGCGCCGTGACGGTGGCATCCTTCTGCTGCTGCGGCGAAAGGTCGAGCCGCGGATAGCGGTCGCCGGTGGGTATCGACAGCAGCGCGGCAAACAGCGGCGCGACCTGCTCGATGTCGCCATGCGCCGTGGCGATCGCGGTCTCCAGGCTCGCCAGCGACAGCGCGGACGCATCCTCCCGATCGAGGCCGAGGGAGAATTTGAGCTGCTCGACGAACGGATGGAACGCCGTGGAGGTGTAGTAAGGCGAGCACTGGAGCGAGACCTGTCCATGGCGATCGCCGGATATCCGCTCGAAGATTTCCTGGATGATGCGCGACTTGCCGATACCGGGCTCGCCGAACTTGACGACGACCTGGCCGTCGCCGTCATTGGCCTGCTGCCAGCGTCCCATGAGCAGCGCGATCTCCTCCTCGCGGTTGACGAGCGGCGTCAGCCGCGTGCCCATGGCGGCGGCGAAGCGGGTCTCCATCCGCGAGGCGCGCACCACGTGCCAGGCCTGCGCTTTCTCGGAGATGCCCTTCAAGTCATGGACGCCGAGATTGCGGTAGTCGAACTTCCCCTTCAGCAGCGCTTGGGTCGATGCGGAGATCACGACTCCGTTGGGCGGCGCCAGGCCTTGCAGCCGCGCGGCGAGATTGACGGTTTCTCCGACCGCAGAATCGCGCTCTTCGGTGCCCTGCCCGACGAGATCGCCGACCACGACGAGGCCGGTCGCGATCCCGATGCGGACGGCGGGCGAGTGGCTGAGCGCACCGCGCGGCTCGATCGCGTGCGCGCTCGACAGCACCCGCACGATCTCGAGCCCGGCGCGCACCGCGCGCTCGGCATCGTCCTCATGAGCGGTCGGATAGCCGAAATAGATCAGGATACCGTCGCCGACGAAACGGGCGGCAAAGCCCTCGTAATGCTTGACCACGCGGACGCAGGTTTCGCGGAAGCTCGCAATCATGTCGCGCACGTCTTCCGGATCGAACTGAACCGATAGCGAGGTGGAATCCACCATGTCGCAGAACATGGTGGTGAGCTGACGCCGTTCCGCGCCGACCTCCGAGCGCGTTTGCGGCGGCGCCACTGCCGCCGACGGCTCCGCCGTTTCGGCCTGGAACAGCGCCGACATGGCTCGCTGAAGCCGCTTGCGATCACCGAGCGGCAATCCGAGCTCGACCAGATCGGATTCGGTCAGGTCCGCCACGACGTCGAGATCGAGACGGTGCTGCGCAAAGAGATCGGTGTAGTGGCCGAGACCGATGCCCTCGAGCCAGCGCTTCAGCCCGCCCTCCGTTCCCGTGCCCGGCTCGTTCTCCAGCATGGTGATTTCTGCCCGACCTATCGTTACGTCGAAGGGGCTATGGGGTCCCCTCAATCACAGATTTGGGGCCCGACTTCACCTCAGACTGGACGCGTTCCCTAATCCTTGGGAAGAATAGCTCAATCAGATCAGAAGGGAATGGCGTTGTCGGATGTTATCCCGATCTGACCGCGGACGAACTGCAGCGCTATTGAAGCTGCGGCGCTCTCTCGTCGGCAGCTATGAGGAGCTCGGCGCAAGATCGAAGGATTGTACGGCGACGGGATTGACCACGATCATGCTCGACATGGTCGCGGACGAAGCCGAGATGCAGCACGTCTGCTAGGTGCTCGCGGCGAGCGAGATGCTTTCAAGCTCACCGCGCCTCTTCGAATCCTGCCAGCACTGAGGTGAGGTTCGCGCCCAAAATATCCGAGAGATAGCCACCCTCCTGCACGAACACGGTCGGCAGGCCCATCTTCGCGATGGCCTGGCCGATGCGGCGGAAGCCTGGTGTGGTGACGGCCAATCCCTTCAGCGGGTCGTGTTCGGAGGCATCGAGACCAAGCGCGACGACGAGCGCGCTCGGCGCAAACGATTCGATCGCCTTGCGCGCAACGTCCAGCGCCTGCATGTAGCCGTCATCGCCGGTGCCGATGGCGAGGGGAATGTTGAGGTTGGTGCCGAGACCCGGACCCTCGCCGTGCTCATGGGCATAGCCCCACACGAACGGATAATACGCAACCGGATCGGCATGGATCGAGATCGTGTAGACGTCAGGCCGCGCGTAGAAGATGCCCTGCGTGCCGTTGCCATGATGGACGTCGACGTCGAGGATGACGACACGCTCGTGCTTCTGCCGCAGATGCGCCGCCGCGATCGCACTGTTGTTGAGGAAGCAGAAACCGCCCGCCATGTCGCGATAGGCGTGATGGCCCGGTGGGCGGCAGAGCGCATAGGTCGCATCCTCGCCGTCCATCACCATCTGCGCCGCGGTGACCGCGACGTCGGTCGCGGCACAGGCGGCCGCCCACGTGCCCGGCCCGATTGGCGCCGCCGTGTCGGCGGTGTGCCAGCCGAGCTTGCCGACGATATGGGTGGGATAAGTCGCCGCGTGGCGCACCGGATGGATATTGCCGATCATCTCCGGGCCGGAATCGCCGAGCGCCGTCCAGGCCTCCCAGGCTTCGCTCAGGAACGACAGATATTCCGGACTGTGGATGCGCGCGCGGGGCCCTTGCCCGAATTTCGTCGGCTCGACCAGCTGATGCTTGCCGTCCCTCAATCCCTTGAGCAGGCGATCGACGCGCTCGGGCTGCTCGGTGGTGCGCTTGACGAGCCCGCGAACCAGGAAGAATTGCGGATCATGGCTGCGGTGCAGCTCAGTATGGACGGCTTTCACTCGAACACTCCGTGGGGCGCATGCTCTTTGATGTGCCGCAGAGTCTTGGTCCCCGCGGCGGCCAGATGCAAGCCTCCAGGCCGGGACGACGCTATGCTTCTTGTAATCGGCAATGAACATGGTGCCGTTCCGAAGCGGATGGCATTACCGACGCTGCCTTCGGAAGGACCCATGTCGCCCCTCGACTTTCGTCGGAGGTTGTTCCATGCCGCCCAAGCGCGGTCCAGCTGATCATCACCCGCCTGTGATTAAACCTGTAACGACCTTGCAGGCGACCAATCTCCGTAAATTCCCTTACCGGGTTCGACCCGAATGTTTCGCGAATGCCTCGGGTGGTATCAATTTGCCATCCCAATCGCTCCCTACAGGAGGCGTAGATGGTCCAGGTCTACTTTCACTGCTCCAATACCGAGGGCACCCTGATCGATCGCTACGGCGCCGCCGTCTCCAATCTCACCGAGGCCCGCGACCGCGCCGCCCAGATCATGCGATCGATGATTCTGACGCCGAGCAACGAGGACTGGCGCGACTGGGTGATCCACGTCAGCGATGACGACGGCGAGGAGATTTTCGATCTTCCCTTCACCGCCATGCTCGGCAAGCCGCATTGAGGTGATGCCGATGTTGCTCCCTTCACTGAGCCTCCTTCGCCAGCCCCTGAACTTCGTCGCCATGAAATGGCAGACCCTGATCCGGGTCGCCGGCGACCCGTACCGCCCCGAGCTTCACTACATGCGCGGGCCGGGCCCGAAATGGCGTGCCAAGTATCAGGCCAGCCGGTTGAACCGCTCGCTCTGAGCGGTCGCCGCGTCGTCCTTATTCGCTGTGTCTTTCATGGCCGGGCTCGTCCCGGCCATCGACGTTCTTGGGCCGCTTGCGGGAGACCTGGATGCCCGGGCCAAGCCCGGGCATGAGGGCTTGGTAGGCGGTCGCCACCCCGCACCATCCCGCGTCTGCCTCACACCAGCCATGTCGCTCCTCGCTTTGGATGTTCTCGTTGGCGGCAGTGTGCCATTGTCCGCGCGCCTAGCCAGCCAAGACAACCGAAGACAAAGACGACATCATGCCTCACCAGTTCAGCCGCGCCCAGCACATCCGCAAACCCGCAGTCAGAGCCAAGGGCGGCATCGTCGCCGCGCAATCGCGGCGGGCGGCCGAGGTCGGCGCAGAGGTGCTAGCGGCAGGCGGCGACTGTGTCGACGCCGTCGTCGCTACCACCTTCGCGCTGAACGTGCTGGAGCCCTGGATGAGCGGCATGGGCGGCGGCGGCGCGATGGTGCTCTACCGCGCCAAGGACAATCGCTACGAAGTGATCGACTACGGCATGTGCGCACCGCAGAGCCTGCGCGTCGCCGACTATCCGATTACGGGCGAAGGCGCGGCCTCCGACCTGTTCCCTGGCTCGATCGCGGTGCCCGGCGTCGTCGCCGGCATGGAGGAAGCGCATCGCCGCCACGCCAGGATGCCGTGGAAGGATCTGGTCGCGCCCGCTGCGACGATCGCCGGCGAAGGTCTGCTGGTCGACTGGTGGACGACGCTCATGATCGCGAGCTCCGCCGCTGAGCTCCGGCGCTATCCCGCCAGCGCGGACATCTTCCTGAGGGACGGCCTGCCGCCGAATGCGCCCTGGGGCATCAAGGCCGAGACGCGGCTGCCGCAGGACAAGCTGAAGGCGACGCTGGCCCATCTCGCAGCCGCTGGCCCCCGCGATTTTTACGAGGGTGACCTCGCAAGAAGCATTGCATCCGACATCAAGGCCGACGGCGGCTCGCTATCGACGGAGGATCTCGCCGCGTTCCGCAGCCACCTGCGCGAGCCGCTGGCGATCCCCTATCGCGGCGGCAAGGTGTTTGCGACGCCGGAGCTCACTGCCGGACCGACGATGGCGCATGCGCTACGCCTGTTGCAGCAGAATCTGAAGCCGGGCGGCACACCGGACGCGGCCGCCTACGCCGAATATGCGCTGGCGCTGCAATCGGCCTATCGCCAGCGGCTGGGCGACATGGGCGATGCCGATGGCAAGCGCTCGCTCGGCGCGGAATACCTGGCGCCGGCCTGCACCACCCACTTCTCCGTGGTCGACCGCCACGGCAACATGGCCGCGGTGACGCAGACGCTGCTGTCCACCTTCGGCTCGAAATATGTCACGCCGCACACCGGCATCCCCATGAACAACGGCATCATGTGGTTCGATCCGACACCTGGCACCACCAACTCGCTCGCACCTGGCAAGCGTTGTCTCACCAACTACACGCCCGTCATCGCCGAGACCCCGGATGGCAAGCGCCTCGCGGTCGGCGCCTCCGGCGGCCGCCGCATCCTGCCGGCGGTGATGCAACTCGTCTCCTTTGCGATGGATTTTGGTATGGACCTCGATGCCGCCATCCACCAGCCGCGCATCGACGCCAGCGAAGGCCCGGTCGTTATCGGTGATGCCCGCCTGCCGGCGGACGCGCGCAAGACGCTGGCGGCGCGATTCGACTATCAGGAGACCCAGGTGCAGGCGCTACCGATGAAGTTCGCCTGCCCGAGCGTGGTGATGCGCGAGGGCGAGACCAATTCGGGCGCGGTCGAGATTTTCCAACCGTGGGCCGAAGCGGTGGTGGAAGGCTGAGCGCACGGATGCAATGTGCTAACGCGGATCGAACTGGTGCGCGATTGCGCATCTGCGCGAGCGTCACGACTTCTCCACATTGGCAGGGAACTTACCTGCCCACCGTTCGTTCATTGAACGGACAAATGCGCTCGCCCCAGTGGAGGACATGATGAAGAAACTTGCGCTCGCCGCGTCGCTGATCGTTGCAGCCGGCCTCACATTTGCCGGCCCTGCCCTGGCCAAGGGCGGTCATGGACATGGTCATGGACACGGGCACGGTCATGGCCATGGTCACGCGATGGGCCATCATCACCATGGCACGCCGCCGGGATGGTACCACGGGCGCAAGGTCGGCTGGCGCGGCATGGGCTGCCCGCCCGGCCTGTGGAAACAGGGCCGCTGCTGAACATCGGATCGAGCAAGGCGCTGCCTCGGCGGCGCCTTCTCCAAATCCCTAACCGATCTATATGCCTAACCGATCTCTCATGCGGCCCGCGATGACGGCGCTCGTCACGCCGAGCGGCCAGAACGCGTGCATCGGGATCGGCTTGATGCCCGTGATGGGCATGTCGATCTCCACCTTTGGCCCGCCGATCAGCCTGCGCGCGAGCTGTGCGCCCATCGCGGTGGAGAGCGCAACGCCGCGGCCGTTGCAGCCGAGCGAGATCAGGATGTTCTCCGCGGGCTCATGCACATGCGGATAATGATCGCCGGTGATCGCGAGCCGGCTGTTCCAGCCATGCGTCCAGGCGACGCCCTTGAGCTGCGGCCATAGCCGCTCGGCGTAGCGCATGAGGTAGGCGACGTCGTTCGGCGACTTTATCCAACGCATCGGGCCGCGGCCGCCCATCAACAGGCGGTTCTGCTGATCGATGCGGTAATAGACCGTGATATAGCCGCTCTCGTAGAGCACGGGACGTGTCGGCATGATCGAGCGCGCGACAGCGTCCGAGAGCGGCGCAGTAGCGGCGATCGAGGAAAACACCGGCACGATGGTGCGTCGAAGTGCCGGCCAGAGATCGTCGGTGAAGCCGTTGGTGGCGAGCAGGACTTTTTCGGCATGCACGATCACGCGCGGCGTCGCGATGCGCCAGCGCGTGCCGTCGCGGCGCAGCGACAGCGCCGGCGTCTCACCAAAAACCCTCGCGCCGGCCGAGATCGCCGCGCGCGCGAGGCCGCGAGCATAGCTGAGAGGATGCAGATCGCCGCCACGCGTGTCCAGCATCGCCCCGATATAGCGATCGGTGCCGGTCATCACGCGCAACTGCTCGCGATTCAGGAATGACACCGGCATGCCGCGGCGGATGCATTGCTGCGCGGTGTTCTCGATCGCGGCGGCGCTGGCCTCGTTATAGGCGGCGCGCAGCGTGCCGTTCTGCCGCGCCTCGCAGGGAATCTGGTAACGGCGGATCAATTCGTGGGTGAAGTTCGTGGTGCCGTAGGAGAAGTCGATCATGCGGCGGCCGAGATCTGCGCCGAAATCGGCCTCGATCTGATCGGGATCGTGCTTCAATCCGGGATTGGTGTGGCCGCCATTGTTGCCGGACGCGCCCCAGCCGGGCTCCTGCGCCTCCAGCACCAATGCCTCGACACCCTGCTCGGCCAGATGCAACGCCGTGGACAGGCCGGTATAGCCGCCGCCGACGATCGCGACGGAGGCGGTGTTGTCGACATCGAGCGGCGGCGTGGCGACGGGCGCGATGGCGGTGTCGGCATAGACAGAGGGCGGCAGAGGCAGGCGCGCGTTCATGGCGAACACCGATCAGAGCGGATGCAGCACACGGCGCAAAAAATCCTGCGTGCGCGGATGCTGGGGTTGGTTGAGCAGCGCCTTGGCCGGCCCCTGCTCGACGATGACGCCGCCGTCGATGAACAGCACGCGGTCGGCGACGTCGCGGGCAAAGCCCATCTCGTGGGTGACGACGACCATGGTCATGCCGTCGTCGGCGAGCTTGCGCATCACGCCGAGGACGTCGCCGACCAGTTCAGGGTCGAGGGCCGAGGTCGGCTCGTCGAACAGGATCGCCTTGGGCTGCATCGCCAGCGCCCGCGCGATCGCGACGCGCTGCTGCTGGCCGCCCGAGAGTTGCGGCGGATGCGCATCGGCCTTCTCGGCGAGCCCGACCTGGGCGAGCAGCGCGCGGCCGCGTTCCAACGCTTGCGCACGCGGCTCCTTCTTCACATACAGCGGCCCCTCGATCACGTTCTCCAGCGCCGTGCGGTGTGGAAACAGGTTGAAGCGCTGAAACACCATCGAGACCCGGGTACGGATGTTCACGATCGACGGCGCGTCGCGGTCGACCTTCAATCCCTCGACGCTGATCTCGCCGCGGTCGTAGCTTTCGAGGCCGTTGATACAGCGCAAAATGGTCGACTTGCCGGAGCCTGATGGCCCGATGATGCAGACCACCTCGCCCTTCTGAACGGAGGCCGTGATGCCCTTGAGCACCTCGACTTTGCCAAAGCTCTTGTGGACGTCATTCAGTTCGATCATCGCTTGCCGGCCCGCTTCTCGAAGTGACGGACCAGCAGGATCAAGGGAATGCTCATGGTGAGATACATCAGCGCAACAAGGGTGAACACGCTGGTGTTCTTGAACGTCGACGAGGCGATCAGCTTGCCTTGCAGGGCAAGCTCGGCGACGGTGATGGTGGAGGCCTGCGAGGAATCCTTCAGCATCATGATCATGACGTTGCCGTAGGGAGGCAGCACGATGCGGACCGCCTGCGGCAGCACAACGCGGCGCATCGTCAGCCACCAGCCCATGCCGATCGACTGCGCCGCTTCGATCTGCCCCTTGTCAATCGCCTCGATGCCGGCGCGGAAATTCTCGGCCTGATAGGCCGAATAGGCGATGCCGAGCCCGAGGATTGCGGCCTGCAAGGCCGACAACGTGACGCCGAGATCCGGCATCACGAAGTAAAGATAGAACAACAGCACGATGATCGGGATGCCGCGGATCACATTGATCAGGCTGGCGCTGAGCATCGACAGCACCTTGATACCCGAGACCCGCATCATCGCCCAGACGAGGCCGAGCACCGTCGAGAGCAGCAGGGAGCCGACCGTGACGATGATCGTCAGCGCGACGCCGTTCAACAGGATCGGGAAGAACTCGACGGCGTCGCGCCAGAAGCCTTTCATCGGCCAGCCTTCATCGATCAACCTTGCGCCTTCAGACCCCATTTATCCAGGATCTTGGCAATGGTTCCGTTGGCCTTGAGCTTCGCGAGCGAGGCGTTGATCTTGCCGAGCAGCGCGGTCTCGCCCTTGCGCACGCCAATGCCGACCGAGCCGACCGTGACGGGCTTGTAGCCGTCGACCAGGCGCACCTCGGGGAAGCCGCCCTGTTTCAGATTGTAGGCGAGGATCGGATAGTCGGCATAGCCGGCCTTGAGGCGGCCCGTGTTCACGTCGCGCAGGATGTCGGGAATGGTGTCGTAGGCTTTGACCTCGGCGAACAGGCCGGACTTCTTCAGCGCGTCAACGAAGGCGGTGCCGACCTGGGCGCCCACGGTCTCACCCTTCAGATCTTCCTGAGACGCATAGGCCTTGGTGTCGCTCTTCGGCACGACGAGGCCCTCGCCGTAAGTGTAGATCGGGTCGGAGAAGTCGACGACCTCCTTGCGCGGGGGCGTGATGAACATCGCAGCGGCGATAATGTCGATCTTGCTCGAGGTCAGCGACGGAATCAGCGCCGAGAACTGCATCGGCTCGATCTGCACGTTGAAACCGGCATCCTTGCCGATCTCGGTGACGAGATCGACCATGATGCCTTGAATGGTATTGGTCTTGGTGTCGAGGAAGGTGAAGGGAATGCCTGTCGGCGTCGAGCCGACTTTCAGCACCTGCTGGGCCGAGGCCGGAGCTGCGGCTGCAATTGCCAATGCCGCGATCGCGGCCAGACCAAAACGCTTCATCGCATCCCCCTTTGGGCCTAGCCGATGGCGGCGCTCGCGAATGTCGCCATCACACGTTGCAGGAGACGTTGCGGGCTACGCCGTTTCGGCCTATTTTCACCGATATGAAAATTTGGTCACACTTTCGCGGCTCGCGCAAGCGGTTTTCATGCACATGAAGGAAGCGGTCTGACGTGAGCGGTGGCAAAAGAATGCGCAAACCGGCCGCGAGGGCGGCGAAGAAGCTAACGGCCAAAGCCAGCACCAAGGCTGCCATGAAACCGGCCGAGCCCGCGATGGACGTCGCGGTTGGCCGCCGCATCAGGGATCTCCGGCACGTCAGGCAGTTTTCGTTGGAAACGGTCGCGGCGCGCACCTCACTTTCGATCGGCTTCCTCAGCCAGATCGAGCGCGGCATGTCGTCACCCTCGCTGCGCGTGCTGGCGACGCTCGCAGACGTGTTCGGCGTCGGCATCGCCGCACTGTTCGGCGCGAGCCCGAGCGCCGACGGCGGATCGGACCAGGTGGTGACGCGCGGGCTTCAGCGGCCCGAGCTGAAGCTCTGGCGCTGCGGCGTCTCAAAGCAATTGCTGAGTCCGGCGAGTGCCGACAACAAGCTCAATCTGTTCCTGGTGCATCTGGAGCCCGGCGGCTCGACGGGCGACGAACTCTACACCCATGATGGCGAGGAGGCCGGGCTCGTGCTCGAAGGTGAGATGATGCTGACGGTAGACAGCGAGACGTGGTCGCTGAAGACCGGCGACAGCTTTCGCTTCGCGAGCCGCCGGCCGCACCGGTTTTCCAATCCTGCGCAGGATGCCAAGGCCGTGGTGCTGTGGGTGAATTGCGTGACGGGGGCGGGGTAAGCCCCGTGTTTCGCCTCTCTCGCCGCACTCGGCGTTGAGAGAAATGAGCCGCGCCGCCTCCACATCGTCATTGCGAGGAGCCCTTGCGACGAAGTAATCCAGAGTGTCGCCACGGAAAGATACTGGATTGCTTCGCTGCGCTCGCAATGACGAGCGGATGGAGCTTCACCCAAACCGATGCGCGTACCGGTCCACCGTCAGCGCGCTGACGTCGATGTCCGGCTTCCGGCCCGACAGCATGTCGGCGAGCACGCGCCCCGAGCCGCAGGCCATGGTCCAGCCGAGCGTGCCGTGGCCGGTGTTGAGGTGGAGGTTGGCGTATTGCGTTGGGCCGATCACGGGCGGGCCGTCCGGCGTCATCGGGCGCAGGCCGCTCCAGAAGGTCGCCTTGGCGAGATCGCCGCCGCGTGGAAACAGGTCGGTCAGCGAATGATCGAGCGTGGCGCGGCGTGCATCGTAGAGCTTGCTCGAATAGCCGGAGATTTCGGCGGTGCCGCCGACGCGGATGCGATTGCCGAGGCGGGTGATCGCGACCTTGTAGCTCTCGTCCATCACGGTGGATTCCGGCGCGCCGGAGGCGTCCTTGATCGGCACCGTGATCGAATAGCCCTTCACCGGATAGACCGGGAGCGAAATGCCGAGCGGAGCCAGGAGCCGCGACGACCAGCTTCCGAGCGCGAGGACGTAAGCGTCTGCCTGCAACAGGCCGGCACTGGTCGCGACACTGCTGACCCGCGCGCCGTCGGTGACGATGCGATCGATGCTCGTGTTGAACATGAAGCGAACGCCGAGCGCCTCGGCATGCTTGGCCAGCGCCTGCGTGAACATGTGGCAGTCGCCGGTCTCATCCTGGGGCAAGCGAAGCCCGCCGACGAACTTCTCCTTCACGCCGCCGAGCGCCGGCTCGACCGCGATGCAGCCCTCGCGGCTCAGCAACTCGAAAGGCACGCCGTACTGCTTGAGCACGGCGATGTCCTCAGCCGTGCCATCGAGCTGCGCCTGATAGCGGAACAGCTGCAGCGTTCCCTGCGAGCGTTCGTCATACTGAATACCGATGTCGCGGCGCAGATCGCGCAAGGAATCGCGGCTGTATTCCGCGATCGGGATCATCCGGCTCTTGTTGACCGCATAGCGCGCGCTGGTGCAGTTGCGCAGCAGCTTGAGCAGCCAGACCCACATGACAGGATCAAGCTTCGGCCGGATCACCAGCGGGCCGTGCTTCATCAACAACCACTTGACGGCCTTCACCGGCACGCCTGGGCCGGCCCAGGGCGAGGAATAGCCGGGCGACACCTCGCCGGCATTGGCGAAAGAGGTCTCCAGCGCCGGCTCCGGCTGGCGGTCGACGACCGTCACCTCATGACCAGCACGCGCAAGATAATAGGCAGAGGTGACACCGATGACACCGCTGCCGAGGATCAAGACTTTCACGCTTCGTCAAACTCCCGCGGCATCACGCGCGCCGCTGCAAGAAGAAACTCCGTGAACCGCGGGAGCAATTATCAGGCCACCTTCTTGATGGCATCGCCGAGGATCGAGACCATCTGGTCGATGTGGCTCTTCTCGACGATGAGCGGCGGCGACATCGCGAAGCTGTCGCCGCTCATGCGCAGGTAAAGCCCGGTGTTGAAGCAGTCGACCATCACGTCATAGCCGCGCGCGCCGATGACGCCGTCGCGCGGCGCGAGCTCGACCGCGCCCATCAGGCCGCAATTGCGGATGTCGACGACGTTCGGCAGCCCCTTCAGCGAATGCAGCGCATCGCGCCAATATTCGGCGATCGACGCGCCGCGCGTGAGCAGGCCTTCATCCTTGTAGATGTCGAGCGTCGCGATGCCGGCGGCGCAGGCGGTCGGATGCGCGGAATAAGTGTAGCCGTGGAACAGCTCCATCTGGTTCTCGGGGCCGACCATCAGGCCGTCATGTACCTTGCGGCTCGCGAACACCGCGCCGCAGGGAATGGTGCCGTTGGTGATGCCCTTGGCCGTCGTCATCAGGTCCGGCGTGACGCCGAAGAAGTTGGCGGCAAACGGCGTGCCCAGCCGGCCGAAGCCGGTGATGACCTCGTCGAAGATCAGGAGAATGCCGTGCTTGTCGCAAATCTCGCGCAGGCGCTGGAGATAGCCCTTCGGCGGCGGCAGCACCGCAGTCGAACCCGGCACCGGCTCGACGATGACGGCGGCGATCGTCTCGCCACCGTGCAGGCCGACAAGGCGCTCGAGATCGTCGGCAAGCTCGGCGCCGTGCTCAGGCTGATCCTTGGCGAAGGCGTTGCGGGTGAGATCGTGGGTGTGACGGATATGGTCGACGCCCGGCAGCAGGGTGGCGAAGGCGCGGCGATTGGCGACCATGCCGCCAACCGAGGTGCCGCCGAAGCCGACGCCGTGATAGCCGCGCTCGCGGCCGATCAGGCGGGTGCGGCTCGCCTGACCGTTGGCGCGGTGATAGGCCAGCGCGATCTTCAGCGCGGTGTCGACCGACTCGGAGCCGGAGTTGGTGAAGAAGACCCGATCGAGGCCCTTCGGCGCGATCTCGGCGAGACGCTCGGCGAAATCGAACGCCAGCGGATGGCCCATCTGGAACGACGGCGCGAAGTCCAGCGTCATGAGCTGGCGCTCGACCGCAGCCGCAATCTGCTTGCGGCCATGGCCAGCATTGACGCACCACAGGCCGGCGGAGCCATCGATCACCTTGCGGCCATCGACGGTGGTGTAGTGCATGCCCTCGGCCGAGGAGAACAGGCGGGGCGCCTTCTTGAACTGACGGTTGGCCGTGAACGGCATCCAGAACGAGTCGGTCTTGATAGTGTTCGGAATCTGATGAAGGGTCACGGCCGCGCTCCTTTGCTGACCTGCCAGCAGAGCCACGGCTTGCAAAGCGCAACAAGTCCTTTTCTGATCAGCTGCAAGCCATTGATTTAATTGGAGCTGCCGGTCCATATTTGCGCGATCCGCAACACTTGCAACACGGACCAAGGCAAGGACGAAGGCATGAGCGTCGACATCGGTGGACGGCTGCGATTCATCCGGGCGCGCAACAAGCTGTCGCAGCGTGAGCTGGCAAAACGTGCCGGCGTCACCAATTCGACGATCTCGCTGATCGAATCCAACCAGATGAACCCCTCGGTCGGCGCGCTCAAGCGCATCCTTGACGGCATCCCGATGGGGCTCGCCGAGTTCTTCGCGCTGGAGCCGGAGTCGAGGCGCAAGATCTTCTACCGCGCGGAGGAACTGACCGAGGTCGGCAAGAAGCCGATCTCCTACCGGCAAGTCGGCGACAATCTGTTCGGCCGCAGCCTCCAGATCCTGAAGGAGCGCTACGAGCCCGGCAGCGACACCGGGCGCGTCCACCTCGTCCATGACGGCGAGGAAGGCGGCATCGTGATCTCCGGAAAGCTCGAAGTCACCGTGGAGGACGAGCGGCGCATCCTCAACCCGGGCGATGCCTATTATTTCGAGAGCCGCCGCCCGCATCGCTTCCGCTGCGTCGGCGGCAAGCCGTGCGAAGTGATCTCGGCCTGCACGCCACCGACGTTCTGATACGGGCGGTTCGCCCCCTCTCCCGTTTGCGGGAGAGGGTTGGTGAGAGGGTGTCTCCGCCGAAAGATTCTCTCTGCGGAGAAAGCCCTCACCCGGCGCTTCGCGCCGACCTCTCCCGCAAGCGGGAGAGGTCAAGAAGAAGCCTCAACGCTGCGTCAGCAACTCCTCGATCCGGATCGGGAAGCGGCGGACACGCACGCCGGTCGCATGCCAGACCGCGTTGGCGACCGCGCCGGCGCTGCCGGTGATGCCGATCTCGCCGACACCCTTGATGCCCAGCGCATTGACGTGGGGGTCATGCTCCTCGACCGTGATCACGTCGAGCGGCGGCACGTCGGCATTCACGGGGATGTGGTACTCGCCGAGATTGGCGTTCATGATGCGGCCGGTACGGCGGTCGGTGATGGCCTCCTCGTGCAGCGCGAAGGACAGACCCCAGATCATGCCGCCGAACAGCTGGCTCTGCACCATCCGCGGATTGACGATGCGTCCCGCCGCGAAGGCGCCAACCATGCGGGTGACCCGGACCTGACCCAGCTCGGGATCGACCTTCACCTCAGCGAACACCGCGCCGTGGGCATGCATGGCGAATTCCTCCAGCGCCGCAGGGTTCGGCGCGCCGGTGCCGCGCGCCTCGACCTCGGAGATGCCAGCGCGGGCCAGGATCTCGGCATAGCTCTCGCCACGGCTTTCGTCGTCGCGTCGAAACAGCTTTCCGTCGCGCGCAACTACGCCGGCATTGCCGGCGCCGAACAGCGGCGAGCGCTCGTCATTGGTGGCGAGATCGGCGAGCTTTGCAATCACGGCCGCCCCGGCGCTATGGATCGCCGCACCCGCGGTCGCCGTGTGCGCCGAGCCACCAGCGATGCCCGCGTCGGGCAGGTCCGAGCTACCGGCCTTGAATTCCACGCGGTCGATGTCGAGCCCGAGTTCGTCGGCCGCGATCTGGGCCAGCGCGGTCCAGGCGCCCTGCCCCATGTCATGCGCGCCGATCTCCATGGCGCCGGAGCCATCACGGCGGATCACCGCGCGCGCTTCGGCCTGGAACATCAGCGCCGGGAAGGTCGCGGTGCCCATGCCCCAGCCGACCAGCAGGCCGGCACCGTCGCGCATCTGCCGTGGCGGCAGCGGACGCTTCGCCCAGCCAAACCGCGCCGCGCCCTGCTCGTAGCAGGCGCGCAGCGCCTTGGACGAGAACGGTTTTCCGGTGATCGGCTCGACCTCGGCATAGTTCCTCAGGCGGAAAGCGAGCGGATCCATGCTGCAGGCCCAGGCCATCTCGTCGATCGCACTTTCGAGCGCGATCGATCCCGTCGCCTCGCCAGGCGCGCGCATGAACAACGGCGTGCCGGTGTTGACGCGGACCGCGTCATGTGTGGTGCGGATTGCAGGCGCCGCATAGAGCGTGTGCGAGGCATCGGCCGCGGGCTCGTAAAAATCATCGAACGTGCTCGATACGGTTCTGGCGTGATGATCGAGCGCGGTCAGGCGCCCCTCGCCGTTCGCGCCGATGCGCAGCCGCTGGCGCGTCGGCGCACGGTGACCGACCGGGCCATACATTTGCTCACGGCGCAGCACGAGCTTGACCGGCCTGCCGACCAGCTTCGCCGCCATCAAGCCGAGGATCTGCGGACCGGTCAAGAATCCCTTCGACCCGAAGCCGCCACCGAGAAAGGGGCTGCGGATGTGAATCTTCTCGGGCGCGAGGCCGAACAGCTCGGCGACGCGCGCGCGGGCCATCACCATGGCCTGGCTCGGCGTGTCAATGGAGAGTGTATCGCCGTCCCAATGCGCCACGATCGCGTGCGGCTCCATCGCGTTGTGATATTGCGGCCTCGTCTCGTAAACCGCGTCGATCTGCTTCTCGGCAGAGGCAAGGCCCGCCTCGACATCGCCGTGGTGATGCGCCGCGGGGTTGCCGACGCCGACCACCGGCGGCACGAAGCTTTCGCCGGCGTCGAGGCCGACAAGCGGGGGCAGCGTCTCGTATCGCGGCGCCAGCAGCGCCGCGCCTTCCGTTGCGGCCTCCAGCGTCTCCGCGATCACGACGGCGATCGGCTGGTTGGCGTAGCGGACCTCATTGCTCTGCAACACCTCCATCCGAAACACGAACGGGTTGGTCTTGATGTCCGGGTCGATCGCGAGCGCTGGCTTGTGGTCGGGGGTCATGACGTCCACGACGCCGGGATGGCGCTTGGCGGCGGCGACGTCGAGCGAGATCACGTGACCCCGCGCGATACTGGCCACGGCCATCACCGCAAACAGCATACCGGGCGGATGATTGTCGGCGGCATAGGTCGCTCGCCCCGTGACCTTGAGGACGCCGTCACGGCGCGTCAGCGGTTGGCCGATATTCGAGCCGTGGCGCAGATGGGCGGGCGCACTCGTGAGATTGAGCTCAGGCATGGACGGCTCCGGAAGTCGAAGCAAAGGGAGAGGCCGGCAGCGCCGGCAGGCGCGCGGGCGTGCCCGCCGCGGCCAGGGTCAACGCGCGCACGAGAATACGGCGCGCGAGCTCGATCTTGTAAGCATTGTCACCGGACGGCTTTGCATCAGCGAGCGCGCGCCAGGCGGCGTCCCGGAAGGCGTCGGCCGTGGGCGCGACACTCCTGAGAACGTCCTCCGCGGCGCGGGCACGCCAGGGCTTTGCCGCGACGCCGCCAAGCGCAAGCCGCGCCTCGGCGATCTTGCCGTTCTCGATCCGCAACGCGGCCGCAGCCGATACCACGGCAAAGGCATAAGACGTACGCTCACGAACCTTGAGATAGCGCGCATGCGCGGCAAAGCTGCGCGCCGCAGGCGGCAGGCGCAGCGCAATGATGAGGTCGCCGGGTTCGAGCGCCGTATCGCGCTCCGGGGTGTTGCCGGGCAGGCGGTGCAGTTCGTCGAGCGCGATCTCGCGCCGGCCGGTCCTGCCCTCGATCTCGACAACGGCGTCGAGTGCGACCAGCGGGACGCAGAAATCGGACGGATGCGTGGCAATGCAGCTCTCGCTCCAGCCGAGCACGGCGTGACTGCGGTTCTCGCCGTCGCGGGCGTCGCAGCCGCGGCCGGCCTCGCGCTTGTTGCAACGGCTCGCCGTGTCATAGAAATACGTGCAGCGCGTCCGTTGCAAGAGATTGCCGCCGACCGTGGCTGCGTTGCGCAACTGCGCGGATGCACCGGAGAGGAGCGCTTCGGCGACCGCGGGATACGATCTCGCGAATTCGGAATCATGCGCGAGATCGGCGTTGCTGACGAGCGCGCCGACGCGCAACGACCCGTCGGCGAGACGTTCGATCCGATCGAGTCCATCAAGATGCGTGACGTCGACGAGACGATTCGGACGGCTGACGCCGCCCTTCATCAGATCGAGCAGATTGGTGCCGGCGGCGAGATAGACGGCGCCCGGCTGGGCCGCGGCGGCAATGGCCTCGGCAACCGTGCCGGGCCTGACATAATCGAACGGCTTCATGCGGAGCGCCTCTGATTGGATTCGTCCATGCGTGCTTGTGCGTCAAGCACGGCATCGACGATGCCGGCATAGGCGCCGCAGCGGCACAGATTGCCGCTCATGCATTCGCGGATGCGCTCGGGATCGTTGCCGGCCTGCGCTTCACTCATCATGCCGATGGCGCTCATGATCTGGCCGGGCGTGCAGAAGCCGCACTGGAAGCCGTCGTGGGCGATGAAGGCGGCCTGCACGGGATGAAGCTGGTCGCCGCGCGCAACGCCTTCAATGGTGAGAATGTCGGCGCCATCATGACTGATGGCGAGCGCGAGGCAGGAATTGATGCGCTTGCCGTCGACGAGAATGGTGCAGGCGCCGCACTGGCCGCGGTCGCATCCCTTCTTGGTTCCGGTCAGATGGAGGCGCTCACGCAGAAGATCGAGCAGCGTGACGCGCGGGTCGTCGAGGTCGAAGTCGCGCCGCACACCGTTCACGGTGAGGCTGATGGAGTGGTTCATACAAGGCTCCGATCAGATTTGGTCATGAGTCATCGCGCAGCGTGCCACCGCCGTGGCCGCGGCCGATACACATCGGCCAGGCGGGAGCCGGGCCAACACTCGAGGGAAGATACGGAGGCACCCTCCGCTTAACAAGGGCCGTCGCGAAAATATTGGAATTCGTCAAAGCCCGTGCGCAAACAAGGCGATGCAGCTAGCCAGGGTTCAATCTAACCAATTCGTGATCTACACTGCCGGCATGGACGACCAGACCGACCAGACCCGGAAGCCCCGCGCCGATGCCGTGCGCAATCGCGAGCGCGTGCTCGAAGCCGCGAAAGCCGTGTTCAGCGCGGGCGGCCCGGAGGCGAGCCTCGAAGCTGTGGCAAAGCGTGCCGGCGTCGGCATCGGCACGCTCTACCGGCATTTCCCGACACGCGAGGATTTGTTCGAGGCGGTCTACCGCCGCGAGGTCGAGCAGCTCAGCGAGCTCGCCGAGCATCTGCGAAGCGCCAACGATCCGGTCGACGCGCTGCGACGGTGGCTGCGCTCAGCCGTCGAATTCGTTGCCACGAAGAAAGGCATGTCGGCCGCGCTAGCGCTGACCTATCAGAGCTCGTCGGAGCTCGCCGCCTTCTCGATGGAGCGGCTGACCAAGGCGATCGGCTCATTGCTCGACCGCGCCGTCGCAGCCGGTCAGATGCGCGGCGATGTCAGCCCGGAGGACCTGCTCAGGGCCCTGATCGGCATGTGCTACATGCACGACCAGCCCGGCTGGCAGTCCTCGGTGCTGCGCATGCTCGATGTGTTCGTGGACGGGCTGCGGGTGCAGCCCCGCACCAAGGCCAGGACGCGCGCCGCCGCCAAACCCGCGAAGCCGGGCGCAAAGCGCAAGCGATAGCCGACAGCGGCTACAAGATCACCGGAGGCTCGCTGCTGAAAGCTGGACAGGAGGCCTAAGTCGCAAAGCCCGGGCCAGCCTTTGTCGCGTTCATCCGCGAGCGGATCAGCAGCAACACGACGATGCCGATGTTCAGCGCGTTCCACGCCACGCCGTTCGCAAACGCCGCGGCATACGAGCCGGTGGCATCGAAGATGACGCCGGACACCCAGCCGCCGAAGGACATGCCAAACACGGACGCAAAGATCACGATGCCGACGCGCGTCGCGGCTTCGCTCGCCGGCATCGCCTCGCGCACGATGATGGCATAGCTCGGCACGATACCACCCTGGAACAGGCCGAACATCGCGGAGATGAGATAAAGCGAGGTGAGGCTGTCGAAAAACAAATAGAACACCAGCGCAAAGCCTTGCGCCAGCGATCCCACCAGCAGCGTGCGGATACCGCCGATCTTGTCGGCGAGATAGCCCGAGCCGATCCGGCTGACGATGCCGCAGCCCATCATCAGCGACAGCATCTCGGCGCCGCGCGCGACGCCATAGCCGAGATCGCCGCAATAGGCGACGATATGCACCTGCGGCATCGCCATGGCGACGCAGCAGGAGATGCTGGCAATCGAGAGCAGCACCGTCAGTGTGTTGGTCGACAGCTTCAGATCGACTTGGGGCGGCGGTGCATTGGCGTGATCGCGGATATGATCGTCGCCCATCTGCGCGCGGAGGACGAGGACGAGAAGTGCCATCGTGCTCGCGCAGACGATGCCGATGCCGATATGGGTATAGCGCCAGCCGGCGGTCTGTGTGCCCCAGCTCACGATCGGCGGCCACATCGTGCCGGCGACATAATTGCCACTGGCGACGATGGTCACGGCTAGCCCCCGATAGCGCTCGAACCAATGCGAGGCTTCCGCCATCAGCGGCGCGAAGGTCGCGGAGGTGCCAAGGCCGATCAGGAAATACGCCGCCACGAACTGCCAGAGCTGAGTTGATAAGCCCGCGAGCACATTGGCGACGCCGAGGAAGGCGATGCTGATTGCCATCGCGGGCACGATGCCGAACCGGTCGGTGATCTTGCCGGCGATCACGCCGCCCAGCCCGAAACCGAACATCATGAGCGTGAAGGCCAGCGACACCGCGCCGCGTGTGGCACCGAATTCCGCCTGCACCACGGGAATCACGACCACGACCGCCCACATGCCGACGGCGCCGATCGAGCCCATCACAAGCGCAATCGCGAGCCGCACCCAGGCCTGACGGGAATCAGGCGTGAAGGAGGCCGGTCTCTGTCCTGGGTGATTTGGCGCAAGCACGGTCGGGACCATGTTCGCTGGACGCTTTATGGTCAAGCATCGTGGCGCGATATTGGGCATGCGCGGTGCACTGCGGTAAGAAGGAGCTTGGCGAAGGCGCGTTTTGTCATTAATTTGCAATCAGCGTGTGCAACACCGCCGCGCGGGGAACTTAACGACGCAATATGTTGCTGCGATTGACACGATCGATGCGGATCAAGCTGGGGCGCTTCGTTGCCTTGGCCTATCTGTTCTGCGTGGTCGCGCCGGCAGCAGGCCTCGCCTGGAGCAATGGCCCGGCGCCCTGCCTGGATGAGGCCGTGCTGGCTGACCTCGTGCCGGCGCATCATCAGATGGCGGCCAGCCACGCCCATGACGGCACCTCGCATCACCACGCCGGATCACATACGCATCACCAGACCGCCGAACAGGACGCGCCAGCCTCGCATCATCATGGCGGCAAGGGAACAGTCGGGCCCTGCTGCGCGATGATGTGCGTGAGCGCGCTGCCGGCCGATCTGCCCAGCGTGGCCAAGCCGCTTCTGCCTGTCTCCGCCTGTGCACCCGAGATCGTGGCGATCCTGCACAGCGCAGCGCCGCCCCTGCACTACCGTCCTCCCATCGCCTGATCTGACGCGACGGCATCAGGTCGAGCGCATCCGCGCGCGCGCCTGTGGTCTTACGACAGATCAGGGATGAATCATGCTTACGCTTTCCGGGGCGAAGTCCGCGGCAGCACTCGCTGCGCGTGGACGACACTTTCGACACGATTGGCCGCTGCTGGCCTTGGCGCTGGTCTTGGCCGCATTGGCGTTGTCCGGCTGCATGCCGGCAACGATACCCGTCGCCAGTGCGGACCCTGCCGATCCCGCGGCCAAGGTCGCGTCTGTCGGCTATCGGTCGACGATTGCGCCCTACACGAGCCTGCGGCCTGCGGCGCCGGCCCCATGGCGCGGCCGCAACGACGCGGTCACACCGCAGCCAAAACAAGAACAGTAGGAGCGCGCCATGATACATCATCTCGCGCGCCCCCTGCTCGCTCTCGCCGCGCTCGGCCTTTGCGCGGCCGGTCTTGCCGGCTGTGCTGCGTTCTCGCCCGACAGCGGCATGACGACAGTCTCGGAGCTGACGAATCAGAGCATCAACAAGGACGTCGCCTTCGTGCGAACAACCGAGGGCGCCGGCGCGGTTGACGGGCGCGTGCGCCAATTGCTGTCGCGGACATTGACCGCAGATGCTGCCGTGCAGATTGCGCTGCTCAACAACAAGGGATTGCAAGCGGCCTATAACGAGCTGGCGCTCGCCGAGACCGATCTGGTCGAGCAGAGCCTGCCGCCCAATCCCGTGTTTTCGATCTCGCGGATCTCAGGCAATGGCGCCAGCGAGATCGAGCGCCAGGTAGTCGGCGATATCCTTGCGCTCGCCACCCTGCCGTTCCGCTCCGACATCGCGCGCGACCGCTTTCGCCAGGCCCAGTTGCGCGCCGCACTGGCAACGCTGCGGCTCGCCGCCGACGTCCGCAGCGCTTATTGGCGCGCCGTTGCCGGCAACGAGATGGTGGTGCTGCTGACCGACGCGAAAGCGACGGCGGAATCGACCGCACAGCTCGCGGTCAAGCTCGGTGAGACCGGCTCACTCAACAAGCTCGACCAAGCACGCGAGCAGGTGTTTTACGCCGAGACCACCGCCGACCTCGCCACTGCACGGCAAACGACGGCAAGCGCCCGCGAAAGGCTCGCGCGCCTGATGGGGCTGTGGGACGGCGGCCTCGACTTCCGCCTGCCCAACCAATTACCGCCGCTGCCGCGACGCCCGCACGCGTTGCCCACGATCGAAGCCGACGCGGTCGCACATCGCATCGACTTACAGATCGCGCGGCTGGAGCTGACAGCGCTGGCGAAGTCGCTGAACCTCACCGAGGCGACGCGCTTCGTCACCCTGCTCGATCTCGCCGGCATCTCCCGCCGCACCCGGGATCCGGAAGGCCCCCCGTTTCGCGAGCGCGGCTTCGACGTGCAGTTCCAGATTCCGCTCTTCGACGGCGGCGAGGTGCGCGTGCGGCAGGCGGCGGAGATCTACAACTTCGCCTTCAACCGCCTCACCGAGCGCGCCGTCAATGTGCGTTCGGAAGCACGCGACGCTTATCGCATCTATCGTTCCAGCTACGACATCGCCAGCCACTACCAGCGCGAGATCGTCCCTTTGCGAAAAATCATCACCGAGGAGATGCAGCTGCGCTTCTCCAGTATGCAGGTCGACATATTTGCGCTGCTCACCGAGGCACGGCAGCGCCTCGCGTCGCTGCGCGGCGCCATCGACGCCAAGCAACGATTCTTCCTCGCGCAGTCCGGCTTGCAGACCGCCGTCAATGGCGGCGGCTCCCCTGCAGCCGGCAGCGACAATCCAACCACCATCGCCGCGGCAGCGCCTGCCGATGGCGGCCACTGAGATGGAGGCCAGCATGTTTTCCCGCCGAGGATTTTTGGGCACTGCCGCGCTCGTCAGCGCCTCCGCGATTCAGGGCCGCGTCCAGGCCGCTTCGATTCCGGAGGCTGCGCATATGGACAAGGTGGTGATGCAGCCGCCGCTGCATCCGATCAGCGGCCCGGACTATCGTCCCGTGGTCACGCTGAACGGCTGGTCGCTGCCGTTCCGCATGAACGGCGATTGGAAGGAATTCCATCTCGTCGCCGAGCCCGTGGTGCGCGAATTCGCCGAAGGCATGAAGGTGAATTTGTGGGGCTATAACGGCCAGTCGCCGGGCCCGACCATCGAGGCCGTCGAGGGCGACAAGCTCCGCATCTTCGTCACCAACAAGCTGCCCGAATACACCACGGTGCACTGGCACGGCATGATCATTCCCAGCGGCATGGATGGTGTCGGCGGGCTGAACCAGCCGCATATCCAGCCGGGAAAAACCTTCGTCTATGAGTTCGAGATGAAGAAGAGCGGAACCTTCATGTATCACCCGCATTCCGACGAAATGGTGCAGATGGCGATGGGCATGATGGGCATGGTCGTCGTGCATCCGCGCGATTCGAGCTTCCGGCCCGTGGACCGCGATTTCGTCTTCGTGATGAGCACCTATCGCGTCGATCCCGGCACCTACCTGCCGCAGGTCAACGAGATGACCGACTTCAACATGTGGACCTGGAACGCGCGGGTGTTTCCCGGCATTGATCCGCTGCCGGTCAGGCTCGGCGACAAGGTGCGCGTGCGCATCGGCAATCTCAGCATGACCAATCATCCGATCCATCTGCACGGCCACAGCTTTGCCGTGACCTGCACCGACGGCGGCTGGATTCCCGAGAGCGCGCAATATCCGGAGACGACGACGGACGTACCGGTCGGCGCGGTGCGCGTGTTCGACGTGCTCGCGGACAATCCCGGCGATTGGGCGTTCCATTGCCACAAGTCGCACCACACCATGAATGCGATGGGCCATGACGTGCGCAACCTGATCGGCGTATCGCGCAAGGATCTCGCCAAGGCCGTCGGCAAGCTCGCGCCCGACAGCATGGCGATGGGCTCGACCGGCATGGCGATGGGCAACATGGAGATGCCCGCGCCCGACAACACGCTGCCGATGATGACCGGTACCGGCCAGTTCGGGCCGATTGAGATGGGCGGAATGTTCACGGTGATGAAGATTCGCGAGGAGCTCGCACGCGACGACTATCGCGATCCCGGCCCCTACCAATTCCCGAAAGGTACCGTCGCCTATGAGGTCACGCCGCCGGCCGCAGAGCCGGCACGACAAAAATCAGGCAGTCCGCCAATGAAGCACAAGATGTGAGCGTTCGATGAATCACCAACTGGAGACGACGATGAAGAAAACGATCAGGCTCGCCCTGGCGCTGACCGCGCTCTCGGCCGCGCCGGCTCTTGCCCACGACAAGCACGGGCACGGGGCCTTTTCGGCCGGCGAGCCCGGCAATCCCAACAAGCCCGCGCGCACCATCGAGATTCTGATGAACGAGATGGACTACACACCCGCCAGGATCGAGGTCAAACGGGGCGAGCAGATTCGCTTCGTCCTGCGCAACGTCGGCAAGGAGGACCATGAATTCCTGCTCGCGACCACCAAGGAGAATCTCGCCCATGCGGTGGAGATGAAGAAGCATCCGCACATGCAGCACGACGATCCGAACGGGGTGCGTCTCGCCCCGAACAAGACGGCCGAGATCCTCTGGAAGTTCAGCAAGGCCGGCACGTTCGAATTTTCCTGTCTGATTCCCGACCACCGCGACTACGGCATGGTCGGCCACGTCACCGTGAAGTAACGAAAAGGGAGACTGCCATGAACCGCATCATCCGTATCACTGCTGCGCTGGCGCTGACGTTAGGCGGTGCCACTGGAGCCCTGGCGGCCGGCGCTTCGATCAGCGGCGAGGTCAAGAAGATCGACGAGGGCGCCGGCAAGATCACGCTCAAGCACGGCCCCGCGAAAAGCCTCGGCATGGAGGAACCCATGACCATGGTCTACCGCGTCAAAGATCCCGCGATGCTGAAGCAGGTGAAGGTCGGCGACAAGGTGACCTTCGAGGCCGAGGAGGCCGCCTCGGGTTACTCGGTGACCAAGATGGAGAAGTGGAAGTAGGGGCGGCTTTCTCTCTGCGTCATTCCGGGAGCGGCTCGAAGAGCCGAACCCGGAATCCCGAGAATTCCGGGTTCGATGCTCCGCATCGCCCCGCAAATGACTCCCAAAAACCCCTCGCCTCGCTCTTCCGCACCCTCCGTTAACACTTTGCTAACCATACACCGGGCAAAAATTGCCGGGTGAAGTCGAGTGTCGTCAGCCGCGTAGAACGGGAGCCCCCGTGGACGCCAGTGCGGTGCCTCACTTTCGGAACGGCGGCCCCTCGGCCGCTGCGCAGACGTTTGGGGCGCGCGGACGGCAGTCGCGCGGGGAGGCAGCTACCATGGTCGATGTCACCGCGGGACAAGGCGTAGGCGGGGCAAGGCCCGGGATCCCCTCCGTCTCCGAAATCGTCAACGTCCTCAAGCGCGGCGATATCGCGCTGGCGCTCGGCATCCTCACCATCCTGGTGGTGCTGATCCTCCCCCTGCCCGCGATCGTGCTGGACCTGTTCCTGGCGATCTCGATCACGCTCTCGATCCTGATCCTGATGACGTCGCTGTTCATCCAGGCGCCGCTGGAATTCTCCGCCTTCCCGACCATCCTGCTGATCTCGACCATGCTGCGCCTGTCGCTCAACATGGCCTCGACCCGGCTGATCCTGTCGCACGGGCACGAGGGCACGGCTGCCGCCGGTCACGTCATCGAGGCCTTCGGCAGCTTCGTGATGGGCGGCAATTTCGTCATCGGCATCATCGTCTTCGCCATCCTGATCATCGTCAACTTCGTCGTCATCACCAAGGGTTCGGGCCGCATCGCGGAGGTCGCCGCCCGCTTCCACCTCGACGCCATGCCCGGCAAGCAGATGGCGATCGACGCCGACCTCTCCGCCGGCCTGATCGACGAGAAGGTCGCCAAGGAGCGACGCAAGGAACTGGAGGATGAGAGCGGCTTCTTCGGTGCCATGGACGGCGCCTCCAAGTTCGTGCGCGGCGATGCCATCGCCGGCCTGCTGATCGTCTTCATCAACGTGGTCGGCGGCATGATCATCGGCGTGGCGCAGCAGGGCATGTCATTCGCCGACGCCGGCCGCAGCTACACGCTCCTGACCGTTGGTGACGGCCTCGTCACCCAGGTGCCGGCGCTGATCGTCTCGACCGCGGCCGGCCTGCTTGTCTCCAAGGCCGGCGTCTCCGGCGCCGCCGACAAGGCGTTGATGAAGCAGTTCTCCGGCTATCCGCAGGCGCTGGCCATGTCCTCGGCGGTGATGCTGGTGCTAGCCGCGCTGCCGGGCATTCCGACCCTCCCCTTCCTCGCGCTCGGCGCCGGCGCCGGCGCGCTCGCCTGGCAGGCGCGCACCAACAAGAGGATCAGCATCAAGGCCGAGGAAGCCGCCAAGGCCGCGCCTGCTCCGGGCACGCCGGGTGCGCCGGGCGCGGCTGCGGCCGAAGAGCCGATCTCGGCTGCGCTCAAGATCGACGACCTCAAGATCGAGCTCGGCTATGCCCTGCTGCCGCTGGTCAACGGCCCCGATGGCACCGACCGCCTCACCGAGCAGATTAAGGCGCTGCGCCGCTCGCTCGCGGTCGAGATGGGTTTCGTGATGCCGGCGGTGCGCATCCTCGACAACGTCCAGCTCGAGGCCAACACTTACATCATCAAGATCAAGGAGGTCGACGCCGGCACCGGCAAGATCTGGCCGAACCAGTTCATGGTCATGGACCCCGGCGGCAGCCAGGTGCAGGTGCCCGGCATTCACACCACCGAGCCGACCTTCGGCCTGCCTGCGACCTGGGTGGACGCCAGCTTCAAGGAAGAGGCCTCGCTGAAGGGCTATACCGTGGTCGACGCCGCAACCGTGCTCTCGACCCACCTCACCGAGCTGCTCAAGGCCAACATGTCGGACCTGCTCTCTTATGGCGAGGTGCAGAAGCTGCTCAAGGAGCTGCCGAAGGAGCAGAGCGAGCTGGTCAAGGACATCGTGCCGGGACAGGTCACGGTCTCTGGCATCCAGCGCGTGCTGCAACTCCTGCTGGCCGAGCGCATCTCGATCCGCGATCTCTCGACCATCCTCGAAGGCATCGCCGACTCGCTCGCCTTCTCACGCAATCCCGCGACCATGGTCGAGCATGTCCGCGCCCGGCTGGCGCGGCAGATCTGCGCGCAGAACACCTCCTACAACGGCTATTTGCCGCTGATCGCGCTGTCGGCACGCTGGGAACAGGCATTTGCCGAGTCGATCATCGGCCAGGGCGAAGAGCGCAGCCTTGCGATGCAGCCCTCGAAACTGTCGGAGTTCATGACCGCCGTGCGCGAGGCGTTCGAGCGCGCCGCCCGCGAAGGCGAGGCGCCGGTGCTGGTCACCTCTGCCGCAATTCGTCCCTTCGTCCGCTCCCTGGTGGAACGGTTCCGGGCACAGACGACCGTGCTGTCGCAGGCCGAAATCCACCCTAGAGCGAGGTTGAAAACAGTCGGAAGCATCTGATTTGGCTCAAGAAGCCGCGTGTTTTTTGGCCACATGCAAATGGTTTTTGAGTTCTTGGCTGCTTGTGGCCCAAAAGCCGAAAAGGCGCCTCACAGGTAATTACATCGTTGAAATAATTATATAATCGCATGACCAACGATCGCTTTTGATCGCGACCTTTCACGTCCTGTCACGCTCTTGTGATGGCCTCTTGGGAACGAATCCTCCCAATACTAGGTTGTTGGGCACCGGAAGCATGAACCTGCCTGAATGGGCTGGCGACTACTTCGGGTAGATGGCGGCAGGAGGCTTCCATGAACCACTCGATCTACAGCGCAGACCGCGCGACCCATCTGAAGATTGTGGTCGTGGCCCTCGTCGCAGGGATCGTGGTGGCCGGCCTCGGCATCACGGCACGCACGGGTTCGGATGAAGGCCTGACCCAGAGCGCCCGCGTCATCAAGGCCGGCCAGCCGGTCGTGATTACCAGTTCGAACGCGTCCCTCGTTCGCTAAGGAGACCTGACGAGTTTTGTGAATTCACGCGGCTCTTTACCAGCCCCCCAAAGTCGCCACGTGGATATGTAGACGACCCCAACCCCAAGTCGACTACAGAAAGCGCCCGCCCCCCACGGGCGCTTTCTCATGTCTGAGGTATGTTGCGGAAAATGAATTCGGCGCGGATGTAGCCAGCGATACCACGACGGTCACAATTGCGATTCCCCGCAAAGGCGGACAATCCAGTGCGCCGCGGACGGCTCGTTTTCCATTCCTTTTGGAATACTGGATCACCCCTTCGCGGACGATGACAGTGCGCTTGCGGCTACCGCGCCCGGTACGTCGGCGGCGGCGTCTGCACCGTCGGCGCCGCGGCAGCGAAGAGCTCGTCCCTGCTGCCCGTGAGCGGCGGATAGATGCGCCTGCGGTTGATCGTCTCCTTGGTCACTTTCGCGGCCGCGCCGGTGGCGCGCACCTCACGATTCCAGCCTTCCGTGTAGAGCGCGCCCCAGGTGCCGAGATCGAGCACGGTCACGTACCAGTCGATCCGCAACGGCAGCATCGGCAGACCGGCGAGATCAGCCACCACGTTGTGACCGGCGAAGCGGCCCATGGGGCGCGCGAACTGGCAGGACATCACGGTCGGATGCAGCCCGTCGATCACGCTCGAGGCAACGTCGCCGGCCGCGAACACACCGCCGACATCCGCAACCCGCATGAAAGGATCGACCAGGATGCGCCCGAGGCGATCGCGCGCGTCCGGAAAGCTCGCCGCCAAGGGGCTTGCACGGAGCCCGGCACACCAGATCACCGTCTGCGCCGAAATGAACTCGCCCGAACTCAGGCGCATGCCGGCAGCCTCGACCGAGACGACGCGCACACCAAGCCGCATCTCGACATCGAGCGAGGCCAAGGCCGTCTCGATCACGGGACGCGCCTGCGCGCCGATGGTGGCGCCGACCGCTGGATTGGGATCGACGAGGACGATGCGGCGGCTGCCGCTGATGCCCGCACGCGTCAGCCTCGCGGGCATCTCGGCCGCGACCTCGATGCCGGTGAAGCCGGCGCCGACCACTACCACCGTCGAACGCCCCGGCGCCGGCACGCTGCGTCCAAGCGAGACGAGATGATCCTCGAGGCGGAGCGCCGCGGCATAGGTATCGACGTCGAAAGGGTGCTCGGCAAGGCCTGGAATGTCGGGACGCATCACCTCGCTGCCGAGCGCCAGCACGAGGCGGTCATAGTCCAACCTCTCCTCACCGCCGCTCGTGACCAGCGAGATTTCACGTCGTGTCGGATCGATGGCTTCAACTTCGCCGATGCCGTGGCTGACGCCGATCGGATCGAGCAGTTGCGGCAGCGGTAGCGCGACCTCGCCGAGGTCGGCCTCGTAATTGCGGACGCGGATGTTGTGATAGGGATTGCGGTCGACGAGACGGATATCGATGTCGCTGTTCGCGCCGATCTCGTCGCGCTTGCGCGCAGCGCCGATGGCCGCCCACAGGCCTGCAAACCCGGCGCCGAGCACGACGATACGCGCCATGTCCGCCTACTGCGCTTTCCCAACGGCCGATACGAGCGACCGACATGCGGATCGAGCGATCCGCCGCAGCCAGATATAGCGCATTCGGCCGCCTTGACCAACTGCGGCAGCATTGACGCGCCGGACAAGATTAGACCGGCCGGATCACGCCTCGCGCAGTTCCGACGGCGTCGCGCCGAAGCGCTTGCGGAAGGCGCGATTGAAATAGGACAGATCGGAAAAGCCTGAGGAATGCGCGATGTCGCTGATCTTGCGCGTCCTGGCGCGGGGATCGCAGAGCAGTTTGCGCGCCTGGAGCAGGCGCTGCTCCAGCACGAATTCGGTGAAGGTCGTGCCGGCCTGCTCGAACAGGCGCTGCGCCTGGCGCGGGCTGAGGCCCGAGCGCGTCGCGATCTCGGACAGGCAGAGATCGTTGCGGCCGAGCGCCGCCATCACGTCGGCGCGCATGAGATCGAGACGGGCCGCCGCATGCCCGCGTCCGCGCGCAAGGCTGGCATGCTCGGCGTCGGTCCCGAGCAGAAGACCGACGAGATCAATCATGTGCTGCGCGGTCAGACGCTGCCCGACCGCATCGAGATGCGGCGCCTGATTGGCGGCGAGCGCATGGTAGCGGAAGATGGTCTCGGCGACCGCGCCGTCGGAGAGCACCTGCGACAGCTTCTCCTCTGCGCGCGGATTGATGTCGAGCAGCGCGCGGCGCGGCATGCGGATGGTAGTGAAGCGCTCCTCGTCGGTGTGGCCGACAGTGCCGGTGATGCTCATGTCGGCGAGCACCATCTGCGCCGGCGCGAGTTCGACGGTGTGACCGTTCTGCCCGACGCGGACGCGGCCCGCATGTCCGGCAATCAGGACGACATCGTCGCGGCCGTCGGCAAGGTGGCTCTGCGTGCGTGAATATTGTGCGGAAGCGCCTTCGGGAATGGCGAGCGCGATGTTGTCGACGACGCTGACCTGGAGCCGGCAGTCGATGCTGTCGCCCCGGCTCGGCGCGATATCGAGGCCGCAGGACCCGAAGACCCGCTCGCGCCAGTGCTCGAACTCCGGACCGTGCGGCAGCCCCGCATATTGGTGAATGAAGATGCCGGGAGCCTTCACTGCATCCATCTGATTTTCTCACCCTCTCCGGCATCGCGCTCAGCGGCGCCGCCTTCAAATTCTGGGCATTTGACGCCGCCAAGTGCAGCCAGGTTCAAATCGGGCGCGGGAATCGGCGGGACTTGTCGGATTACGACGACAGGATGGACCGTGGCGACAGTTTCTGCTGGTAGCTCGGAGCAGAGCGGAATGCCGGACAGTGGTCGTCCGGATTGCGCTCCATCCGGGCCACGACGCTCTTCGCCAGGACGATGAAATGTTGGGCTACTTCGCCGGCTGCGCCGGCGGCACGGTTTCGATCAGCTTGCCGGAAAACACCGGCGCCGAGGTCGGCTGGCCATTGGGCGAACCGCCGGCCTGCTCGACCGTGACGGCGTAAGTCGCGCCGTTGACGACGTCGAAATCGTAGGAAGCCAGCAGCGGACGCGCGGTGAAATCGCTAGCACCGATCACGCCGAGCGAACGCGGGCGCGGCAGCTTGTCGGAGATCAGCCAGAGCTCGAAGCTCTTGCCGGGCTCCGGGGTCGCGCCGACCTTGCGGACCGTGAAATTCCGCGTCGCGCCGTCGATGGTGAGAATGAAGGCGGGGCCGCCGCCCTGGCCCTGCAGCAGCGCGACATATTGCGCGGAGGGGGCGAGCGGCGCGGCCGGTGTCTTCACTTCCACAGTCTGGATGCGCGGCGCGGGACGCAAGGCACCCGGCAACGCATCAGGGAGGAATATCTGAAGCGACAGCGCCACGAGCAGCGCGGCCGCAAGCGCGCCGACGGCGGATGCGATGTTGCGCCAGCGCTTCACGCGCCCCTCGATACGGATCACATTGCCGTCCTCGACGGCCGGCGCCTGCGGCGCGCGGCCGACGTTGAGATCCGGAGCATGGACCTGCGGCATGAACTGCGGCGCGATGTCCGGAATAGCGTCGGGCTCGGCACGCGATGTCTGCGGCTGCTCCGCTTCGGGATGCTGCGGCTCCGGGGACTGCACGCCGGCCGTCGACGATTCCGAAGAGGCAATGTCCAGCGAAGGCAATTCCGGTATGGGTGGCGGTGCAGCCTCGACATGCGGCTCCTGCGCAAGGGTCGTGCGCGCGATCTCGGACCTGATGTTCTCCCACACGATCGGGCGCGGCTCGACCAAGCCGACCATCTGGTTGAGCGCGCCGAGCCGGAAGGCCCAGGCCTGCACGATATCGGCGAACGCCTTGTCCACCGCCATCATGGTCTCGACCTGCACGCGCTCGTCGGCGTCGAGCGTACCGAGCGCATATTCCGCGGCGAGCGCGATATGGTCCTCCGTGTAGGCCATCACTGTCCTTCATCTCTCCCCATTGGGGAGAGGTGGACAGTCGTTGCCGCGCTGGTACCTGCCACTCTCATCATCCACTAAAGCCCGAGGCACTCCCGGATATCCAGCATGCTGCGCCGCAGCCACGTCTTCACCGTGTTGACAGGCGCAACGAATTTCTCCGCCAATTGCTCACGGCTCCAACCGTTGTAATAGGCGAGAAGCACGAGCCGCTGGCGGTCCGGCTCGAGCCGGCCGATACATTCCAGGAGCCGTTTCAACTCCTCGGTCATCTCCCTCCGCGCCAGCGGATCAGGACTATCGGCCGCCACCTCCATCGCCTGAGGCTCTTCCTCGATGGAGACTTCCGACTTCTTGCGCACAACGTCGATCGCGCGGTTGCGGGCGATCGACGCCATCCACGTGATCGGCGAGGACATGGCCGGATTGAACTGGCCGGCGCTGTTCCAGATCTTGACGTAGGTCTCCTGAATGACCTCCTCTGCGAGATCCTGCCGGCGCAAGATACGGAGCACGACGCCGTAAAGTTTCGCGCGCGTGGCGACGTAGAGCCGCTCGAATGCGGCCTGATCGCCCTTCGCCACCGCCTCAATCAGCCCGACCAGCTCTGCTGGCGTCAGCATTCAGCCCCCCACCGCCCGTCGCTTTCCGCGCAAGCCCAGGCACGTCGCTACCATAGCGCGCGACAAACCTGACCACCAAGAGGCGCCGCGCCTCCACTGTGGACAGCAAATATGAAAACCCGGACCTTGCGGTCCGGGTTTGGCAGATTTCTCGGCGGTCGGGCTGCTGGCGCCGTTAGGCGACGGCGCCGATGCGGGCGCGCATCAGGCCGATGCTGTCGAGGTCGGCCTGCTCGCGGGCGTTCTCTTCGGCGCGCTCGCGGGCCTGGTCACGCTCGTCGAGGAGCTCGACCTTCTTCAACTCCTCGAAGGCTTCGGCCAATGCGGCCTTGGCTTCGTCGAGTTGGCCCTTGAGCTCGTCGGCCGAGCGGGTCAGGTTCTCGCGGCGCTGGATCGCAGCCTTGGCATAGGTCGGGTAGGCGAAGTGCGAGGGATCGTTGATCCCGGCGCGCTCCTGCTCGGTTTGGATCTCGCGCTCGAGATCAACCGACATCCGCTGGAAGTCGGCGATCATGGTCTCGATCTGGGTGACCCGGCGGCGCTTCTCGTCGACCTGAAATTTCTTCAGGCGAATGAGGGTATCACGTGACTTCATCGACTCGTACTCCCCAGAAGTCCCCTCGCTGCACGTGGGACGGCACCGGTCTCCCCACAGGCCCGATTGCGGCCAAGACCGGCTCTGCTACTCTGTGGGATCGGATGATGACCTGACAAAGTTAGCGTTCCGTTTCCAAATCACCCAGGATTTGCGCCAACTGGCGATAGCCGTCCGCGAGTGATGCATTTTCGTCCTTGCGCTGGCGGAGGAAGGCCTCGAGCGGCTCGTGCAGGCGGATCGCTTCGTCGACCTCGGGGCTGGAGCCGGCCCGGTAGGCGCCAAGCCGGATCAATTCCTCCATGTCGGCATAGGTCGCCATCACCTGTCGTGCCCGCTGGATGGTTGGCCAGAATTGCGGATCGGCCGATTTCGGCATGGTGCGGGAGACGGATTTGAGGATGTTGATGGCGGGGTAGCGACCGCGCTCGGCGATCGAGCGCTGCATCACGATATGGCCGTCGAGGATACCGCGGACGGCGTCCGCAATTGGCTCATTATGATCGTCGCCGTCGACCAGCACCGTGAAGATCGCGGTGATGGCGCCCTCTCCCAGTCCGGGTCCGGCGCGCTCCAGGAGTTTGGGCAATTCGGTGAACACGGTCGGCGTGTAGCCCTTGGCAGTCGGCGGCTCGCCGGCGGATAGACCAATCTCGCGCTGGGCCATGGCAAAGCGCGTCACCGAGTCCATCAGGCAGAGCACGTCCTTGTCCTCGTCGCGAAAATACTCAGCGACCGCGAGCGTCAGATACGCCGCCTGGCGGCGCATAAGCGCCGGCTCGTCCGAGGTCGCCACCACCACGACGGAGCGCGCAAGGCCCTCCTCGCCGAGATCGTCCTGCAAGAATTCCTGCACCTCGCGGCCGCGTTCGCCGATCAGCCCGATGACGCTGACCGCCGCATCGACGTTGCGCGCCAGCATCGACAGCAGCACCGACTTGCCGACTCCGGAGCCCGCGAAGATTCCCATGCGCTGGCCCCGGCAGCAGGTGAGAAAGGTGTTCATCGCGCGCACGCCGAGGTCGAGCGGGGCGCCGACGCGCTTGCGCGAATGCGCGGGCGGCGGCGTATTGCGGAACGGCATCGGCGAGGAACCTTGCGGCAGGGGCCCCTTGCCGTCGATCGGCTCGCCCAGCGCATTGACGACGCGGCCGAGCCAGGCCGCTGACGGCCGCACTTGATTGGCGGCATTGGCGATGACCGCCTTGCAGCCGCGGCGCACGCCGTCGAGGCCGGCGAACGGCATCACCACGGCATTGTTGCCGGAGAAGCCGATCACCTCGCAGGGGATCGAGCGGTTGGCACCGGTCTCGATCACCAGCCGCGCACCCACCGACATTGCGTGAATGGGACCAGCCACCTCGACCATGAGGCCGCGCACGCCGACTACACGGCCGTAGATGTTGACGCCGTCGATGTCGCCGATCTGTTCGGCCAAAGCCTTCATAGGTGGGCCTTCATGAGGTGCGCGCCTTCGTCGTCCGGGGCTTCAAGGTGAAAACCTTAAGTTTCGCCATATTTCTGAACGGCGCTTAACTTCGTGTTTACCCGCATCATTAATCATTGCGTCACTGTCTTTGAGACTGAGCGTGACTTCCCTTCAGAAGAAGACTGAGTCGCGGGAGTCGGTTAGGCCCGTCTCTTAAAGTGGAGCTTGAACGGAATCGGGTGACGAAAGCTGCTTCGCACGCAAGACCTTAGGGCGATTCGACAAAAATTGCACCGGGGGGACTTGCGTTCCAGAATCAGAGTTTGTTAACCATCTGTTGTCAGGATCCGAATCAGTTGTTCAAAGGCGTTTTGTTGAGTGCCGCGAATGCGGCCGACCTGACGCCCAGGAGCGGCGACTATGGGGAACTGGCATGCGCGTTTTGCTGATTGAAGATGACAGCGCCGTCGCGCAGTCGATCGAGCTGATGTTGAAGTCGGAGAGCTTCAACGTCTACACGACCGATTTGGGGGAAGAAGGCGTCGATCTCGGTAAACTATACGATTACGACATTATTCTCCTCGACCTCAATCTGCCCGACATGTCCGGCTACGACGTGCTCAAGCAGCTCCGGGTCTCCAAGATCAAGACACCCATTCTGATCCTCTCCGGCCTCGCCGGCATTGAGGACAAGGTCAAGGGTCTCGGCGTCGGCGCCGACGACTACATGACCAAGCCCTTCCACAAGGACGAGCTGGTGGCCCGCATCCACGCGATCGTGCGCCGCTCCAAGGGCCATGCCCAGTCGGTCATCCAGACCGGCGACCTCGTCGTCAACCTCGACACCAAGACGGTGGAAGTCGGCGGCCAACGCGTGCATCTGACCGGCAAGGAATATCAGATGCTGGAGCTCCTCAGCTTGCGCAAGGGCACGACCCTCACCAAGGAAATGTTCCTCAACCATCTCTATGGCGGCATGGACGAGCCGGAGCTGAAGATCATCGACGTCTTCATCTGCAAGCTCCGCAAGAAGCTCGCCAACGCCTCCGAGGGACGCAACTTCATCGAGACCGTGTGGGGCCGCGGCTACGTGCTGCGCGAGCCGCACGAGGCCGACGAGCGCATCCCGGCCTGATCCTGGTTTACGTCGCGAACCCTCGGGCTCGCTCCTCCCAGCCTGAACCCCGCCGCAAATGGCGGGGTTTTGTTTTTTGGGGACGCCAAGGCGCCTCATCGTCCTCCCGACATTGAACCGCTATCCTTTCTCCGCCGACGAATGGTCGCTGCACGATGGGGGAACGATGATCCTGCAATCACTCGCCGGCCTGCCCGCCTTCCTGGTCTATTTCTGCACCGGGCTGATCGCCATCGTGGCCTATCTGTTCGTCTACACGCGCATCACTGCGCATAACGAATTCCAGCTCATCCGCGACAACGAGCCGGCCGCGGCGATTGCGCTCGGCCTCAGCCTGCTCGGCTTCGTGGCACCGCTGGTCAGCGCCATCGCCCATTCGGCCAATGTGCTCGATTGCCTGATCTGGGCGACGATCGCACTGGTCGTGCAGGTCATCGTGTTCTTCCTCGTGAAGGTCCCGGTGCCGAACCTGTCGGCGCGGATCTCTGCCGGCGAGCTTGCCCCGGCGATCTGGCTTGGCCTGTCCTCGCTCGCCGCGGGCCTGCTGAACGCCGCCTGCATGATCTACTGACATGGCCGACAAACCCTCCAAAAAGGAGTTCGGCAAGCGCCGGCAAGTGGCCGAGCTACCGCCTCGGAGGCCGCCGGTGAAGCGCTCCGGCCATGTTGCACTGCTGGTGATGGGCACGATCGCGGTCGGCACCACCGCCTACACGATGATGCCGCAGACCTGCGAGCCGCCTCCGCCCGGAACGGAAGCGCCAGCTCAGGCGAGCACCCCGTGCAGCAGCCGAAGCAGTTCCTCGAGCGGTGGCAGCAGCTCGCGTTGGTCGTCGCGATCGAGCTTCTTCAGCAGCGATTCCTCGAGCCATTCCTCGTCGGGAACGTCGTCCGAGTCGGGCTCCGGCAGCGTGAGCCGCGGCGGCTTCGGCTCGTTTGGCCATGGCTTTTCAAGCGGCGGCTGATCCATGCAACGCATCGTCTGTCTCGAGCGCAACGACTGGCGAGAAACCGCAGCGCAATGCGGTTTCGTCTTCCACACCATCGACGGCGAACGCTATTGGGACGAGCGCGCTTATTACAGCTTCACCCTCGACGAGATCGAGCGCGACATCGAGACGCCGACCGGCGAGATCGAGGCGATGTGTCTGGAGCTTGCCGGCCGCGTCATCGGCGACGAGCGCTACCTGCGCAGCCTGAAGATTCCGCGAGCATTTTGGACCTTGATTGCCGAGAGCTGGGAGCGCGACGACCGCAGCCTCTATGGCCGGCTCGATCTCAAGTTCGACGGCGAAGGTCCGGCAAAGCTGCTCGAATACAATGCGGATACGCCGACTTCGATCTTCGAAGCCGCGGTATTTCAATGGACATGGCTCGAGCAGGCGATCGAACGGCGCATCATTCCGTCGCGTGCCGACCAGTTCAACTCCATCCACGAGCGGCTGATCGCCGCGTGGAAGGAGATCGCCGCCGGCCGCCACGTCCATCTCACCGGCATTACCGGCAATGAGGAAGACGCCGGCACGCTGGCTTATCTCGAAGACACCGCGCGCCAGGCGGGGCTCTCGACCAGGCTGCTCGACATCGAGGCGGTCGGCTGGCGCGATGATGGTGGCGGCTTCGTCGATCTCGACGATTGCGATATCGGGCTGGCCTTCAAGCTCTATCCCTGGGAGTGGATGTTCCACGACGCCTTCGGCGCCAAGCTCAAGGACGCACCGACGCGCTGGATCGAACCGCCGTGGAAGGCCGTGCTCTCCAACAAGGGAATCCTGCCGCTGCTGTGGGAGATGTTTCCGAACCATCCCAATTTGCTGCCGGCCTTCTTCGAGGATGATCCTCGCGCTGCTGAACTCGGAACGTCCTATGTGCGCAAGCCGCTGCTGTCGCGTGAAGGCGCCAATGTCACGCTTGTATCTGGCGGCATGCCGCTCGACGCGCAGGCGGGCCCTTACGGCGCCGAAGGTTTCGTGCGGCAGGCGCTATCACCGCTGCCGAACTTTTCAGGCTTCTATCCTGTGATTGGAAGCTGGCTGGTGAACCACGAGCCGTGTGGCCTCTCGATCCGCGAAGACGAGAGCCCGATCACGGGCAACCGCTCGCGGTTTCTGCCACATGCGATATTGTGAGGCGTATGACAGATGAGATCACCGCGCCGCAGCCACCTTCAACGACGGCGGCATCAAACCGCCCATAGGGCGGCCGGAGCGCAAGGGGTTGAGCTGGTAGAGACCGCGGCGATCGGCGATGGGGCGGAACGCATCGGAGATGCCGATGACGGATTCGGCGGCGCCAAGCAGCAGCGTGCCGTCGGCCGCCATGCCCTTCGCCATCCGCTCGAAGATCACCGCCTTGGTGTCCTGGTCGAAATAGATCAGCACGTTACGGCAGAAGATCACGTCGAACGTGCCGAGATGGGAGAAGTCCTGCAACAGATTGAGCTGGCGGAACTGCACCATCGATCGAATGTCGGGATTGAGCTGCCAGACGTCCCCGACTTGCGTGAAGTGTTTCACGAGGAGCTGAATCGGCAGGCCGCGCTGCACCTCGAACTGGCTGTAGATGCCGGCTTTGGATTTCTCCAGCACCTCCTGCGACAGATCGGTGGCGACGATCTCGATACGCCAGCCGGCGAGCGCAGCACCCATCTCCTTCAGGCACATCGCGATCGAATAGGGCTCCTGCCCCGTCGACGATGCCGCTGACCAGATCCGGAGTGACCTGCGCGCCGCGCGCGCCTGGACCAGACCTGGAATGATCGTCTCGCGCAAATGGTCGAACGGGATCTTGTCGCGGAAGAAGAAGGTCTCGTTGGTGGTCATGGCTTCGACCACGTCGGTCGCGAGCCGGCCGTCACCATTCCTGATCTTCAACACGAGATCGGGAATGCCCGATAGGCTCGCCTTGCGGGCCAGCGGCAGCAGCCGGCTCTCGACCAGATATTGCTTGTCGGCCGACAGGTCGAGACCGGAGCGCTCCTTCAGGAACTTGCGCAAATATTCGTAGTCAACCGGCGTCACGAGCGGTCCCCCGCGAACAGACGATTGACCTTGGCGCCGATCTGGTTGAGCGGCAGGATCGCCGCGCAGATGCCGGCATTGGCGGCCGCGCCCGGCATGCCCCAGACGACGCTGGAAGCCTCATCCTGCGCGATGACACTGCCGCCGGCAGCGACGATGTCCTTGCCGCCGCGCATGCCGTCGGAGCCCATACCCGTCAGGATCACGGAGAGGATGCCGCCGTGCCAGATGTCGATGGCGGAGGTGAAGAGCGGGTCGACCGCAGGCTTGCAGAAATTGACGGCGGGGCCGTCGTCGAGCGCGATCACAGTGTCGGTGCCGCTGCGCACGACGCGCATGTGCTTGCCGCCGGGCGCCAGGTAAATCCGTCCCCGCTTCACCGGCTCGCCGTCGATCGCCTCGGCCGCCGGCTTGCGGCTCGAACGCGCCAGATGCTCGGCAAGAATGGTGGTGAAGGTCGGCGGCATGTGCTGGGTGATCAGCACCGGGACGCGATCGATCACCGGGCCGAGTTCGGTGACGAGCGCCATCAGCGCCTGCGGACCGCCGGTTGAGGAGCCGATCAGCAGCACCTTTGGCGCCTGGGTCGAGAACGGGCGCGTGGCCGGCGCTGCCGCCGACGGCGCGGCCGAAGCCGGCGCGGCGGACCGCGCGACGGCCGGTGCACGTACAACCGGCGCGGGGCTCGCGGGCGCCAGCGGCGGACTCGCAACCGTGGACCTCCTGCGCAGGCGCGCGCCGAGGTGGCGGATCTTCTGGACCAAATCGTGGTGGAAGATGTCCGCGGCCGACGCCTCGCGCGTCGATTCCGGCTTCGGAATGTAGTCGGCCGCGCCGAGCGACAACGCCCTGAAGCTGATCTCCGCGTTACGGCGGGTCAGCGTCGAGGCCATGATGATGACCAGATCGCGCTTCTTCGCCAGCAGTTGCGGCAGCGCCGAGAGGCCGTCGAGCTCGGGCATTTCGATGTCGAGCACGGCGACATCGGGGTTGATGCGTTCGATCTGGTTGACCGCCTCGAGCCCGGTGCGCAGCGAGGCCGCAACCTCCATGTCGTGCTCGGCACCGACCCAGCGCGAGATCAGACCGCGAATAACGACGGAATCGTCGACGATCATCACCCGCAACGGCCCCGCCTCGCGCGACGAGCCCGTGGTCGAATTACCTGCGAACGCAACACTCATTACTCACCAACTCAGACTGAAACGGTTCAGTTGAAAACAAGCGCCGAAGGATCCGTTCAGCCTCCGGGCGATCGCTCAGATAAGGCCGACTTCCTGGAATTTCGCCGTCACGATGTCCTTGTCGAAGGGCTTCATGATGTACTCGTTGGCACCGGCGTGCAGCGCGCGCGCGATGTGCGCGACGTCGTTCTCGGTGGTGCAGAACACCACCTTGGGCTGGTCGCCTCCGGGCATGCGCCTGAGATGGCCGAGGAACTCGTAGCCGTCCATGACGGGCATGTTCCAATCGAGCAGCACCGCATCGGGCAAGCCGCGCTTGCAGGCTTCCAGCGCCTTCTCACCGTCTTCGGCTTCGAGGATCTGGAAGTCGAGGCCCTCCAGGATCCGGCGCGCAACCTTGCGGATGACGCTGGAATCATCAACGACGAGACAAGTTCGCATGTGAACCTCTGCTTCCTTCCCCTTTGCCGGGGCGCTTTCAGTTGCAGGCCCGATGACGGCGATGCCGCCGTATCAGGCTGCCATCATCTCGGGCGCGAGCTCGAGGACGCGATCGACGTCGAGGACGACCATGAGCTGGCCGTCGAGGCGGTGGACGCCGCCGGCGAGCTTGGCCATGCGGGGGTCGAGGTTGA
>NZ_JADPKG010000025.1:0-1324 GCF_023073875.1 Bradyrhizobium sp. 154
GGCGGTCTCACCGGTTCGCTGTTTCGCGAATTCGCCTTCACGCTGGCGGGCTCGGTGATCGTGTCGGGCGTGGTCGCGCTGACGCTGTCGCCGATGATGTGCTCGGTGCTGCTGAAGAACACCGAAGAAGGCCGGTTCTCCAAGCTTGTGAACCGGGTGTTCGGCGCCATCACGCGGTGGTACGGGCGCAAGCTGGACCGCTCGTTGGATTACAAGGCGATCACCGGCCTGTTCGCGGTGACGATCCTCGGCTTGGTCGGCTTCCTCTACATGCACACCTCGAAGGAGCTGGCGCCGGAGGAAGACCAGGGCATCGTGTTTGCGGTGACCAAAGCGCCGAAATACGCCAACATCGACTATGTCGATTTCTATGGCGAGAAGCTCGACAAGGAATTCCAGAAATTCCCCGAGACCGATCTGCGTTTCGTGCTGAACGGCATCAACGGGCCGCAGGGCGGCATCGCCGGCATGCTCCTGAAGCCTTGGGACGAGCGCAAGCGGTCGTCGATCCAGCTCAAGCCGCTGGTGCAGGCCGAGCTCTCCAAGATCGAGGGCGTGCAGGCCTTCGCATTCAACCTGCCGCCGCTGCCGGGCGGGCCGGGCGGTCTGCCGATCCAGATGGTGATCAACTCCACCGCCGGATTCCAGACGGTCTATGAGCAGATGGAGAAGCTGAAGGACGCCGCACGCAAGAGCGGCATGTTCATCGTCTCCGACAGCGACCTTGCCTACAATCAGCCGAACGTGAAGGTCACGATCGATCGGACCAAGGCGCAGGACCTCGGCGTCAACATGCAGAACCTCGGCTCTACGCTCGCGGTGCTGCTTGGCGGCAACTACATCAACCGCTTCAACCTCGAGGGCCGCTCCTACCAGGTGATCCCGCAGGTGCCGCGCGGCAAGCGTCTGTCGCCGGAATCGCTCGGCGGCTACTATGTGACGACCAACACCGGCCAGCAGCTCCCGCTGTCCACGGTGGTGTCGATCGAGACCAAGACCGACCCGAACTCGCTGACCCACTACAACCAGCTCAATTCGGCGACGTTCTCGGCCGTGCCGATGCCCGGCGTGACCGTTGGTGCGGCAGTCGATTTCCTCGAAGGCGAGGCCAAGAAGCTGCCGCAAGGCTTCAGCCACGATTATCTGGCGGACAGCAGGCAGTATGTTCAGGAAGGTAACCAGCTCGCGATCACCTTCGGCTTCGCGCTGATCATCATCTTCCTGGTGCTGGCGGCGCAGTTCGAGAGCTTGCGCGACCCGCTGGTGATCATGATCTCGGTGCCGATGGCGATCGTCGGCGCGCTGATCCCGCTGTTCTTCGGCG
>NZ_JADPKG010000041.1:0-111857 GCF_023073875.1 Bradyrhizobium sp. 154
GATCACCGGTCTACTTCAACACAGTTGCTCCCCGGGGAGCGATGCACTATTGCCCCCGTCGCCTTGCCGATGGCTGATGCCGCGGTCCGGTTGGGCCGCTCACATCACCGCAAGACTTGACGCACAGACCCCGGGCGTCAGGACCACACGCTTTTGCCGTCCGCGGACGTCCCTCCCACCCATTCGGAAGCTCGCGCGTGCTCGCCCCCGAACTCGAAAGGAAACGCTGTGACCGCGCCGTGTCGATCCCGCGGATCGCGATGGCTCACAGGCTTAGCCCGCCCTGCCACCTCGTCACGCGCCGGCGCTGCCGCGTCCATCGCATCCCGGCCGACGTATCGTGACGATCGCGAAACGCCCCTTTGACGGGCCGGGATGTTTTGCGATTTACCCGAAAATACGAATTCGGTCAATCAGAATTTTTCCGCTCTGCCCCTTGACTTACATGTGGCGTGATTCGCCCGCCCGGCAAAGCGAGTAATTATGCGAAGGCGTTGGAGCGCGTCCGCCTTGGCAGATGGAAGAAGGATGAACGCATCGTCACAACCGCCTTCGCATCGGCCGGAAGGCTGCCGGCCGCCGGTCGTCGACCAGCAAGGAATCCCGGCATAGCGATGGCAAGGACGCTGGCGTTGGGAAAGCAACCATCATGACGTACCTTCCTTGTATTGGCCTAGACGAACATCAGCGTGACAGAGGAAAAAACGCCAAGTCCCAGCAGGCGGATCTTTGGGGCTTAGGCGCAAAGCGATCTGAATCGGAGAAAACGCTTCGGCCGCGCGTCCCGCCGTAACAAGTACGATCCCCTTGGATGCATACGCGACGGGCGAATTAGGATCTATTTCCAAAGCTGCGTCGTATTCAGGTAAAGCTTCCTCAGGATTCCCGTAGTTCAGAATGTTTCCCTTGGCTACGTGCGCATTTGCGATCGCTGGGCGTTTTGCAAGAGCTTGATCTATTAGCTTGATCGCCCTCTTCTTGTCCTCGACTACCGATGATGACCATCCGTAGATCACGCCATCCGCTATGCACAACGTCTTGCCGATCATTGCATCTATGTTGTCCGGATCGAGGCGCAGTGCGCTGTCGAACAAGTCGTTTGCCTCTGCATTCGTCAACTTGGTCCGTGGGCCATAGCGCTTCGCCCAGCCGCGCATGCTGAAATCCACAGCGTCTGGATTGGTTGGTCTGTCCATTTGGCTGCGCCGGCTTTTGGCTTGGATGAGTTCGACGTTGAGAGAGCGGGCGAGCCGAGCCGTGACCTGCTCCTGTAGGGCCGTAAGATTTGACCGATCGCCGTCAAAGCGGTCCGACCAGACGTCGCGACCAGTCGACAGGTCGGAAAGTGATACGTTCATACGGACCCGATCTCCGGGCCGCTGCACCGCGCCCTGTACCGCCCATCGGATACCAAGGTCCTTGCCGAGCGTCTTCAAATCGACCTGCTTATTCTTATAGGTGAAAGCCGTCCCGCGACCGATCACGAACGTCAAACTTCCAGCAACCAACGACTGCCGCAATCACGATACGGCCGATGAACGAGGGCAACGTCCCGGAGTTCCTTCGGCTAATGCGAGGGATCGTCAGCTTTGAGCGCGGTGAGAACTTCAGCCTCACCGAAGCGGAGCTGCTTCGCCGTGGCTTCGGCGAGCGCCCTGAGTTTGGCGCTTACGTCGCGGATACGGGGCTAGGGTGGCTTGCTGGAAAGGCGGTCCACTACGAAATCCCGTTCATGCATACTCTGCGACCGCTTTTGATGCTGAAGTGGCTCTATGTTGAACCCGAGTGCCGAGGCGGCCGCGTCGGTCAAAGGCTCATGCGCCAAATGGCGCTACATGCGCGTACAACAGGGCACAAGTGCTTCTGCTGGTTCGTGCTGAACGACAATGGTTGGCGCAATCATTCTACCACGGTCTCGGTGCGACGGAGAACCTCGAGTGGCGGCGGTGGATCATGCCGTCCAACGCCTTGAACCAACTCGCGGACAGCGCAGATTGACCATCTGCTAGCAAGCCTAGAACACTGCCATCGCTACCGATCAGCGGCGATGCGGTCGAGACTCCCTTAATGGCCAGAGGACGCGGATGACGGATGCGCACACGTTGACGAAGTCGGCTTTGGGCAAAAAGCAAGAGATGGGCGTCGGTGGGAAAGCTCTAGCTTCCGTACGTTGGCCACGCATACATGAGCCAAATGCCGGGCAAAAGATCGATCGAACAACTGCGTTGGAGTTGCCTTGTCATTGCCGACAAGCGCACGGAAGAACACGAGAAACAGCAGGATCGCATAGACCGCCAGGTTCAGGAGAGAGAGAGTAATTCATCAAATGCTGGGCACCGAGCGCGAGTGCAGCCGGTCCGATCAGCTGAAAGAATGCGGTGAAAACGCCAAGGACTAGGCCAGCAAGCAGGCCGCCCAGCGTGGAAAGTACATGCACGGCCCCGTTTCCCTTCTTTTGCCTTCTCAGCTAGTCTAAAATCACTAAGTTCAGTGCATTGCTACTTCATTTCGCTCTCGAATGCCCATGTCTGCAGTGGACATGAGCCATCGCCCAGCACTGGGTACTTTGAGGCCCGCTTTCGCGACGTGAGATGACCGCTTTGGGTCAACCTCTGCCGTGGCAGCCCGGCAATCGTCTGTTGCCTTCCGACACCCGACATTCACCTCTCGTTGTTGAACGGCAGCCTCGGGCCAGTAGCGGCCCTCGCAGTATTTCAGCAATTACTGAAATATCCTTGACATTAACCAATCATTTCCATATTCGTTGAAATATGAAAAAGAAGGATGTTGTAGCAGCCCTAGCTGCTCTCGCTCAAGATAACCGGCTTGATGTATTCCGGTTGTTGGTGCAGGCCGGGCCAGAGGGAATGTCGGCCGGTGCGGTGTCAACGGCTCTCGACCTCGCGCCAAATACGCTGACCTTCCATTTGGATCGGCTAAGGATGGCGGGGCTTGTCACCGTGCGCCGCGATGGCCGCTCGATGATCTACGCTGCACAATTCGAGACCATGAATGAACTGCTCGGCTATCTCACCGAAAACTGCTGTGGCGGCACCATCGAATGCACGCCCGCCGTCGCCTGTAAGCCTGCGCGCAAGCGCGCGAAGGTCCCAGCCTAGAAGGAGTGATCCCATGAAACGCCTGCATGTTCACGTCGCCGTTGATGATCTCAGCCAATCGATCGGCTTCTATTCGGCGCTGTTCGCCGCCCAACCCGCTGTCGTCAAATCCGATTATGCAAAGTGGATGCTCGACGATCCGCGCGTAAACTTCGCGATCTCTGCACGAGGCCGGGAAGCTGGCCTTGATCATCTTGGCATTCAAGTCGAGGACGCCGAGGAATTGCAGGAGGTCTATACCCGCCTGCGCACCGCAGGCGGCAATGTAATTGAGCAAGGCCAGACGGCATGCTGCTATGCCAAATCTGAGAAGTCATGGATCGATGACCCGGCTGGCATTGCTTGGGAAACGTTTCTGACGACCGGCGAAAGCATCAACTACGGAGATGGCTCGGGCGAGAAAGAAGCCCGCATCGCGCACGAGAAGCAGAGCGGCGCGCGCTGTGCGCCCCAGCCAACGGCTAAAGCGTCGGCGTGCTGCTAATCATGGATGTCATTATCTACCACAACCTGGATTGCGGAACCTCGCGCAACACGCTTGGCATGATCCGCAATGCGGGGATCGAGCCGCACGTGATCGAGTACCTGAAAACACCTCCGGCACGTGCGCTGCTCAAACAACTGATCGAGCGCATGGGTGTGCCCGTGCGGTCGGTACTTCGCGAGAAAGGCACGCCGTTCAATGATCTCGGTTTAAACAAGCCGAACCTTACTGATGATCAGTTGCTTGATGCGATGATGGCGCATCCGATCTTGATAAATCGTCCAATCGTGGTTACGCCGAAGGCGGTGCGCCTATGCAGGCCTTCGGAAGCCGTCCTTGACCTTCTCCCGGCCCAACGCGGCGGTCAACGATCTTCGGCAACCTGATGCCGACGCTTGCACAGCGCGCCTTCGCCGAATGGTTAGGCACGGCGTTCCTGTTAGCGGCCGTGGTCGGCTCGGGCATTATGGCTCAAAACCTCGCGGGCGGGAACGTCGCGCTCGCGCTTCTCTGCAACACTATACCGACCGGCGCAATCCTCGTTGTATTGATCCTAATCTTCGGACCGATCTCAGGCGCACATTTCAATCCCGCTGTCTCAATTGCTTTCGGCCTGCGTAGGGAACTGTCGTGGCCTGACGCAGCGCTTTACATCGCCATGCAAGTCATCGGCGGAATGGCGGGCGTCTGGGCCGCGCATCTGATGTTTGACCTGCCGGTATGGCAATTCTCGACGACTGTGCGCTCGGGAGGCGGGCAATGGTTTGCGGAGGCGGTCGCGACCTTCGGACTTCTTCTTACGATTTTCGGTTGTGTTGCGCGAGCGTCGTCGGCGATACCCTACGCTGTCGGTCTCTACATCACCTCGGCTTACTGGTTCACGGCCTCGACTTCATTTGCCAATCCTGCCGTTACTATTGCGCGGGCTACGTCTAACACGTTCGCGGGAATTGCTCCCGCAGGTGTGGTCGCCTTCATCGCGGCGCAGTTAGCCGGGATGGCTACGGCGGTGATTGCCGGAAAATGGCTCTGGGATGAAGGTAGCGACAATAATCGCGAGCCACGATGAGGCGCGAGGTCCGGTTTGGGTCAAAGGCTGCCTTGGCCCGCTCGGATCGCCTTGTTCGGGTCACCTTTAGTAAGCGGACCTCGCGGCGCGCTCAGCTGAGGTCGGCACGGGGCAACTTGCGGACTTCGTCATTCCAATTTCGGTGCCGATAGCTATTCCACGGCCTTGCACAGTCCTTTTTCTTGCCAGCCGTGATCGTGTGCCCGATTGACCCAAGGTTCCCGCGTATCGTGCAGGACGAGCGCCAATGCACGCCGTTCGACAGTGCCCGTGGCGGTCGGCTTGTGCGGGACGTTCGCGCGCACAATGACTGGCTGCCTCCCGGTCGGCCGATTTGCCTGCCCTCTGGCGTCTCCATGCATCCTTCGCCTTGTACGACGTGAATCAGCTCTGGTCCGGCGTGACGGTGAACCGTTGTGGTTGCACCGGGCAGCATGATCGCCTCAGGGCCAGTAGCGGCCATCATCGTTAACCGAAAGGATGCCCGAAGTTTACGCGGCGTGCCGCAGTCCCGCACGACAATGCGCGAACGGCGCGCGAAATGAATTCGTCCGCCGCCGATGATCGTTAATTAGACGCGACTATTTCAGTCCCTTTACAAACGCGAGGATTGTATCTGTAAGAGTCGTGTCTTCCGTATTCACTGAGTAAATTTCCGACATGTGGCTATGGCCTTTCAGCACCGCAAACGTTTGGCAGTGATTGTTAGCGCACATCGCAGCCTTCAGAGTTTCTGCTTGGTCGATGTAGTACGGAACATCAATTTCTCCGCGCACGACTAACAATGGCAGCTTTGATTGGGCCAAGCCATTTAGCGAGGATCGCTCCCGCCACAATTCGGTATCCGCGCCGAAATAAGATTTCTGCCCCGCCACTTCGATTTGGGGGCGAAGGTCATATGTGCCGGACACAAGTATTGCACCGACGACCACGGGCACGGCTGCGCGCGCTAGGTAACTGCCGACGTGCGATGCCCCGGCAGAGTGCCCCATCAGAAAAATGCGGTTTGGATCGCCCCCGTAGTCCCGGATTTTCTCCTTTGTCCATGCCACTGCCGACGCGACATCGTCCGCCGCCGCGGGCCAGGGATAGTCGGGCGCGAGCCGGTAGGTCATGTTGACTCCGACCATCCCATTCTTCGTCGCCCACAACATGACATTGTCATAGTAGGGGCTTGAGCCGGCGCGCTTGTCGCCCCTCTCATATCCGCCGCCGTGAACGAAGATGAGAACGGGACGAGCCTCGGCGGTCGTTGCCCGAAACACGTCCAGCAGATTTCGCTCGTGTTGGCCGTACTTGATGTTTCGATCGACTGTTACATTTTCATACGGCTCTTTCGCTTGCAGCGGCGCGTACAACTTTCCCGTTTCGGGAGCATTTATCACAGCGCCCATTGCCTTAACCGCCTCAGCTTTATCCGGAGGCATTGGACCCGCCGAGGCTGACTGAAGGCTGAGCAACGTGGTTGCAATGGCAATAGACCGACGCATTTCCGACACCTCAAAATGGATTGCAGGATAATCTTCTTGGAAGGCAGGACCCTCAGCGCAAAATCCAGACGGCACTCGACCTATGGTGAGTACCCTACAAGACAAATGTATCCCGCGATTTTGGTAACGAAAGCGACCTTCGAAACGGGTGTTTTGTCAGCACCGGGACGTGGCGATAGATAGCTGACTTCTGAAAAAACTCCCTCTTGGGCGCGAGCCAGTTCTTCCCCATACGGCTTGCCCGAGGCGTCTTTACTATCCTTCTGAACAAGGCCGAGGCGCGCACGGTTGGGATTGGCCACCATCTTGCCGTCCGAGCCCGCGCAGGTCGGATACAAGTCCCGGTCGCTGAAGCTCGGGTCGCTCTTATTGATTTTTTCGATTGTTGCAGCCGGGTCGGCCTTAATGCCGGAGACGACCCTTTCGAGCATGGCGCGCGCCTCACTTGCGGTGCCGTACTGTTGACCAATGGCTGCTTGGATGAACAGGACTGAGGCGACGCCAGAAAGAATGATCCTAATCATCGTTCGCCCCCGACTAAGATAATGAATTCAATCCCTTTCCCTTCGCAGCTTCGAATCGGCCTGTCGAGATGCAAATTTGTGCTTGCGCTGCGCGTTTGATGGCGACTGGTAAAGTCCGCTGTGGGGCCATTAGGAAGTGCATCGCCTGAATTTACCGGTCAGGGTGTTCGCTTGCCAGCGAGCGGCTTGGCTATCTCCAGCGCGCAGTCTATGAATAGCCGCCGCGCTGGATTGGGAGTTCGGCCCTTCAGCGTGATGATTCCGATCGGCCACATCTGCGCAGGCATTTCGACAGGCAAGATTTTCATCGACAGCCGCTTGGCGCTGAAATGCAGCATCGATGCCGGAAGAAAGCTCAGGAAGCGCTCCGATGACAGCAATGCCGACTGCATCAGAATCGAGTACACGGTCACGCTGGGCCGCGGCACCTCGAGTGCGGACGCGTGAAATGCATTAGCAATCCAGCCGCCCGGAAAACTTTCGCGCGGTGGCAGGCACCAGCGCTCGTTGACCAACTCGGCGAGGCGGATCTTGCGCCGCCGCACCCACGGATTGTTCAAGCCTGCAACGACGACGCCGCTTTCGTGCAACAGCTCCCGCACATCGGTGTCAGCAGCCGGCGCCGGGCTCGGCAGCCGTCCGATCATCAGATCGATATCGTGGTTGCGCAGATGCCGGTCCTGAAGCTCCGGCGGTTCGCCCTCGATGATATGAAGCGCGAGCCTCGGATATTGGCGGGATAGCCGATCGATGATGGCAGGCAGCAGGCCAGCCATCACAGGTTCCGTACTGCCGATGCGCAATTCGCCGGTTGTCGGATCAGCCAGCGCTTGCAGCTCGTCCACGCCACTTCGCAAATCGTTGCTCAGGGCGATGCTACGTTTGAGCAACGCCTCGCCATAGAGCGTGGGCGCCACCCCGAGACGGCTTCGCTCGAGGAGCGGAAGGCCAAGCGTTTGCTCGAGGCTCGCGATCATCTTGGAAATGACGGGCTGCGAAATGGCAAGGTGCTCGGCCGCCTTCGCCATGCTCCCGTGCTCGACGACAGCGATGAAGACATTCAGCTGCCGCAGCTTGATACGCTGACTAATCTGGGATGCGTCGAACATGCGACCCTTTCCGAAACGGAATAGAAGGATCGGAAAATAGAACTTTCCATATATAGGTATCAGGAACAAGCTGCAAATCGATAGTGACTTCTCACTTGCGAGCTTTGGAGCAGCACCATGTCGGAGATACCGTACTTCCGCCTGCCCCGTCGCACGTTCCTGCTGGGGGCCCTTGCAGCATCGTTGTCGGCCCGTCAGGTCGCCGCGCAAACCTATCCATCCAACCTCATTCGAATTGTCGTCCCGACGAGTGCCGGCACGCCGCCCGACATCATCAGTCGCCTGGTGGCCGATGGACTTGCGGCCAACGAAGGTTGGCGGCTCGTCGTGGAAGATCGGCCGGGCGCTTTGCAAACCATCGCAATGAATGACGTAAGCGGCCGTCCGGCGGACGGCTACACGCTGCTCACCATGAGCTTGCCAATGATGGTTACTCCGACCCTGCTTCCGAAGGCAGAGACACGACCCGACGCGGATTTCGATCCGGTCGTCAAGATATCGACGTCCTACACGGTGCTCGTCACCACGCCATCGTTGCCCGTCAATTCCCTGCCCGAACTGGTCGCGCTGCTCAAGAGCAAGCCCGGAAAACTCAACTTCGCGTCCGCTGGCTTCGGCACACCTTCGCACCTGATTGGCGAGATGTTCGCATTGCAGGCCGGCGTGCACGCCACCCACGTACCCTATCAGCAGTTTTCGCAGGCTATCGCCGATCTGATCGGCGGCAACGTTGAATACATGTTCGTGACCACGCTTCCGGTCATCGACCTCATCGAGACCGGCAAGCTGCGCGCCCTCGCCGTCGCCGCGCCTGCGCGGATCGCCGCCCTCAAGAGCGTTCCCTCGGTGGCCGAAGCAGGCTTTCCAGATCTCGTGACGGCCGATTGGATCGGCTTTGCCGCCAGGCGAGGCACGCCCGCGGAGATCACCTTGCAGCTCAACAAAGCGATCAACAAGGTTCTTGCTGAGCCTAAAATCCGCGCTTCGCTCGACAAGATAGGAGCCGTGCCCGTCGGCGGCACCGCCGCAGAATTTGGCGATGGAATCCGGTCCGATGTTGCCCATTGGGCCAAGATCGTCAAGGACGCGAACATCAAGCTACCCTAATGAGCGATGCCGGACCCAAAGGCCGGACGGGCCGCCGCGATGAAGCAGCATTTGCGATCACGCCGCCGCAGATCGTCGGCCCGTTCTATCCAATTCGGGAACGTCCCGACCTGGCAACCAATCTGGCGCGCCCAATGGGCAGCGCCGCCGAGGCGCAGGGCCAGCTCATCTATGTCAGGGGGCGCGTGCTCACTCCTTCTGGAGAGCCGGTGTCGCATGCACTCATCGAAATCTGGCAAGCAAACGCTGCAGGGAAATATCGTCATCCGAGCGATATGAACCCAGCGCCGGTCGACCCCAATTTCAAGGGTTTCGCGCGCCTGACCGCAGACGCGTCCGGCTGCTACAGTTTTCGTACGATAAAACCGGGCCGCTATCCGACGGCAGAAGGCGAAATCAGGCCGCCGCACATTCACCTCACCGTCGACGGCCAGTTCGATCGCCTGGTAACCCAGCTCTATTTCGCTGGCGAAGCCGAAAACCTGACCGACCGCTGGCTCAACGCGGCTCCGCACCCCGACCGACTGATCGTCAACTTGCAAGAGCCGCCATCCCACCTCGAGAAGCACGCGATGGTCGCGGATTTCGACATAGTCTTGGCCAGCGGATGATGGCGGTGTAGGAGGGCTTCCAAGTCAGGCTTCGGGTCAACATCTGCCGTGGGAGTACCGCCCTACTCCAGTGATGGGGGTCGCGACCTCTGGGCGCAACGGGACTGCGACAGTCTCATACAGCTCTCGCATTCTGCGCCACACTGGCAGGTCCGCTCTGGGGTCACATGCTGAAGCGAAGAGACTTCACGGCCCTAATCCGCTCTCCAGCTGAAAGCAGACGGTCGTTGGATGGTCGGGCGAGGCAGCTAAGGGCCATCAGCGGCCATTCATTCCTGACCAATCCGCCGATAGACTTATCGACATTCGGCATTGGATGCACCCCTCGCGGCCAGCGCGTGCTGGACCTGGTTTGCCGCATAATCGACCATCTCGCGGTGAGCCATCGCCGCACCATGCCGCTTGGCCTCCGCGAAGGCGGCCTCGCCCATCACATCGCGAACGCGGGCGAGAGTGTCGGGCAACTCCTGGAAGAAGCTGGTGGACGGGATCATTTGGGAAAGGGCTCCGCTAAGCGTGGCCGCGACCGTCGGGTGGCCGAGCCGCTCAAACAGCAAAATAAGGGTGGCGGTCGTGAGGGTCGCAAGACCTATCTCTGTTGACTGGCCCCAGATCTCGAGCATTCGCGGCAGGGTTCGCAACGTCTTGACCGGATCGCCGCTCCGCACCTGCAACTCCGCGACGGCGGGGATGATGACGATCTCCCAGTAGCGATTACCGGATGTCCTTGCATGAGCAAGGGCCATCTCCAACGCATCCAGGGCACACCTTGGGTTGGCCTCGCTAAAGGCTCTTCCCTTGGAAAACAGCGCCGCGATGAGCGAACTTGGCGTTCGCGCGGCCGCAACCTTGTCAACGATGTCGTCGGCGATCGCCATCGCCTCGTCATGCGCGCCGGCCATCGCCAGGTAAAAAGGAAGCGTCGCCAGGCATTGCCGCTCGCGTCGGTCCGCCGGGTGCTCGGCGCCGGCACGCGCAAACTTGACAGCGCTTTCGGCATTGCCCTGTCGGGACGCAATCATGGCCAGAACAGAGAACGCCCAGACTGGCGGGTCGAAGTTGGCATTGCCTATCAGCGCTGTCGCTTCCTCGGCGTAGAGCGTCGCCTCTTGAACACGTCCCAGGTTCCAGGCCCTTTTTGCTGCATAAGTCAGCAGGGCGCCGAGCCGGCGATGGCCGGCGCGTCGTGCCGCATCGACGATCTCCGTCGGCCAATTGAGCGGTTCGCTGCGCACGCGGAGGACCGCCATGCTCGGGACCCTGGATGCGATCCGGGCCGCAACATCGATATCATCTTGGCTGCTCGCCCACCGAAACGCCGCGCGCAAATTGTCCACTTCCTGATCGAGCCAGACATAAGCCATCAATTGCTGCGGGCTTCGCCAAATCCTATGGTGCGTCTCAGCATCCTCCGCGAAAAATTGCGCATGGCGGCCCCGAAAGACCTCTGTTTCACCCAGCATCGCGAGCCGCTCCTCGGCAAACTGTCTGATGGTTTCGAGCTGGCTGTAGCGAACTGCATTCCCGACCCGTTTGGCGCTGAGCAGCGATTTTCGTACCAGTGAGTCCAGGAGATAGAGAACATCGGCGGCCGCGATGTCGCCGCCGCTACAGATGCGCTCGGCAGCCTCCAGCCCGAAACCTCCGGAAAATACCGATGCGCGCGAAAGCACGGCCTTCTCGGATGGCGACAACAGGTCATACGACCATTCGACGGCGTGGCGCAGCGTCTGATGTCGCTTCAAGACGTGTCGCGACCCGCTGGTGAGCAGACGGAAGCGTTCATGCAGGCGATCGCGGATCTGAGTGGGACTCATTGCCCGCGTTCGGGCTGCTGCGAGCTCGATGGCCAGCGGAATGCCATCAAGGCGGCGGCATATTTCACAGATCGTGTCGGCGTCACCATTGAGTTCGAAGTGTGGCTCCACGAATCGCGCGCGCTCCACGAACAGCTCCACCGCTGGCGCATCGATTCCGTCGCCGCACTCGAGGGGAAGCACCGGGTAGGTCCGCTCGCCGTGGACCATCAGCGTCTCCCGGCTGGTCGCCAGCAGGCTGACATGCGGGCATGTTGACAGGATCTCCCGTGCAAGGCCGGCTATCGCATCGATCAAGTGCTCGCAGTTGTCGAGAATGAGAAGCAGGCTCCGTCCGGCAAGCGCATTGGCGACGCTTTGCTCGATCGTCTTGCCGGGTTGTTGTGTGATGCCGAAGACGTCGGCGACGGCGTGACCGGTCGCATTGGGATCATCGAAAGCGGCAAGCTCCACCAGCCACGTGCCATCCGGATAGTTGTCACGCATCGTCGCCGCAAGCTGGAGGGCGAGCCGTGTCTTGCCGATCCCGCCGGGGCCGGTCAGCGTGACCAGCCGCGCGCTGGAAAGTATCCGGCCGGCTCTGGCGACATCTCTGTCGCGGCCCAGAAAGCTTGTTGCCTGGACGGGGAGATTACCCGGCGCGGCATTCGCATGCACCGATGGCGGAATGCTTCTGCTCAGGCCTTCCGTGTCGGGCACTTGATCGATCCAGCCGACCGCACCCTGTGGCACCGAACTACATATCGCTGAGGCTTTGGGCTGCGTACGGTTCCACTCTCGCAAGAGATGGCGCTGCAATGTCTTGGTCTGCGCGTCGGGCTCAATTCCCAATTCCCTGGAGAGCAGTTCGGCGCAGGTTCGATACTGGCGGAGCGCCGCGCCCTGTCTGCCCTGCCGGGCATACAGCCCCATCAGGGTGCGATGAACACGCTCTTGCAGGGGATCTGCGGCAAGCAGGCGGGTCGCAATGTGAATGCCACGTTCGATCACTCCTGCGGACAGGTGATGATCGAGCAGCTTCGCCATGCCTTCCAAGGCGAGTTCACGGAATCGCTGACGTTCCGCCGCTGCCCAGCTTTCAAATTCTGGTGCCGACACCTGAAAGCCGTCGAGGAATTCGCCACGATAGAGTCCGATGGCCCGCTCCAGGTTTGCCACGCCCGGCTCCGCGATAAGCTCCTCGAACACCCTTGCATCGATTTCGAGGGCGGCCGGCTCAAGGCGGATGGTGTCCTCCTGAGCGACCAATGCGGTAGGACAGATGTGCGACAAAGCCTTGCGCAAAAGGCTCAGCGCCTGTCGCAGACTGTCGCGGGCCTGCGCCTCATCGTGGTCGCCCCACAACAGCGCCGCAAGCTTTGGTCGCGCCTGCGGGTCGTCCGGGTGCAGTGCCAGATAGGCCAGCAGGGCTGTCGTCTTCTTGGTGGCCAACGGGATGGGCTCTCCGGTGTCCGTTTGGAGCCGGAAACTGCCAAGAAGTGCGAGGTTTGCCTTCGCCATATCCGCCGGCCCTGTACTCAGGGTGCAAAAAGACCCGGTCCGACGATTTTGCGAATTTATCACGCGCGCGCCGACAGGTCCATTGCGGCGGGTCGGTAGTCTACTCGCGAGGTCAGGGCCACCATTACCGATGGAGATTACGATGTGGAATCGCTTGTCGCTTGCCGCCGCCGCAGCCCTCGTGATGGGAACAGTCGGAGCCAATGCTGCAGAACTACCGACGTATGAAGTCCTGGGCTTTTCGATTACGCCGCACCAGTTCGTGATATTGGGACCGGCCAACGCGCAACAGGAAACGCCTGCGGCTGGCATATCCGCGCCGGTCCTGATGCCGCGCCAAGGGGCACGCGATGAGCGGACCGCCAGCAGCGGAGGACGCGCGATTACAGCGCTGGCCCTCTCTCCCGTTGTTGCGATCGACCCCACGCGGTAGATCGCGCTGTCGCGTGGTGGCTGATCTCCAGCAGCCACCGCGCGGCAGTCGCACTTCGTGATATCGCTGCGCTCCTTGCCGGCGAGCGAACGGAATGGGCGGACTATTTCCGAGATTTCAAGCCCGATGCCTTGAGGTCGTCCGAGGCAGGCATTTCATACCGGCGGTTCCACCGTCCGTCGAAGCAGCTGATCGCAACCTGTACACCCAGGAGCGTAGTAAGAGACCCGCTCCGCCCAAACCATCACTGCCGCGTGAACGAGACCGATTTGCGCGGCCACGAAGCCATCCCGAAACAAACTCGGCCTAGCGTCCTCACTGACCTGCAAAAGGAGCGACGGCCATGATCGGCGCAACTTGGAATCGCAAAGGACGCAAGCTCGTCATCGCAAATTCCCTGGCCGCTGCGGCTGCTTTATTGGTCGTGGCCGCTGCTCCCCGGCCTGTCTCGAGTGCCGCCCTCGGCAGTGAATGGCAATGTAGCAGGTCGGCGTTTGTTCTAACGACGTGCCGTCCAGCGTCTGAAGATGATGTGACGCGAAAGCCGCTGGCTGAAGCAAAGCCGCTGGCGGAAGCGCCGAGCTTAAGCGAACAGACCGGCGCCGGCTGGGGTGAACTTCACGTAGGTGTCACTCTCGTGCAACTCGAGCCAGCCTCGCTCGATCGCGAACTTGAGGCCGGCACGATACACCGCTGCCGTGGCCTTATCGCCGAAATAGGAACAGGACGTTGAACTTCTCGATGTAATTCCGGCCACATGGACCGGCCCCGTTGTGGACCCGCGCCGAGACTTTCTCGGTCTCGTGCGCAGATAGCAATGCGAGTCATTAATCTCATACCCGCTTGAGTTACGTTCCGAGCCCGCGCAGGCTCGATTTCAATTGCGGAGTTGACCGCGCTGCAACGGAGCGAGGTCCGCCCTGGGTCAAACTGCGAAACTCAGGATGAGAAAATCTGGTCCGCTCTGCCGCAAAAGCCGGACCTCCATGACACGAGCCGTGACTTCGCCCAATAACGGACACGTACGCCTACGGGCGGCCTACTTGCCCTCGTTCCATATGTCGGTGGCGAGCTTCCAGTCATTTCCGACCTTTTCCCAAACAACGACGTACTTCCCAGTCACTTCCTGCGGTGTCGGCCCTTTGGTCTTCAGAGCAAACGTGCCGATCTCGCGTGCCGCCGAAGGGCCGAGCGACTTCACGTCAACAGTTGTGAGCTTCGGGTCGCCGACTTGATCCGCCATGCCTTTCCACATTACTTCGATGGCTGCTCGGCCCTGCACCAACGAGGAGCCGGGCGGCATCGCGATCGCATCAGCGGTATAGAGCGAGCCGATACCAGAGAAATCGCCCTTGTTGAAGAATTCAATAAATTTGGTGTTGATCGCTTCAATCTCGGGCTTCTGAGCCAAAGCCGGAGCCGCCAGCGAGACCACGAATACCATCACCAGTACGATGTTGCGCATGATCGTCTCCAACTCAATGTACGATTCGATTGCAGCGCGGGTGTTGCCCACAGCGGAGGCGTCGAATGCCACATCCCAGACCGGGTTTGACAAAACAGCAACTCCGGGGAATTACCGTAAGAAATATTGACGAACTGAGTGCGACGTGGCGCCCTAGCCAACTCGCTCGGTCCTGAGAGCGACGAGAGTGATTGCTCCTTGCCGTGGCGGCCCGCGCGGACGAGATGACGCGCCGTATCGCCAGCGTCGATGCGGAGCGAACAGCTTCCCATCTTGGTTCACGTCCGAGTTGCGTCATCAACCGACGAGGCCCGCAAGCTGGGCCACTTCCGCTCTGCCGCCGGAGGCCGTCGTTGACAGGTCCATGCCTAAGCCGGCACGACCACCTTGCCGATCGGCCACAGCGCGATGCCTGCGAGCTTCAAATGCGCCCAGGCGAAGGGGATGCCGATGATGGTCACGGCGAGAACCAGGGCGGTGAGGAGATGGCCGAGGGCCAGCCACCAGCCGGCGAGCACGAACCAGATGATATTGCCGATCACCCCGAGCGGGCCGGTGCCGATATCGCTCATCCCGGTGACCTCGTCGCGCCGCACCGCCTTCGAGCCGAATGGCAGCAGCGTGTAGACGGCGATGTTGAAGGCCGCCCGCGCCCAGGGCAGGCCGATGATAGTGATGGCCATGATGACCGCGGCGATCAGCCAGCCGAACGCCATCCAGGCGCCGCCGATGAGGATCCAGAGCAGGTTGAGCAGGATGGAAACGGGAGCCATGGGATGATCCGAAGGTGGATGACGCCATCTATATAGGTTCGAAATCTGTCTCTGCGAAGACGGCTCGATACCCACAAAACGAAGCCCGGCTGCGCGAGGCGACATCCGGGACCTTGGCTCTCACTGTCCCGGGTATCGCCTTGCGCACCCGGCTAGATCTTGCGTCCGGCCTGCTCCCAATAGGGATCGCGCAGGCGGCGCTTGAAGATTTTTCCGGAATCTTCGCGCGGCAGCCCGCTGCGGATCTCGATGTGCTTCGGCACCTTGTAGTCGGCGAGCGAAGCCTTCAATCGCGCCCGGACCTCGGCGGCCTCGAGCGTGATGCCGGCCTGCGGCTCGACCACCGCCATCAGCGCCTCCCCGAACTCGGCATCGGGGATGCCGAACACGGCGCAATCATGCACGCCAGGCACTGCGTGCAGCACGGATTCGATCTCGGCCGGATAGATGTTGACGCCGCCTGAGATCACCATGTCGCGCTTACGGTCGCAGATGAAGACGTAACCGTCCTCGTCGATGTAGCCGACATCGCCGGAGGTGATGAAGCCATCGCGGTCGATCTCGGCGCGCTTCTCCGGCTTGTTGTGGTAGGTGAAATCGGCCATCCCGGCCATGCAGGAATAGATCTCGCCGACTTCGCCCACCGGAAGCACGCGGCCGTCATCCCCGATGAAGCGCAGTTCCGCGCCGGGCGAGATCCTGCCGACCGTGCCGGGCTTCTTCAGCGCATCCTCCGAGGTTGCGAAGGTGACCGCGCTGGACTCAGTCGAGCCGTAGAATTCGTAGATCACCGGTCCCCACCATTCGATCATGGCGCGCTTGACGTCGGCCGGACATGGCGCGGCGGCATGGATGACGTGGCGCAGCGAGGAGACGTCATATTTCCTGCGCACCTCTTCCGGCAGCTTCATCAGGCGGATGAACATGGTCGGCACCATGAAGATGGTGTCGATCCTGTATCGTTCGATGAGTTCGAGAAATTCTTCGGCCTCGAAGCGCGGCATCAGCACCAGTGCGCCCCCGAGCTTGCCGGCGCGGATGCCGAAGGAGTTGGGCGCGGAATGATAGAGCGGGCCCGGCAACAGCGCGCGGGCGCCGGGCTTGAGGCCGTAGATCATCGCGCGCATGCGCTCGCCGGCAGCCTGCTGCTCCGGCGTCGGCGCATTGCGGCGGACGCCCTTGGGATGGCCTGTCGTCCCCGAGGTGTAGATCATGCTCATCGGCTGCGGCACGACCGGGCCGTCATAGGGTTGTTGCTGGGCGAGCCAAGACTCAAAATCGATCGCGAACTCCGGAATCTTCAGATGATCCGGATCGATCTTGTAATTGGACAGGATTTCCGGCGGCGTCGGCACGCTGAGCACGGTGACGCCGTTCGATATGGCACCGCGCAAGGCATGCAGCATGTCGGCATGTCCGATCAGCACGGAGGTGCCGGTATCCTCCAGGATGTAATTGATCTCCTCCGGCTTGAAGTGCCAGTTGATGGGCACGCCATAGGCGCCGAGCCGCATCGCAGCATAGGCGGCCTCCAGGAAGGCGATGTCGTTGCGCATCAGCATGCAGACGCAATCACCTGGCTTGACGCCGAGCTCGGCAAGGCCACTCGCGATGCGGTCGGCACGGTCAGCGACCTCGGCGTGAGAGCGGCGACGGTTGCCGGAGACGATGCCCAGGAATTGAGACGTTTCGCTCATTTGTTCTTCTTCTTGTTCAAAGTCGCCCTCATGGTGAGGAGGCGCAAAGCGCCGTCTCGAACCATGAGAGCCCGTGGCCCATCCCTCGAGACGCCGCTGCGCGGCTCGTCGGGATGAGGTCTGTGTTAATCCGCAAACTTCGGCGCGCGCTTCTCCAGATTGGCCCGCACCGCCTCGGTCTGGTTCGCGCTGCCGATCAGCTTCTGCTGCTCGACGGATTCGGCGAGCAGCGCGGGGCCCGGATCGACCGAGAGATTGTTGAGCAGGCGTTTTGCCGCACGGATCGCGTCGGGACTCTTGCCAGCGATCTCGCGCGCGGCTTCCAGGGCCGCTGCGCGCGGATCGTCGCAGATGCGGGTGGCGAGGCCGTAAGTCATCGCCTCCTGCGCGGAGAAGATGCGGCCGGTGTAGGTGAGATCGCGCAGGATGTCGTCGCGCACCAGGCTTGCCAGGATCGGCGTGCCCGCCATGTCGGGCACGAGGCCCCATTTGATCTCCATGATCGACATCCGCGTATCGGGTGCGAGGAAGCGCATGTCGGCGCCGAGCGAGAGCTGGAAGCCGCCGCCGAAAGCAACGCCGTGGACGGCCGCAATCACAGGCACCGGAAGCTGACGCCAGCCCCACACCGCGGCCTGCGGAAAGTTCGCCTGCCCATGCGTGCGCTTGGTGAGGTCACGATTTTCGCCACCCGGAATTCCGTTGCCACCCTTCTCCTTCATGGCGGCAAAACGCCCCATGTCGAGGCCGGCGCAGAAAGCGCGGCCCTCGCCGGACAGCACGACGACGCGCACGCCCTTTTCCTTCGAAAGCCGCTCGGTCGCAGCGACAAGGGCCTCGAACATGGCCTGATCCAGCGCATTCATCTTGTCGGCGCGCATCAGGCGCACGTCGGCGACGCCGTCCGAGATCAAAATCGAGACGCGCTCTTCCATGGATGAATTCTCCCCTGTTCTTGTTCAGTGCCGCTTTACAGGACGCTGGCGGCCGGATTTAGTCAATCGACCAATTAACTGACAATCCCTACGGGGGAAACACCCATGTTCAAGGAAAATCTTCTGGCCGGACGCCGCATTCTCGTGACCGGCGGCGGCACCGGGCTCGGCAAGTCGATGGCGGCGCGCTTCCTCCAGCTCGGCGCCGAGGTGCACATCTGCGGCCGGCGTAAGATCGTGTGCGACGAGACCGCGACCGAATTGATGGATCTCTATGGCGGCCGCGTCACCAGCCATGGTGTCGACATCCGCAACGCTCTCGCGGTGGAGGAGATGATCGAGACCATCTTTCGCGACGGTCCCCTCACCGATCTCATCAACAATGCTGCCGGCAATTTCATCTCGCGCAGCGAGGAGCTCTCGCCGCGCGGCTTCGATGCCGTCGCCAGCATCGTCATGCACGGCACGTTCTACGTCACGCAGGCGGTCGGCAAGCGCTGGATCGCCTTGAAGCAGCCCGGCAACGTCGTCTCGATCACCGTGACCTGGGTGCGCAACGGCTCGCCTTACGTGGTGCCATCGGCGATGAGCAAGTCGGCGATCCACGCCATGACGATGTCGCTCGCCACCGAATGGGGCCGCTACGGCATCCGCCTCAACACCATCGCGCCGGGCGAAATCCCGACCGAAGGCATGAGCAAGCGGATCAAGCCCGGCGACGAGGCCGGCGCGCGCACCAAGGCGATGAACCCGATGGGCCGAGTCGGCACCATGGAGGAACTGCAGAACCTCGCGGTGTTCCTGATCTCCGGCGGCTGCGACTGGATCAACGGCGAGACCATCGCCATGGACGGCGCGCAGGCGCTCGCCATGGGCGGCAATTTCTACCAGCTCCGGGACTGGAGCGACGACGACTGGAAAGCCGCGCGCGAGAGCATCATGGCGCAGAACGAGAAGGACCGGGCCAAACGGGGATGATCTCCCCCGTGCCCCGGACGCAGCGCAGCGCGCCGCCTTCGGCCTGGTGCGCTGCTGAGCGCCGGGGCCCATCTCGCCGGATGCTGGGTCCCGGCTGAGCAGCGCATCACTTCGTGATGCGTCGCGTTCGGGGACACGAAACCGCGGCTGATTTGTCCCGTCTTGTCTTCACCCGCGGATGACGCCACACTCTGCGGCATAAGAACAAGACGACGGCAGAAACATGCCCACACAGCCTCTGGCCAATCTCGCCGACATGGTGCGCGAGCGCGCGAAAAGCCGCGGCAGCGCCATTGCCTACGAGTTCGAGGGCCGACTCACCAGCTTCGCCGAATTCGACGTCAACACCAACAAGGTCGCCCACGCGTTGATCGCAATGGGCGTGAAGAAAGGCGACCGCATCGCCTATCTCGGCAAGAACAGCGACATCTATTTCGAGCTGTTGATGGGCGCCATGAAGGCCGGTGTGGTGATGGCGCCAGTGAATTGGCGGCTCGCGGGACCCGAGGTCGCCTTCATCGTCGAGGACTGCAAGGCGCCGGTGCTGTTCGTCGGGCCGGAGTTCATCGCGCTCGTTCGCCAAATCAAGGACCAGTTGCCGGGCCTGCGTACAATCATCACCACCGAAGGCGGCGCGCCGGAATGGCAGGATTTTGCGGCTTGGCGGGACACGCAGAGCGGTGACGATCCGAGGGTCCCGATCGACACCAAGGATATCGCGATCCAGCTCTATACGTCGGGTACGACCGGCAAGCCGAAGGGCGCAATGCTCTCGCACGCGAACTTCCTCAATCTGGTACAGACCGGTAATGCCGAGGACAAGCCGGAGTGGAACCGGTGGTCGACCGATGATGTCTCGCTGGTGGCGATGCCGATCTTCCACATCGGCGGCTCGGGCTGGGGCGTGATGGGGCTCTATCACGGCGCCCGCGGCGTGATCGCGCGCGAGTTCGATCCGACCAAGGTTCTGGACTTCTTCGAGCAGTCCGGGATCACGAAGCTGTTCATGGTGCCGGCGGCAATGCAGTTCGTGGTGCGGCAGCCGCGCGCGAAGACGGTCGATTTCTCGCGGCTGAAATACATGCTGTATGGCGCCTCGCCAATTCCGGCGGCGCTGCTGAAGGAGTGCATCGAGGTCTTCAAATGCGGTTTCGTGCAAATGTACGGCATGACCGAGACCACCGGCACCATCGTCGCGCTGCCGCCGGAAGACCACATCGAGGGACTGGAGCGGATGCGCTCGGCCGGCAAGGCACTGCCGGGCGTCGAGATCGCGATCCTGGACGTCGACGGCAAGCCGCTGCCGCCGCGCCAGGTCGGCGAGATCGCGACGCGCTCGGGCTCCAACATGGCCGGGTATTGGAACCTGCCCGAGGCGACCGCCGCTGCGCTTCGTTCCGACGGCTGGCTGCGCACCGGCGATGCCGGCTACATGGACGAGGACGGGTATCTCTATATCCACGATCGCATCAAGGACATGATCATCTCGGGCGGCGAGAACATCTACCCGGCCGAGGTCGAGAGTGCGTTGTGCGATCATCCTGATGTCGCGGAGGCCGCCGTGATCGGCGTGCCTGACGACAAATGGGGCGAGGCGGTGAAGGCCATGGTGGTCATGAAGCCTGGCAAGCAGGCCACAGCCACCGACATCATCAACTTCACCCGCGAGCGCATCGCTGGCTACAAGACGCCCAAGACCGTGGAGTTTCTGCCGGCGCTGCCGAGGAATCCGAGCGGCAAGATTTTGCGGCGCCAATTGCGTGAGCCGTATTGGGCCGGGAAAGAGCGACGGGTGAATTGACCGCGTAGTGCCGTAGGATGGGCAAAGGCGCAAAGCGCCGCGCCCTCCATTCTTCGACGATTGCGGGAGAGGTGGTGGGCACGCTTCGCTTTGCCCACCCTACGGTGCTAGCGCTAATGCTTCCCCGGCCCCATATAGCCGAACAAGAACCCGGCCACCTTCCGCATCTGGATCTCCTCACTGCCCTCGGTGATGCGATAGCGCCGGTGGTGGCGGTAGATGTGCTCGAACGGCTTGTGGCGTGAGTAGCCCATGCCGCCATGGACCTGCATGGCGCGGTCGGCGGATTCGCAGCAGAGGCGGTTTGCCCAGTAATTGCACATGGAGACGCGATCAGAGAGCGTGCGCTCAATCTGCTCTTCGGTGAGCTGGTCCATCTCCCAGGCAGTCTTGCGGATCAGAAGACGCAGCATCTCGGCCTGCGTGGCGAGCTCGACCAGCGGGAACTGGATCGCCTGATTCTCGGCGAGCGCCTTGCCGAACGGCTTGCGCTCGCGGGCATATTTCACGCTCTCGTTGATGCAGTAAACCGCGGCGCCGAGCGAGCTCGCGGCCTGGCGGATGCGGTTCTGGTGCACGAAGCACTGCGCCAGCGACAGGCCGCGGCCCACCTCGCCGAACAGCGCATCCTCGGGCACGAACACGTCCGTGAAGCTGACGCGGGGATGGTCGGTCGGCATGTTGAAGGTCCACATGTACTCCTCGACCTTGACGCCGTCGCTCTTCGCCGGCACCAGGAAACAGGTGATGCCGCGCGCATCGCCGTGATTGCCGCTCGTGCGCGCAAACAGCGCGCAATGCGTGGCAACATGCATGCCTGTCGTCCACATCTTGTCGCCGTTGATGATCCAGCCCTTGACGTTGTCGCGGGTCGCCGGCACCGCGCGCGTCTCCATATGGGTGGCGTCCGAGCCGTGATGCGGCTCGGTTAGGCCAAAGGTGATGCGGTACTTGCCTTTGATCGAGCCGTCGATCATCGCCTTCTGATCGTCGCGGCCGTAGCGGTCGAGCATGGTGACAACGGGGAAATTGCCGACGATGGAATGCTCGTTCTGGAGATCGTTGTGCAGGCCGAGTCCCTTGGCGGCAAAATGCTCGCGGATCACGGCCATCCAGAGATTGGAGCCGTCCTTGCCGCCAAATTGCTTCGGCACCGGAAAACGCAGATGACCCGCGGCGTCCGCCAGGTCCTTGGCCTTGCGCAGCAGCGCCTCCCATTCGTGGCGCGGCAGGCCGCCATTCTCGAAATCGGTGCGCGCCCATTCGCGGCGGTGATCGAAGAAGCGGATGTTGTCATCGGCCTCCTCCAGCGGCTTGATCTCGCGCTCGATGAAACGGTCGAGCTCTCCGAGATAGGCGACGAGATCGTCAGGCAATGAGAAATCCAAGGGTCTCTCCCTCAATGATTTTTCGTTTTGCGTTAAGGCGCTAAGCGCATTCTTGCTTCGCACGATTAAGCGGAGAAGAGCGCATCCAAGTCAAGCAAGCCGAGACGTGTGAGGCACGCAAGGCGCGCTTGCGCATTTCGGTGGTGCTCAAGCGCACCCGCGCGCTAGTATGACGACAATATTCCTTCACGAGAAAATGCGGGAGCGATCATGGAGCTGAAATTTTCCAAGGTGGAACGCAAGGGCCCGATCACGATCGTCACACTGTCGCGGCCCGAGGTCTATAACGCGCTGCACACGGACGCGCATTTCGAGCTCAACAAGGTCTTCGACGATTTCTCGGCCGATCCCGAGCAATGGATCGCGATCGTCACCGGCAGCGGTGACAAGGCGTTCTGCGCCGGCAACGATCTGAAGTGGCAGGCCGCGGGCGGCAAACGCGGCTGGGACAAGGGTGGGTTTGCGGGCCTGACCTCGCGGTTCGACTGCGACAAGCCGATCATCGCCGCCGTGAACGGCGTCGCGATGGGCGGCGGCTTCGAGATCGCGCTGGCCTGCGACCTCATCATTGCCTCGGAGAATGCCACCTTCGCGCTGCCCGAGCCGCGCGTTGGCCTGGCCGCGCTCGCCGGTGGCCTGCACCGCCTGCCACGGCAGATCGGCCTCAAACGCGCCATGGGCATGATCCTTACCGCGCGGCATGTCAGTGCCAAGGAAGGCCTCGAGCTCGGCTTCGTCAACGAGGTGGTGCCGCGAGGCGAGGCGCTCGACGCCGCGCTGCGCTGGGCGGAGATGATCACCAAGAACTCGCCGATGTCCATACGGGCCTCGAAGCAGGCAATCCAGAAAGGGCTTGGCGTCTCGCTGGAACAGGCGATCGAGCAGCAGCGGGAGTATCCGGCGGTGAAGGCGATGGTGGCGTCGCAGGATTACATCGAGGGCCCGAAGGCGTTTGCGGAGAAGCGACCACCGAAATGGGTGGGGAAGTAAACGAGTCTTTCCCCCCGTCATTGCGAGGAGCTCTTGCGACGAAGCAATCCAGACCGCCTCCGTGGAAAGACTCTGGATTGCTTCGCTGCGCTCGCAATGACGGGGAGAGAGCTACCCGCCTCGCGACAGCTCTCGCTTGTATGACGCGTAATTCGGCTGATCGACTGCGAGCTTGTCCATCGTGGTCTGCCAGAGGTGCTCGGCAAGGCCCGGCGTTGCGAGATCGATCTCGCCTTTGGCAATGCGCATCGCGAGCGTGCGGTTGAGCTCGATCAATGAACCGTCCATGCCCAGCAGCGCGCGCAGCCGCTCCACCTCCGCCGCATCGCTGCCCTCCTCCCGCGTCAGCTGCCGCGTCACGAGATCGAGGATGTTGATGGCGACGCGCAGCTTGAAAGCCTGGTGGCCGGAGATCAGCGGCGTGATCTCGTTGCGCAAGAAATCGGCGACTGACTTTGTCAGCTCGATCGGCGTGGGTTCGTCCTGCATGCATCAGCTCCCGCGCGGCGCCAGCAGCCGCAACAGATCGATCTCGGTCTCGGAGGCGCGGCGTCCGATCATGGCGCGCTCCATGGAATGGTCAGGCCCCTCGCGAAACCGCTGCATCATGCCGCCGCACATGATGCCCCAGCGCAGCGTGCCCATTACTTCCCAGAATTTCACGCGCGGCGGATCGACCTTGCGGCCCGCGGCCTCATAGCCCGCAAACAGCTCCTCGCGCGAGCCGAAGCCGCCAACCGGCTTGTCGATCTCGCCGAAACGCCACGAGTTGACGCAGACCCAACCGAGATCCTCCATGGGATCGCCGAGATGGGCGAGCTCCCAGTCCAGCACGGCACGGATACCGTCGGCGCCGATGATAAGATTGCCGTTGCGGAAATCGCCATGTACCAACGTCTCCTCCGCCGAGGGACCGGGATCGTGGTCGCGCAGCCAGCGCAGCGCCAGCTCGAACACGGGCTTGGGCCAGTTCAGGCTGCGATAGTCCCGCTCGAACTCATCGACCTCCTTCGCCGCGGTCATGCGGCGCAGCTCCGGCAGCTTGTGCAGCGGCAGCTTGTGCAAACCGGCGAGCACGTCGCCGATCTGCCGCGCCAGCAGCGGCCGTGCGGCTGCGAACTCCTCATCGCGAAGGATCTTGCGGGCGATAGTCTCGCCCTCGATCCGCTGCATGATGAAGCCCGTGCCGAGATCGTCCTCCGGCGTGAGCACATGCATCACGCGCGGCGACGGCACGCCAGCCTCATAGGCGAGCTGCATCAGCTGCGCTTCAGCGGCGAGGCCTGCCGCGCGCGTTGGCGCGGCGCCATAGCCCTTCGGCGAGCGGCGCAGGATTGCGCCTATCAGCCCATCGGGATGCACGATATCGAAGCGCCACGTTTCCTGACTGGCGCCGCCAGAGAGCTTGGCCGCGCCGGCGACGCCGGTCGCACCGGGACACCAGCGCGCGACGCTGCGGGAAAGCTCCGCCTCGATCATTTGCCTTTGAACTGCGCGGGGCGCTTCTCCAGGAACGCGCCGACGCCTTCGCGGAAGTCATCGGTGTCGCCCGCTCGAAGCTGGCACTGGAATTCGAGGTTAAGCTGATCCTCGAAAGAATTTTCCGGGCTGTCCCAGTAGAGTTTGCGGATCAGCGACAGCGCCACCGTCGGGCCGCTGGCGAGCTCGCGTGCGAGCTTCATCGCCTCCTCCATCAGCACGCCGTCATCATAGACGCGGTTGACGAGGCCCCATTCCAATGCCTTCTCGGCCGGCAGCCGCTCGCCCATCAGCGACAATTCGATCGAGCGCGCCCGACCGATCAGGCGCGGCAAGAGCCAGGTGGAGCCGCAATCCGGCACAAGACCGATGCGGCGGAAGGCTTGCAGGAAATAGGACGAGCGCGCGCACAGGATCATGTCACCGAGCAGCGCGAAGCTCATGCCGGCGCCGGCGGCGGGACCGTTGACCGCGGTCACGATCGGGCAATGCAGGTTGCGGATGCGGCGCAGGAACGGATGAAAGCCGGTCTCCAGCGTCAGGCCGGCCTTGGTCTTCTTCGGCTGGTTGTTGCGGCCCTGGAGATTTGCCCCGGTGCAGAACGCCCGCCCAGCGCCGGTCAAAACGACGCAGCGCACCTCATCCTTCTTCTCCTCGATCGCATCCAGAGCTTCGGCAAGGCCGCCCAGCATGTCCAAGGAGACTGCGTTCATCACCTCCTGATGGTCGAGCTTGAGGATCGCGACCGAACCATCGAGATCGAGCGTGACGTGTTTGAACTGCATGGTTTCCTCGTCAGCTTGCCGCCTGCGTCAGTTTCGCAGACCGGAATTTGTTTTTCCGGGCGCATATTTGATTTTTGGCGCGGTCTTGTCCATGGTGATCAGAGCATAGCAAGCAATCTTGCGCGCAGCGGCTGATCCGCCGCAGGCCAAAACAGGAAACGCGCCATGAACCTTTTCGACCTTTCCGGCCGCGTCGCCGTGATCACCGGCGGCAATGGCGGCATCGGGCTCGGCATTGCGCAGGCGCTCGCCGGCCAGGGCTGCAACGTCTCGATCTGGGGCCGCAATGCTGACAAGAACAAGGCTGCTGCCGCGAGCCTGGCCGGCCTTGCCGGCAAAGTTGACACCCGCGTCTGCGACGTCACCGATCCGGCCTCGGTCGATGCTGCGATGAAGGCGACGCTCGACGCGTTCGGTCGGGTTGACGGCTGCTTTGCCAACGCAGGCATCGGTGGCGGCGGGCGGCGCTCGTTCATCGAGCGCACCGAACAGGAATGGCGCACGATGTTTTCGACCAATCTCGACGGCGTATTCCACGCGTTCCAGGCCGCGGCAAAGCACATGACCGAGCGTGCCAATGCCGGCGACCCCTTCGGCCGGCTGGTTGCGACCTCGAGCCTCGCCTCGATCTTCGGCACCGCGCGCAACGAGCATTATGCGGCGACCAAGGCCGCCATCAACGCGCTGGTGCGTGCGCTCGGCGTCGAGCTCGCGCGTTACGGGGTCACCGCGAACGCGATCCTGCCGGGCTGGATCAAGAGCGACATGACCGCGGGGCTCATGGCCAACGACAAGTTCGTCGCCAACGTGATGCCGCGCATTCCGGTGCGGCGCTTCGGTGAGGCATCCGATTTCGGCGGCATTGCAGTGTATCTGATGAGCAAGGCGTCGTCGTATCACACCGCCGATACATTCGTGATCGACGGCGGCTATACGGCGTTTTGATCTCGTTAACCCGGATGGAGCGCAGCGTAATCCGGGACAGCCAAAAGCAAACAGACCCGGATTTCGCTGCGCTCCATCCGGGCTCCAAACTCGGAGGGAATGGGCAAATGTTCTCGCACGTGATGATCGGCACCAACGATCTCGACAAGGCCAAGGCGTTCTACGACAAGCTGCTCGGCACGCTCGAGGTGCGGCCGGCCAGGGTCGACGGCCATCGCATCTTCTACATCACCAAGACCGGTGTGTTCTCGGTGTCGAAGCCGATCAACGGCGAACCGGCGACCTGCGCGAATGGCGGCACGATCGGCTTTGCCTGCAATTCGCCGGAGCAGGTCGAGGCTTGGCACGCGGCCGGAGTCGCGGCCGGTGCGACCTCGATTGAGGATCCGCCCGGTGTCCGCCAGGGCCCAGGCGGCAAGCTCTATCTCGCTTATTTGCGCGACCTCGACGGCAACAAGATCTGCGCGATGCATCGGATGCCGAACTAGGTCTGGGCCATGCCCCGGCTTGCCGTCTCCGCTGAAGCTTCGCCGGCCGAGAGCGCTTGTAGGCCCGGCGTAGCCTATTAGCGGAGCCGGGACCGGGGCATCCGGTACGCCGCGGCTTTTCGGTTCAATCACCGTCGTCTCTGGAATACTGGATCGCCCGATTGAATCGGGCGATGACAGCGGAGGTTGTCGCGAGCGCAGCGAAACCTCATCACCATTCAAACAACATTTCAAACGCCTTGGCGATATTCCATCGCGTGGCATGGCTCTGCGTGAAAAATGCGCGCTCGCACTTTGGCGGCGCTGCGACTATTCTTGCGCTCAGCGGAATCCTAGCGCTCCGGGAGGAACAATGACAAAGCACACCTACATTCCCCGCACCACCAACTACACCCTCAATCCCGGCGACGAGCTCAACGACTTGCGCATGTCGGACCAGGTCCGCCCGCTCTACGACCACGTCAAGAAGTTCATCCGCGACACCGTCGAGCCGATGTCGATCGAGTTTGCCAAGGCCGGCGAGAACAAGGAGGATCGCTGGAGCTTTACGCCGAAGCAGCTCGAGGTGCTCGAGAAGGCCAAGAACAAGGCCAAGCAGGAAGGCCTCTGGAACTTCTTCCTGCCCGATGACGAGACCGGCCAGGGCCTGAAGAATCTCGACTACGCCTATATCGCCTCCGAGCTCGGCAAGAGCCCGCTGGCATCCGAAACCATGAATTGCTCGGCGCCCGACACCGGCAACATGGAAGTTCTGGAGCGCGTCGGCACCAAGGAGCAGAAGGAGAAATGGCTGAAGCCGCTGCTCAACGGCGAGATCCGCTCGGCTTACGTCATGACCGAGCCGAACGTCGCCTCCTCCGACGCAAAGAACATCTCGACCACGGCCAAACTCGTCGGCGACGAATGGGTCATCAACGGCGAGAAGTACTACATCTCAGGCTTAGGGGACCCCCGCTGCAAGATCCTCATCGTGATGGTGAAGACCAATCCGGATGCGGCACCGAGCAAGCAGCAGTCGCAGATCCTCGTGCCGCGCGATACGCCCGGCGTCGAGGTGCTCGGGCCGATGTACGTGTTCGGCCAGGACCACGCTCCGCGCGGCCACATGCATATGCGCTTCAATAATGTCCGGGTGCCCAAGGAGAACATCCTGCTCGGCGAGGGCCGCGGCTTCGAGATCTCGCAGCTCCGCCTTGGCCCCGGCCGCATCCATCACTGCATGCGCACCATCGGCAAGGCCGAGAAGGCGCTCGACCTCATGGTGCAGCGCGGCCTCACCCGCGAAGCCTTCGGCAAGAAGATCGCCCATCTCGGCGGCAACATGCAAATCATCGCGCAGGCCCGCTGCGAGATCGAGGCGATGCGGCTGATGGTGCTGAAGGCCGCGAAGGCGATGGACGTGCTCGGCAACAAGGAGGCCCGCGTCTGGGTCTCCATGGTCAAGGCCATGGTGCCGGAGCGCGCCTGCAAGATCATCGACCAGGCTATCCAGATGCACGGCGCCACCGGCATCTCGCACTGGACGCCGCTGGCCGAGATGTATCAGGACGTGCGTCACCTCCGCTTTGCGGACGGTCCGGACGAGGTGCACTGGATGGTGGTGGGACGCCACGAGCTGAGCATGGCGTGATCCGCACTCTCTGTTCCCTCCCTCGCTTGCGGCAGGGTAGTCGCATTTGGGAGAGCCCTTCTTTGTGGCCATCCTTCGAGACGCCCGCCGTTGGCGGGCCCTCAGGATGAAGGACCGAGTGCGCGGCAGCAGCTTCAACGGGCAAGTGCCGCTTAGCCTCATCCTGAGGAGACCGCGAAGCGGTCGTCTCGAAGGACGAGGCGCGCGCTCGGACGCCGCCAAAAGTCATATGCGATCGCGCCTGCCGCTCGCGATGAGAGGAGTCGACGCTGCACCTTCTCGCGGAGACTCCCCCTCACCCGGATCGCAAGAGCGATCCGACCTCTCCCCGCAGGCGGGGAGAGGTGAAGAAGCGCTACATCGCCGGCGAGAGCTTGTCCTGCGTCTTGGTCTCGAAATCGCTCGCGTCGTGGCGCTCGTGGAGCTGGCTGGCGGGATCGCCGGAGACACGATTGACCATGCGGCCGCGCTTCACGGCCGGGCGCTTGGCGATCTGATCGGTCCAGCGCTGCACGTTCTTGTAGTCCTGCACCGAGAGGAATTCGCCGGCGCCATAGACCAAGCCCTTGGCGAGGGCGCCGTACCAGGGCCACACCGCCATATCGGCGATGGTGTACTCGCTGCCCGCGAGATATTCGTTGTCGGCGAGCCGCCGGTCGAGCACATCGAGCTGGCGCTTGGTCTCCATCGCGAAGCGATCGATGGCGTATTCGATCTTGGTCGGCGCGTAGGCGTAGAAATGGCCGAAGCCGCCGCCGAGATAGGGCGCGCTGCCCATCTGCCAGAACAGCCAGGACATCGCCTCAGTGCGGGTCTTGACGTCCTTCGGCAGGAAGGCGCCGAACTTCTCGGCGAGGTAGAACAGGATCGAGCCGGACTCGAACACCCGGATCGGCTCGGGCCCGGAGCGGTCCATCAGCGCCGGGATCTTGGAGTTCGGATTGATGTCGACAAAACCGCTGCCGAACTGGTCACCGTTGCCGATCCTGATCAACCAGGCGTCGTATTCGGCGCCCTTATGGCCGAGCGCCAGCAACTCTTCCAGCATCACCGTCACCTTCACCCCGTTCGGCGTCGCCAACGAATAGAGCTGGAGCGGATGGCGGCCGACCGGTAGCTCCTTGTCGTGGGTGGGGCCGGCGATCGGGCGGTTGATGTTGGCGAACTGCCCGCCATTTTCCTTGTTCCAGGTCCAGACTTTGGGCGGCACGTAGGCAGGGGTATCGGTCATGCGAGAGGCTCCGGCGGAAAGATGCGCCTGCATTAATTAGCCCGCAAATGGCAGATGACAAGGGCTGCTCGATCTGCGCCCGGCGCGGGCCTCAGGCTGGCGTCATGCGACCTCGCCTGGCTGCCGCCTGCGCCGGCGCTTCGGACTCCATCCCGAAGCCCTCCATGCACCAGGAGTTAGCCTGCGAGTGGAGCATCGCGCGGCGTGTCCACGCAAGATGCGCCGTCGAATCCGGCATGGCATCGCCAGCGACGATCCGCTAGCGTCGCTTTGCTTCGCCGCGACAGCAACGAGAACGCGAAGACCGCCGGGAGAGAGCCATGAAATCGCCAATTTGCGACATGCTGGGGATCGAGTTCCCGCTGCTCGCCTTCAGCCATTGCCGCGACGTCATTGCGGCCGTCAGCCGCGCCGGCGGCTTTGGCGTGTTAGGTGCCACCGTGCACACGCCTGATACGCTCGAACGCGAGCTGAGATGGATCGACGATCACGTCGATGGCAAGCCCTACGGCATCGACGTGCTGATCCCCGAAAACATCTCCACCGCGGGCGAGAAGAACGTCACCTGGAAGAGCCTGGAAACGCGCGTGCCGCAAGAGCACCGCAACTACGCGCGCGATCTCCTGAAGAAGTACGACATTGAACTGACGACCACTGAGGTCGCCGCCGACCAGCCGCAGCCGTTCGACGCCAAGACGGCGCTGGAGCTGCTCGAAGTTTCGTTCCGCCATCCGATCCGGCTCATCGCCAATGCACTCGGCGTGCCGCCGAAGGCCATGATCGAGATGGGCAAGACCCACGGCGTGCCCGTTGCTGCGCTTGTCGGCGCCAAGGAGCACGCGCTGCGCCAGGTCGCAGCCGGCGTCGACATTCTCGTGGTGCAGGGCACGGAAGCCGGCGGCCATTGCGGCGAGGTCTCGACCATGGTGCTGGTGCCGGAGGTGATTAAGGCGATCAAGCCGATCCGCGAGGTGCCGGTGCTGGCCGCCGGCGGCATCATGACGGGCCGGCAGATGGCGGCCTGCATGGCGATGGGCGCGGCCGGCGCCTGGACCGGATCGGTGTGGCTTGCGACCGTCGAGGCCGAGACCACGGAGATTTTTCGCGAGAAGATGATCGCGGCGTCCTCACGCGACGCGGTGCGCTCGAAGGGCCGTACCGGCAAGCCGGCGCGACAGCTCCGCTCGGTCTGGACCGATGCCTGGGACCGCGCGCCGGAGAGCCCGGGCGCGCTGCCGATGCCGCTCCAGAGCATCATCAGTCGCGACGCCTTCAACTCCATCGACCGCGCGGCGGCGAGCGGCAATGCCAAGGCGCGTGATCTCGTCAGCTATTTCGTCGGCCAGGGCGTCGGGCTGATCGACAGCGTGAAGTCGGCCGGCGCCGTGGTGCAGGAGTTCAAGCAAGAGTTTGCGGAGGCCGTCGAGCACATGAATGCGCTGGTGGCGGAATGATGGACCCTCATGCTGGGGAGGCGCGCAAGCGCCGTCTCGAACCATGAGCGCCCGTGGCCTATCCTTCGAGACGCCTGCTTCGCAGGCTCCTCAGGATGAGGTCGGAGATCTCAGAGAGTGAAGAAGCAAGAACAATGACGACTGTTTCCCCAGACCGCATCCCCGTCATCGTCGGCGTCGGCGAGATTGTCGACCGTCCCAGGGAGATCACTGATGGCCTCGAGCCGCTCGATCTGCTCGAACAGGCGCTGCGGCGCGCGGAAGCAGACGCCGGCGCAAAGCTGCTGGGCGAGGTGCAGTCGCTTGACGTCGTGAACTTTCTGAGCTGGCGCTATCGCGATCCGGAAGCGCTGCTGGCACAGCGGCTCGGCATCTCGCCTTCGCATTGTTACTACGGCCCGGTCGGCGGCGAGAGCCCGATCCGCTATATCCACGAGGCTGCGAAGCGCATCGCGCGGGGCGAATGCACCGTGGCGGCCATCTGCGGCGCCGAGGCGCAATCGACCGCGACCAAGGCTGAGCGCGCCGGGACAAAGCTGCCATGGACACCATTCGCGCACGACGTCGAGGAGCCCAAGCGCGGGGCAGCGTTCCAGAAACCGCTGGCAGTGAGACTCGGCGTGTTCCGCCCCGTCACCGTCTATCCGTTCTATGAGGCGGCTTCGTCCGCTCATTGGGGCCAGACGCCGCGCGAGGCGATGGCGGAATCCGGGACACTATGGTCGCGCTACTCCGAAGCCGCGGCGCAAAATCCCAATGCCTGGCTGAAGCGGCGCTATGCGCCTGACGAAATCACGACGCCGACCGCGGACAACCGCCTGATCGCATGGCCTTACAATAAGCTCATGGTCGCCAATCCCAGCGTCAACATGGGCGGCGCGCTGCTGCTGACGAGCGTTGCCAAGGCGCGTACGGCGGGCATTGCCGAGGGCAAGCTGGTCTATCCGCTCGGCGGCGCCTCGGCGGAGGAGCCGCGCGACTATCTCCTGCGCGACCAGTTCTACGAGAGCCATCCGCAGAACGCGGTTCTGAAGGCCGTGATGGATCTCGCAGGCGGCGACGGCAAGAGGTTCGACGCCATCGAGCTCTACAGCTGCTTCCCGTGCGTCCCGAAGATGGCGCGGCGCACGCTTGGCCTGGATGCCGACGTGCAGCCGACCGTGACCGGCGGCCTCACCTTCTTCGGCGCCCCGCTCAATACCTACATGACGCACGCGGCCTGCGCGATGGTGCGGCGCGTGCGCGACGGCGCCAAGCTCGGTCTGCTCTACGGCCAGGGCGGCTTTGTCACCAAGCACCACGCGCTGGTGGTGTCGAAAACGCCACCGCGCGAGGCGCTGGTGCAGGAGACGAGCGTGCAGGCGGAAGCCGACCGCAACAAGCGGGCCGTGCCGGAATTCGTCGCGGAGGCAACTGGCAAGGGCAAGGTCGAGAGCTTTACCGTGCTCTACGGCCGCGGCGGCGAGATCGAGCATGGCGTGGTGATGTTGCGGACGGCAGACGCTCGCCGCACGCTAGCGCGGATTCCAGCGAGCGACACGGCGACGCTGACACATCTGCTCAACATGGATCGCACGCCGGTGGGATCAGTCGGCGAGGTCACGATGGCGGCCGACGGCGTGCCGGAGTGGCGGGTGACGTAGCTCTCGTGTCCCGGACGCGGTGCGGCATGCAAGGCCGCTCCGCAGAGCCGGGATCCGGCAAGAAACACGGTGCTTTGAGGCGAGACGAGGCCGGCTCAGCAGCGCATCACTTCATGCTGCGCTGCGTCCGGGGCACGAGGCGCCCTAGCTCTTCGGTGCCTGCTTCTCCGACGCAGTCGCCGGCTTGGCCTTGGCGCCAACCACGCGCACCGCATCCCCATCCGACAGGCCGTCCGGCGGTGCCGTGATGACGCGGTCGTCCGCTGTAATGCCCGAAGCAAGTTCGATCTCGCGGCCGAGGTCGCGCGCGATGGTCACGGTCTTGAACTGTACCTTGTCGTCCGGGCTGACCGTCGCAACGCGCAGGCCATTGCTGTTGAAGATCAACGCACTGGCGGGGATGCTGAGCGGCGCGGAGTCGCGCTGCAAGTTGAGCTTCACGCTGGCATAACCGCCGGGCATCAGCTCGCCGCTGGAATTGTCGAGCCCGAGCTGCATCCGCGTGGTGCCCGAGGCGACGTCGACGGACTGGGAGGAGGCTTCCACGGTCGCCTGGAACGACCGATTCGGATATTCCGGGAGCGTGATGGTGGCCTTGGCGCCGATCTTGACCGCCGGCACATAGTTCTGGGGCACGTTGACGTAAACACGCAGCTTGGTGATGTCAGAAACCACGAACATAGCCGGACCCGCCCCGCCGCCGGCATTGATCAGCGCGCCGACGTCGGTGTCGCGGGCGGTGACGACGCCGTCGAACGGCGCGGTGATCTTCTTGTAGCCGGCCAGCGCTTCGAGCCGCTCCACGTTGGCCTGGCCCGAATGCACGGCAGCGTTCTTGTTGGAGAGATCGGCAGTGCGCTCGTCGATCTCCTGTGCCGAGACGAAGTTCGAGGCGACCAGCGTCTTGCGGCGGTTCAGCGTCGCTTCGGACAGCCTGGCGCTGGCCTGCTGGCTAGCGAGGTCGGCGCGGGCCTGCAAGAGCTGCTGATCGAGGTCTGGCGCCTCGATCTCGGCAATCACCTGCCCTGCCTTGACGCGGGCGCCGATATCGGCGCTCCAGCTCTTCAGGTAACCCGACACGCGCGCGAAGATCGGCGCGCGGTAATAGGCCTCCAGCCGGCCCGGCAGATCGATGGTGGCGTTGAGGGCCTTGGCGTTGGGCTGGGTCACCGCAACGCTCGGAATGGCCTGATCATCGGTCCATTCCTTCAGCTTGGAGCCCTGCTCCTCGCGGGCACGGATGCCCGTGCCCACGACGAGGCCTGCCGCAATCAGCGCCACCACGCCGAAGATGCCCAATTTCCGGTGCGACACCGGGGAGCGGGTCTCAGTGGGCGACATGCGCAGTCTCCAATGGGGCGGCGGCTTTGGCGCCTTGTTTCTTGTGTACCATGCTGAACACCACGGGAACAAACATCAGCGTGGCGAAGGTTGCAAAGATCAGGCCGCCGATCACGGCGCGGCCGAGCGGCGCATTCTGCTCACCGCCCTCGCCGAGGCCCAAGGCCATGGGTGCCATGCCGATGATCATGGCGAGCGCGGTCATCAGGACGGGGCGGAATCGGACGAAACCGGCTTCCAGCGCAGCGGCGACGGGATCGCCGAGCTCCTCGTAGCGTTCACGCGCGAAGGAGATCACGAGCACGCTGTTGGCGGTGGCAACGCCCATGCACATGATGGCACCGGTGAGCGCCGGCACCGACAGCGTGGTCTCCGTCATGAACAGCATCCAGACGATGCCCGCGAGCGCGGCCGGCAACGCCGTGATGATGACGAAGGGATCGGACCAGGACTGGAAGTTCACGACGATCAGGAAATAGATCAGCACGACGGCGCCAAGCAGGCCGAACAGGAGACCAGTAAAGGCGCTGTTCATGGTCTGCACCTGACCGAGCAGCACCACGGACGAGCCCTTCGGCACCTCCTTTGCGGTGTCCGCGATCAGCTGACGGATGTCGGCGGCGACCGCCCCGAGATCGCGGCCCGACGTGGTCGCGAAGATCTGCACCATCGACTGAATGTCGTACTGCGAGACCACCGCGCTCGAGGTCGAGCGCTTGATGTCGGCGATGCCGCCGAGGATCGGCGATTGCGCATTGCCGGTCGCGGTGATCGGCAGCGTCTGAAGCGCGCTGAGCGAGTCGATCTGGTATTGCGGCGTCTGCATCACGATCGAGTACGACACGCCGTTGTCGGGGTTGAGGTAGTAGGTCGGCGCGACCTGCGAGGAGCCGGCGAGATTGACGACGAGGCTGTTGGTGACGTCACGTTCCGTCAGACCGACATATTGCGCGCGGGTGCGATCAACATCGATATTGAATGTCGGATTGTTTGGCGATTGCTGGATGCGCGCATCGGCAACGCCGGGAATCTTGCGGACCTTGGCCAGCAGATTATTGGCGTAAACGAAATTGGCGCTGACATTGGCGCCGCGAATCTGGAGGTCGATCGGCGCCGGCGCGCCAAAGTTCAGGATCTGGCTGACGATGTCGGCGGGCAGGAACGCGAAGCTGACGCCGGGGAACAATCGCGGCAGCTGCTCACGCAGCACGCGTACATGCTCTTCGGTCGGCTTATGGCCTTCTTTCAGCTTGATCTGGATGTCGCCGTCCTGCGGGCCGATCACGCCGGTGTTGTTGTAGGTCATGTTGATGCCGGAGATCGGCATGCCGATGTTGTCGGTCATGGTCTCGATCTCGCCCGGGATCAACTTGCGGACCGCCTTCTGCACGTCGGCGAGCTGGTTGGCGGTCTCCTCGACGCGGGTGCCGACCTGGATGCGGACATGCATCAGGATGTTGCCGGCATCGACCGCGGGGAAGAAGTTGCGCCCGAGGAACGGCACCAGGGCAAAGGACGCGCCGACCACGCAGAGGAAGCCGATCACGAACACCGCACGCTGCACCAACGCGAGGCCGAGCAAACCACGATAGAAGCTGCGAATGCGCTCGAACCGCGCCTCGAAGCCGCGCTGGAACCAGACGAAGGGATTGCGCGACTTCGGCGGCCCGCCCTCGTGATGGACATGCGCATGCAGCAGGTAGTTCGCCATGGTCGGCACCAGCGTGCGCGACAGGATGAACGACCAGATCATCGCGAACATCACGGCTTCGGCCATCGGCACGAACAGGAAGCGCGCGACGCCGGTGAGGAAGAACATCGGCACGAACACGATGCAGATGCAGAGCAGCGACACAAAGGCCGGCGTCACGATCTGGTTGGCACCATCGAGGATCGACTGTTCGACCGGCTTGCCCTGCTCCAGATGGTAATTGATGTTCTCGATCGTGACCGTCGCGTCGTCGACGAGAATGCCGACGGCGAGCGCAAGGCCGCCGAGTGTCATGATGTTCAGCGTCTCGCCGATCGCCGACAGCATGATGATGGCACCCAGCACCGACAGCGGGATGGAGACCGCGATGATGATGGTCGAGCGCCAGCTGCCGAGGAACAACAGGATCATGACGCTGGTGAGCAGCGCCGCGATCACACCTTCGAAGGCAACGCCCTGGATCGCGCCGCGGACGAACACCGATTGATCACCGATGAAGCCGATCTTCAGTGCGTCGGGCAGCTGGTCCTTGACCTCGATGACCTTCTGCTTGATGCCGGCGATGATATCGAGTGTCGAGGTCGCGCCCGCCTTCAGCACCATCATCAGCACCGAGCGGTTGCCGTCGACATGGACGATGTTGGTCTGCGGCGGATTGCCATCGCGCACGCTCGCGACGTCGCGGACGTAGACCATCGCGCCGTTGACGGTCCTGATCGGCAGATTGCCGAGCTCGTCGATCCGGAGCGGCGAGTTGTTGAGCTGGATGTTGTATTCGAACTGGCCGATCTTCTGGGTGCCGACCGGCGTGATGAGGTTCTGGGCGGCGAGCGCGTTGGCAACGTCCTGGCCCGAGAGGCCGCGGGCCTGGAGCGCGGTCGGATCGAGGTCGATCTGAACCTGGCGCTGCTTGCCGCCGAACGGGTACGGGATCGCCCCCCCGGGCACAGTGACCAGCGGCGTGCGAAGCTGATTGATGCCGATATCGGCGAGGTTCTGCTCGGTGAGGCCTTCACCCGACAGCGCCACCTGGATGATCGGAACGGTGGAGGCGGAGTAGTTCAGGATCAAGGGCGGCGTCGCGCCAGGCGGCATCTGCTTGAGCAGCGTCTGCGAGATGGCGGTGACTTGCGCGTTCGCGGTACGGATATCGACGTTGGGCTGGAAGAAGATCTTGATGATGCCGAAACCGTTATAGGAATTGGCAGTGATGTGCTCGATATCGTTGACCGTCGTCGTCAGCGCGCGCTGGAACGGCGTCGTAATGCGGCCGGACATCTGGTCGGGCGGCAGGCCGGTGTACTGCCAGACCACGCCGATCACGGGAATGCGAATGTCCGGGAAGATATCAGTCGGTGTCCGCAGCGCCGCCAGCGGCCCAATGATCAGCAGCAGCAGCGCGAGCACGACGAAAGTATAGGGCCGGCTCAGGGCAATACGGACCAGAGCAATCATGCGCCAGGCAATTCCAGGTCAAGCAAGAATGTGGAAATCCGCCCCCGGGGCGACCCCCATCTCCCTTTACCCGAGCGCCGCCGGAAACGCTAACCTCCGGCGGCCTTCGCGCATTCACTTCCCTGCTACCGCACTGCGAAATCTACATCGCAGCCATGCGGCCGCGTGCCTCAGGCGGCGCGCACGTCGGACAGGAACTTGCCGACTTCATTCTTCAGCCGGTTCGAATCGTTCGACAGCATCTGCGCCGCCGAGAGCACCTGCGAGGAGGCCGTGCCGGTCTCGGTCGCGCCGCGCTGCACGTCGGTGATGTTGGCGGAGACCTGCTGGGTGCCCTGCGCCGCCTGCTGCACGTTGCGCGCGATCTCCTGGGTTGCCGCGCCCTGCTCTTCCACGGCCGCCGCGATCGCCGACGAGATCTCCGACAGGCGCTCGATGGTCGAGGAGATCTCCTTGATGGCGCCGACTGAATCGTTCGTCGCCGCCTGGATGCCGGATATCTGCTGGCCGATCTCGCCGGTCGCCTTCGCTGTCTGCTCGGCCAGCGCCTTCACCTCGGAGGCGACCACCGCAAAGCCGCGGCCGGCTTCACCGGCGCGCGCGGCCTCGATAGTGGCGTTCAGCGCCAAGAGATTGGTCTGGCCGGCGATGGTGTTGATGAGCTCGACGACGTCGCCGATGCGGGACGCCGCTTTGGACAGTTCGCTGACGCGCTCGGTGGTCGCGCGCGCCTGGCCGACGGCGTCGCCCGCCATCCGCGCCGATTCCTGCACCTGACGGCTGATCTCACCGACTGACGAGGCCATCTCCTCGGTCGCCGAGGCCACCGACTGCACGTTGGTCGAGGCTTCCTCCGAAGCTCCGGCAACTGTGGTCGCCAGCCGCTGCGAGCGGTCGGCCGTCGAGGTCAGCGTCGAGGCGGAGGCTTCGAGCTGGGTCGAGGCCGACGAGACGGTCTGGACGATCTCGCCGATCATCGTTTCGAATTCGCGGGTGATGCTGTCGACGCGGCGGCCGCGCTCGATCTTGGCTTCGGCGTCGGCCGCGGCAGCTTCGTCCGCCGCCCTCTTGGCGATCAGCGCCTCCTTGAAGACCTGGAGCACATCGGCCATGGCGCCGATCTCGGTCTTCTCGCCGCGATGCGGGACTTCGGCACTGAGGTCACCCTTGCCCAGCGCCTGCATGGGATCGGTGATGGAGCTGATGCCCCGGGAGACGTCACGAACAAGATAAAAACTGACGCCGATACCAATGACGACCGCCGCACCGAGAATGAGTGAGACCAGCATGAAGGCATGATCATAGCTGTCGTCAGCGTCTCGCGCGGCCTGATCCGCGCCCTTGGTGTTGAGCTCGATGTCCCGCCTCAAAATCTCGTCCGCCTGCAGCCCGATCTTGTTGACCGTCTTGCTGTTCAACTCGTGCGCTTCGTGCGGAATCTTGCCGGCCTCCTTGCGCGACAGGGCCATCACCTCCTGTGTGCCCTTCTTGTAGTCTTCCCACAGCTTGGACCACTCGCTGTAGAGCGCCCGTTCCTCAAGCGACGTGATCATGGCTTCATACGACTGCCGAAGCTTGGTATTCGCCTCGATCACGGTCCCAAGCGTTTTTTCCGCCGCCAGCTTCTCTTCCAACGTTTCGGACAGCATGTGCTCGCGGATCACGTTGCGATAGGTGATCACGCCGGCGCGCAGTTCGCCCAGCACGCGCACGCTGGGCATCCAGTTCGTGGTGATGTCGACGGTGTTGGCATTCATCGACCGCATCTTCATGACGGCGAGCAGACCCATGCCGGTCATTGCGACCAGCAGGAATGCCACGACACTGATGATCTTGGCGCGGATGGAAATAGTGGCGAACATGAACTGGGTCTCTTTGTGCTGGCCGGTGCGCGTCCGGGAACTACGAATCAAACAAAAGGAGCAGCACCGACATCCGACACCAGAGCACCTGCGCAGATGTTAACTACGACTCCGTACGAGTACGGAAAGCCGAAAGAAATGAACAGGCAGCTAACAATGCTCTGCGCTCAGCGCATGAGCTTAAGCGCGTCCGTGAAAAACTCCGGGCCACCGAAATTTCCGGACTTTAGCGCAAGCAGCATCTCGCCTGTCTCTGCACCGACCGCGCGCAACACCGGGACACCCGCCGCGATTTCCACTCCTACGAGAAATCCGGGAATCCTCAACCGGTCGACCACGGAGCCTGACGTCTCGCCACCCGCGACGATCAAGCGCCGAACGCCCGCCTGCACCAGGCCTTCGGCAATGTCGGCCATGGCCTGCTCGATGGCATGCCCGGCCGCATCGCGGCCGTGACGCGCCTGAACGGCGGCAACGGCTTCCGGTGTCGCGCTCGAGGCGATCAGGACAGGGCCATCCGCCAGCCGCGGTCTCGCCCAGGCCAGCGCCCGCTGCGCTTCGCCGCCCCCCGCGACGATCTGCTCGGGATCAAGATGTAACACCGGCATGACACGCTCGGCATTGGCGATCTGCTGAAGCGTTGCCTGGGAGCAGCTTCCGGCAAGGCAGGCCGCCGGCCCGCCAACCGCGGCGCCCGTCCCGCCTGCCGCCGTCGACTTGACCTTGCCTGTCGACACCAGCGCACGAGCGAGGCCAAGGCCGATGCCGGAGGCGCCGACCGAGAGCCGATGTTCGGCGGCGACGAGGCCGATCGTCTCGAGGTCGCGGTCGAACACGGCGTCGATGATCGCGGCACCGATGCCCTTGTCCGCGAGTTCGGCCAGGCGCGCCCGCACGGCGTCTGCACCGCGCGAGACTGTGGCGAGATCGACGAGGCCGATTTGCGTCTTGCTCTGGCGCGCCAAGACGCGCACCAGGTTGGAATCGTGCATCGGGTTGAGCGGATGGTCCTTCAGCGGGCTCTCGTTCAGCGGCACGGCGCCGACGAAGAGGTTGCCCTGGTAGACGGTGCGTCCTGTTTCCGGAAAGGCCGGCGTCACCAGCACGGCGCTTTCGCCGCATTCGGCGCGCAAGGCGTCCATCACCGGCCCGATATTGCCGGCATCGGTGGAATCGAAGGTCGAACAGATCTTGAACAGCACGTGGCCCGCGCCGCGGCCGCGCAACCATGTCTCCGCCGCGCGTGAGCGCGACACGGCAACGCTGGCGTCGATCGAACGGCTCTTCAGTGACACCACGACGGCGTCGACCTCGGGCAGCGCGAGATCGTTCGCGGGCACACCGATCGTCTGCACGGTACGCAGGCCCGCTCGCGTCAGCGTATTGGCGAGGTCGGAGGCGCCGGTGTAGTCGTCGGCGATGCAGCCCAACGCAAGTATCACGGCTTCACTCCCGCGTAAGGCTCGAACCAGGCGAGCCCATCCGTTGTCTTGCCGCGCGGATTGTATTCGCAGCCGACGAAGCCGGCATAGCCGAGCCGGTCGAGCTCAGTGAACAGGAACGGATAGTTCAGCTCCTCGCCGTCAGGCTCGTTGCGCGAGGGGATGCTGGCGATCTGGATGTGGCCGATGATCGGCATCATCTCGCGCAGCCGCATGGTGACGTCGCCGTGGATGATCTGGCAGTGATAGATGTCGAACTGGAGTTTTAGGTTCGGCAGCCTCAACTCCTGGATCAGGTCGCGGGCGAAGCCGAAATCGTTGAGGAAGTAGCCGGGCACGTTGCGTGCATTGATCGGTTCGATCACGATATCGATGCCGTGCGGCGCGAAGAACTCCGCGGCCCACGTCACCGATTTGTAGAAGGCCTCGATCGCGACGCGCTCGCCCCGATTGGCGATGCCGGCCATCAGGTGCAGGCGCTTGACGCCAGTCGCCTGGGCGTACGGCAATGCCCTCCCCAGGCTCGCCTTCAGATCGGAGAACCGCGCCGGTAACGCGGCAAAACCCTTGTCGCCGGCATTCCAGTCGCCCGGCGGCAGGTTGAACAGCGCCTGGGTCAGACCGTTGCGCTTGAGCCGCTCGCCGACCGCCTCGGCCGGATGCTCATAGGGAAAGAGAAACTCGACTGCGGTGAAGCCCGCTTGCGCGGCGGCATCGAAGCGGTCGAGGAACGGCACCTCGGTGAACATCATCGAGAGATTGGCGGCAAAACGGGGCATCGGAATCCTCTCAGCTCTACTTGTCGCCGGGCAGCTTGACGCCGGTGACCTGCGCATACATCCGCGCCACCGAAGCGTCGTCGTCACGGCCCATGCCCGCGGCTGACGTCATCAGAAACATCTGGAGCGCGGCGGCGGAGACCGGCACCGGGAATCTGGCGCTGCGCGCCATGTCCTGGATGATGCCGAGGTCTTTGACGAAGATCTCGACCGCGCTGCGCGGCGTGTAGTCGCCATCGAGCACGTGCGGCATCCGGTTCTCGAACATCCAGGAATTGCCGGCGGAGGCTGTGATCACCTCATAGACTTTGCGAATGTCGAGGCCCTGCTTGGCCGCGAACGCCATCGCTTCGCTGGCGGCGGCAATGTGCACGCCAGCGAGGAGCTGGTTGATCATCTTGAACGCGGCGCCCTGCCCTGCGGCGTCACCGAGCTCATAGACCTTTGCGGCCATGGCATCGAGAGCTGGACGCGCCTTGGCAAAAGCGGTGGAGCTACCGGACGCGAGGATGGTCAGCTCGCCTTGCGCGGCGCGCTGCGCCCCACCGGAGATCGGCGCATCCAGATAATGCCGGCCGGTCGCCTCAAACTGCTTGGCAAGACGCCGCGCGACATCCGGGTCCATGGTGGCCGAGGATATGAAGACGCTGCCCTTCGGCATGGTCTCGGCGGCGCCATCCTTGCCGAACAGGATGGCTTCGGTCTGGGCAGCGTTGACCACGACGCTGACGACGATGTCGGCGTCCTTGGCAGCGTCAGCCGGCGTCTTGGCGCCCGCGCCGCCGTCCTCCACGAAACGCGCGACGGCATCGTCGGAGACGTCGCACCCGGTGACGGCATGGCCGGCGCGTTTCAGCGAGGTCGCCATGCCAAAGCCCATCGAGCCGAGCCCGATCACGACGATGCGCTGATTTTGTGACGTGGAGGCGGACATGCAACTGACCCTTGCGAACGTTTCCCGGACCGCCGCCCTTTGCGGCGGCTCGGCGAACCGATAACACGGCTTGGCCGCGCTGCCAAAGCGTGAGACAAGCAGGCATGACGGCCATGAGCAACGAGACACGGCTGCGCGAGGATATCTGCCGCTTCGGGCGGTCGCTGTTCGAGCGCGGGCTGACGCCGGGCTCCTCCGGCAATATCAGCGTCAGGCTGGACGGCGGCGGTTGGCTGGTGACGCCGACCAACGCCTCGCTTGGCTTCCTCGATCCGGCGCGGCTGTCGCGGCTCGACGATCAGGGCCGGCTGGTTTCGGGCGATGCGCCGACCAAGGAAGTTCCGCTGCACACTGCGCTCTACGACACGCGCGGGAGCGCGCGCGCGATCGTGCACCTGCACTCGACCCATTCGGTTGCGCTCTCGATGCTGCCCGACATCGACCCGCGCGCCGCGCTGCCGCCGATGACGGCCTATTATCTAATGAAATGCGGCGCCACCGCGCTCGTGCCGTATTATCGCCCTGGCGATCGTGCGGTCGCGGATGCGATCAAAGGGCTGGCGGGGAAATATTCATCGGTGCTGCTCGCCAATCACGGCCCGGTCGTCGCCGGCGACACGCTGGAAGCGGCCGTGTTTGCGACCGAGGAGCTGGAGGAGACGGCGAAGCTGTATCTGTTGCTGCGCGGGATGAACCCACGATACCTCTCGCCGGATCAGGTGACGGATCTGGTGAAGGTGTTTGGAGTGACGCTGCCGGAGCATAGGGATGGGCATTAGTGTCGTGCGGTCATCGGCGCCCTAACGCCGCCTCACCCAGCGCTGTCATTCCCCGCGAAGGCGGGGAATCCAGTACGCCGCGGCTTGTCCGTATTTCACTGACGCCTCTGGAATACTGGATCGCCCGCCTTCGCGGGCGATGACACCGAGTGTGCGGAGCGTGAATGCCGCACACGCCACAGTTACAGCCCCAGATACGCCTTGCGGACGGCCGGATTGCCTTTGATCTCCGCGGCCGCACCCTGCATCAGCACGCGGCCGGTTTGCAGGATGTAGGCGCGATCGGCGATCTCGAGGCACTCGGCCATGCGCTGCTCGACGATCAGCACGGTCATGCCGGCATCGCGGATGCGCTTCACGGCCTGAAAGATCTCGTCGACCAGCTTCGGCATGATACCCTGCGAAGGCTCGTCCAGCATCAACAGCCGCGGACGCGTCATCAGAGCGCGGCCGATCGCGAGCATCTGCTGTTCGCCACCGGAGAGCGTCTCGGCGCGCTGCTCCAGGCGTTCGGCCAGACGCGGGAAAAGCTGGAAGACGAGATCGAGCGGCTCCTCACGGTTCGCCTCGCCGCGATAGAGATAGCTGCCGAGGCGCAGATTGTCGCGCACCGACAGACGGGGGAACAAGCGGCGGTTCTCGGGCACATAGGCAATGCCGGTGGCCGTGATGTGATGCTGCGCCATGCCATCGAGACGCTTGCCGTCGAATGTCACCGTGCCCGAACGCGGCCGCTCGGCGCCGGCAATGGACTTGAGCAGCGTCGACTTGCCCGCGCCATTGGCACCGGCAACGCAGACGATCTCGCCCTTCTGAACCTCGATCGAGACCGAGGAGATCGCGACCAGGCCCTGGTAGGCGGTCGTGACTTCACGCACCGACAGCATGACGATCTCCCAGATATGCGCTGATCACCTTGGGATCGCGGACGACCTCAGCAGGCTTGCCTTCGACCAGCACCTTGCCGAGGTCGAGCACGATGGCGCGATCGACCAAAGGCATCACGATCTCCATGACGTGCTCGACCATCAGCACGGTGATGCCGGCATCGCGCACCTTGCGCACCAAGGCGACGCCAGTCTGCGCCTCGGTCGGCGTGAGGCCGGTGAGGACTTCGTCGAGCAGCAGCAGCTTTGGCTCGGTTGCCAGCGCACGCGCGACTTCGAGGCGGCGCTTCTCGGCCGGCACGAGGTCGCTTGCGAGCACATCGGCGCGCGCGGCAAGGCCGGTGAATTCGAGCACCTCATGCGCCTTGCGGCGCGCCTCACGCATCACGGTGTTGCGAACCAAGGCGCCGACGATGACGTTGTCGATGACCGTCATGGTCTCAAAGCTCTTGACCACCTGGAAGGTGCGCCCGATGCCGCGCTGGCAGCGCTCGGCCGCCGGCATGCGGGTAACATCCTCGCCGTCGAACCAGATCGAGCCTTGCGTCGGCGGCAGCACCCCCGCGATGAGATTGAACAGCGTCGACTTGCCGGCGCCGTTCGGGCCGATCAGGCCGACGATCTCGCCGCGGCCGACCGAGATCGAGACATCGCTGTTGGCGACGAGCCCGCCAAAACGCTGCCAGACGCCACGGGTTTCGAGGAGCGCGGTCATCGTGTGGCCCCCTTCGCCTTGGTACGTGAGAGCAGGCTCACCAGACCCTGCGGCAACGCCAGCGAGATCAGCACGATCAGGGTGCCGTAGACGATGAGGTCGACGCCGCGCCCGGAACCGCCGATATAGGAGCGCGTCAGCTCCGTCATCGGGATCAGGATGGCGGCCCCCAACACCGGCCCCCAGAGGGTACCGATGCCACCGAGCACGGCCGGCAGTGCCATCAGCAGCGAGAACTGGAAGCCCATCACGCTCTCAGGATCGATATAGGCAAGGAACTGCGCATAGAATGCGCCGCCGATGGCGACGAGGAAGGCGGAGACGGCTGCCGCGCCCATCTTGGAGTTGAACACGACGACGCCGAGGCTTTCGGCCGCCTCCGGGTTGTCCTTCACCGCGCGCCACCAAAAGCCCCATTTGGAGTCCTCCAGCCACCAGGTGACGAACCAGGCGAGGCAGCACAATGCCAGCGCGAAATAAAAGTATGGCAGTTTGGTGCGCAGAAACTGGAATTTCAGCCAGCTGTCGCCGCGGATCGGAATGGTGATCCCCATCGCCGCTCCCGCCCACTCCCAGTTCTGGAACAGCAACAGGCCGATCTCGGCAATGACGATGGTCGCGATCACGAAGTAATGGCCGCGCAGGCGAAAGAAGGGATAGCCGAGCCCCATCGCGATCAGGGCGGCAATCACGCCGCCGCCGAGCATGCCGAACCAGGGCAGCACGCCGAACTTGGTGAACAAGAGTTCGGTGGTGTAGGCGCCGATGCCGAAATAGAGCGCGTGTCCCAGCGAGATCTGTCCGCAATAGCCGGAGAGGATGTTCCAACTCTGCGACAGCGCCGCATACATCAAGGTCAGGATGAGGATGTTCTGAACGTAGACGTCCTTGACGAGCAACGGCGCCAGCGCTGCGAGCCCGGCCAATACTGCGGCAATGATGAGGTCGCGGCGGCGCCGCGCGGCAAATTTATTGTCCATCACATCGACCCGAACAGGCCACGCGGCCGGATGAAGACGACGAGCAGGTAGACGGCGTAGATGCCGACCGACTTCAGCGAGGGCGGCAGCACCAAGGCGGTGACGGCCTCCACGAGGCCGACAATGATCCCGCCGGCAAAGGCCCCAAACACGCTGCCGAAGCCGCCCAGCGCCACCGTAACATAGGCGATCAGCGCGAAGGACGCGCCGACATCGGGGTAGATGTAGAAGAACACCGCCACGATGGCGCCGGCAAGACCGACCAGCGCGGCGCCAAGGCCCCAGCCCAGCGCAAACACGCGGTTCTTGTCGATGCCGACGAGAGCCACCGCGCCGGGATCCTCACGCGTCGCTTCCAGCGCGCGGCCGAAATCGGTCCGATTGATGAAGAAATAGAGTCCGGCGAAAGCGAGAATCGAGACCAGCGCGCCGATCAGCTGCGGCTCCGGCAGGAAGATGCCGGCGACCGAGATGGTCTTGCCGCCGAGCCAAGACTGCGGAATGCTGCGATAATCCGGCGTGAAGAAGAACTGCGCCAGGCCGCGCATCACGATGGCAAGGCCGAAGGTGGAGAAGATCTGCACCATGCCGGCATTGGCTTTGGCCCGCATGGCGAAGCGGACAATCAATAGATAGACCACCGCTCCGAACACGAACAGCGCCGCGGCGACCAGCGGCGCCGACAAAAGGGGATCGATGGCGAAGAACGCGAACAGGAAGAAGCTCACATACATCGCGATCATCAGGAACTCGCCATGAGCGAAGTTCACGACGTCCATCAGGCCGAAGATCAGCGCGAGGCCGACCGCGATCAGTCCATAGAGCAGGCCCATGAGCAGGCCGCTCGCGAGACTTTGGATAATGGCTTGGGCTGTCACCTCTGATCCCCCGTTCGAAACGTCATCGTTTGCTCCGTCATTGCGAGCGAAGCGAAGCAATCCAGAATCTCACCGCCGAGGCAGTCTGGATTGCTTCGTCGCTACGCTCCTCGCAATGACGAGGCATTCACGACGACCTCGATCTTCTGTCCTGCTTCAGCAGCGTCTTACTTCATCGGCCAGATCGCCTCGGCGATCGCGGCCTGCGGCGGGAAGATGGTGACGAACTTGCCGCCAACATATTGCAGCAGCACCGGGTCGGCGTCGTTGTTCTGGCCCATCTCGTCGAACTTGACCCGCTTCCAGGGCATGATGGTCTGCTCGCCCGGGATGTCGGTCGCCGCCAGCGCATCGCGAATCTTCTCGCCGTCGGTCGACTTGGCGCGGCTGATGGCATCGGCGAGGATGATCAGGCCCATGAACTGGCGCGAGGTGAGGTCGTTGAAGTCCTTGCCCGACTTCGCCTTGAACATCTCGTTGATCTTGCCGACCATCGGGCGCTTCTGCGCGAGGTCGAGCGAGAAGGTGCCGCGCGAGATCACGCCTTCGACTTTGTCGCCGACGGCATCATAAAGCGCCTTCTCGGAGAAGCCGGCATCCTGCGCCACGATCGCGTTCGGCTTGTAACCGAGCTCGGCCATGGTCTTGACCAAGAGGATGCCGTCGGTGGTGTAGCTCGACGGCATCAGCACGTCGGCATTGGCGGTCTTGAGCTGCTGCACCTCGGCCGAGAGCGAGGGCGAGTTGGCACGGTACTTGATGTCGGTGACGATTTTGTAGCCGCGCTCGCCGGCGATCTTGGCCTGGGCGTTGCCGGAGTCGGTGCCGAAGATGGTGTCCTCGTGGAACAGCGAAAGCGTCTCGATCTTGGTGCCCTTCTTCTTCATGGCATCGAAGAAGTCGAACATCGCGGCCGAGTACATCTCGTCATGCGGCGCGGCACGGAAGTAATATTTCAAGCCGCGGCGATGCAGGCTCGGCGAGGAATTGTCGGCGGAGACGAACGGGATCTGGTAGCGCTCGCAGATCTGGCTGACAGTGACGGCGACCGCGCTCTGATAGGTGCCGATGATGGCGGCGACCTTTTCCTGCGTGATCAGGCGCTCGGCCTCGGCACGCCCCTTCTGCGGATCGGCCTGGTGGTCGGCGAACACGAGGCGGACCTTGGCGCCGCCGAGGCCCGGCAGGCCTTCACCTTTCGCCAGCGGCAGGTCGAAATCGGTGTCCTTGTTGATGACTTCGAGCGCGGTTTCATAGGCCTTCTGCGCATCGACGCCCTGCTGCGCGCTGCCGCCGGAGAACGGATAGATCACGCCGATCACGACTTCCGAGGTCTGTGCGCGCGCTGCCAGCGGCACCAGCGCGGCCGTAGCGGTAGCTCCTAACAACACGTCGCGGCGAGAGATCGTCATGGCAAAGTTCCCTGTACTGAATTTCGACTGATCGAATGAAGTGATTGATGGATGCGGTAAAGCCTGAACAAGCAGCATACGCTGCCCATTAAATCACGGCCATGGTCCTGTTCTTGAGATCCGTCACCAGCATCAGGCCGGGCGAATGCGTGATCGCGAACGGCAGTTTGGCGGCATTGATCACCGATTGCGGCGTCACGCCGCAAGCCCAGAACACCGGGATCTCGTCATCGGCGACCGGAACGGGATCACCGTAGTCAGGCTTGGCAATGTCCTTGATGCCGATCAGATGCGGATGGCCGAGATGCACCGGCGCACCGTGCACGGCGGGATATCGCGAGGTGATCTGCACCGCGCGGATCACGTCCGCCGGCTTGAACGGACGCATCGACACCACCATCGGGCCGGCAAAGGGGCCAGCCTCGCCGCAAGCGATGTTGGTGCGGTACATCGGCACGCGCACGTTCTGTTCGATGTGACGGATCGGCATTCCCTCCTCGAGCAGCGCCTCTTCGAACGAGAAGGAGCAGCCAAGCACGAAGGTCACGAGATCGTCGCGCCAGTAGCTCTTCACGTCGGTCGGCTCGTCGACGATCTCGCCGTCACGCCAGACGCGGTAGCGCGGCACGTCGGTGCGGATGTCGAGATCGACGCCGAGCGAGGGGATGTGCGGGCTGCCGACGTCGGACATGCCGATGATCGGGCACGGCTTCGGATTGAGCTGGCAGAAGCGGTGAAAGGCGCTGGCACATTCCGCCGGGAGGATTGCCAGATTGCCCTGGACGAAGCCGGGCGCAACGCCGGCGGTGGAGGCGACCTGCCCTTCGCGATAGGCAAGCCGCGCCTTGCGGCTCGGGAGCGTGTCGGGCGTTTCAGTTTGCTGCGCTGCCACCAAAACAGTCATGGGATCGACCTGCCTATAAACTCGACAAAGACAAGCCAACACCAAGCATGCTATAAAGTCTAATCGTCGTTTCTAATCAAACTCGATAAATTTTCTTTACCGAATGGGAAGATCCTTCCAATGCTGGACTTCAGATCGATCGAGACATTTCTCTGGGTTGTGAAGCTCGGCAGCTTTCGGGGCGCCGCGCAACGGCTCAACACGACCCAGCCGGCGATCTCCCAGCGCATCGCCCAGCTCGAGCGCGAGATGGGCGTAAAGCTCCTCAACCGCGATCATCGCGTGGCCTCGCCGACCCCGAGCGGCCGGCAGATGATGGTCTATGCGGAGAAGCTGATCGGGCTGCGCGCCGCGATGATGGCGGAGATCGGCGACCGTTCGGCGATGCGCGGCGTGATGCGACTCGGCGTCGCCGAGACCATCGTGCACACTTGGCTGCCCCGCCTGGTGAAGAGCATGAACGAGGTCTATCCGAACCTGTCGCTGGAGATCGAGGTCGACATCACGCCGAACCTCACCGCGCGTCTGCTCGCACAGGAGATTGAGCTGGCGTTCGTCGTGGGACCGCTGTCCGCTTCCGGCGTGCACAACCGCGTGCTCGCCGATTATCCGATCGGTTTCCTCGCCAGCCCCTCGCTCGGCCTCGGCAAGGGGCCGGTGACGCCGGCGGAGCTCGCGCGATTTCCGATCATTACCTTCCCGCGCAAGACCAAGCCTTACGAGGTCGTGCGCGAGGTGTTCGACCGGCCCGAGCTGCCGCCAATCCGACTGCATGCCTCCGCCTCGCTGGCCACGGTCATCCACATGGCGGTCGAAGGGCTCGGCATCGCCGTGATCCCCGACGCCATCGTCGAGAACGAACTCGCCGACGGGAGGCTGCAACTGCTCGACACCGATCTCGCGATCGCGCCGCTGACCTTCACCGCGAGCTGGCTCGCCTCGCCCGACGTCGTGGCTATCGAGCGCGTCGCGGAGCTGGCGCGGCAGATTGCGCAGAGCAGCCTCGCGGTTGACGCGCCCGCGCTGGCGCGTCATTGAAAAAGGCGCCGGACAATTGAGAGACTGACCGCATGAGCCGAGCCGCCACCAACCTGCAGATCGATCCCGTCCGCCTCTGGGGCTCCATCCACGAGACCGCGCAGTTCGGCGCGACGGCCAAGGGTGGCGTGCGGCGGCTGACGCTCAGCTCCGAGGACAAGCAGGTCCGCGATTGGTTCCGCAAGGCCTGCGAAGACGCGGGCCTGGAGGTGCATGTCGATGCGCTCGGCTCGATGTTCGGCCTGCGCAAGGGGCGCGACATGACAAAGCCGCCCGTCGGCATCGGCTCGCATCTCGACACCCAGCCGACCGGCGGCAAGTATGACGGCATTTTGGGTACGCTCGGCGCACTGGAAGTGATCCGCACGCTGAACGATGCCGGCATTGAGACGGAAGCGCCGATCTGCATCGTCAACTGGACCAACGAGGAAGGCTCGCGCTTCGCACCGGCGATGATGGCGTCTGGCGCCTATGTCGGCGATTTCACCACCGATGACATTTTGTCGCGCAAGGACGCTGAAGGCATGACCGTCAGGCAGGCGCTCGACGGCATCGGTTATCGCGGCGACAAGCCGGTCGGTTTCCAGAAGCTCCGCTGCTTCGTCGAATTGCACATCGAGCAGGGCCCGATCCTGGAGGCCGAAGGCAAGACCATCGGCGTGGTCGATTCCGGCCAGGGCGTGCTGTGGTACGACGGCAAGATTTCCGGCTTCGAGAGCCATGCAGGCTCGACACCGATGCCGCTGCGGCGCGACGCGCTGGCGACACTGTCGGAGATCGTGCTGGCGATGGAGGCGATTGCGAAGAAACATGGTCCGAACGCGGTCGGCACCATCGGCGAGGCCGTGATCGCAAATCCCTCGCGCAACGTCATTCCCGGCGAGATCGCCTTCACCATGGATTGCCGCAGCGCGGATGGCGCCATTATGGACGCGCTCGATCGCGATTTGCGCGCCGCGATTGCCGAGATCGCTGCGCGCCGCAAGGTCGAGGTCAAGGTCGACCTGGTCTGGCGCAAGCCGCCGACGCATTTCGATCCCAAGCTGATTGCGACGGTCGAGAACGCGGCGAAGATGCTCGGCTATTCCTCTCGCCGCATCACCTCCGGGGCTGGCCACGACGCCTGCAACCTCAACACCGTCATGCCGGCGGCTATGGTGTTCGTGCCCTGCAAGGACGGCATCAGCCACAACGAATTGGAGGATGCCACGCAAGCGGACTGTGCCGCGGGGACCAACGTGCTCATGCACACCGTGCTGGCGATCGCCGGCGTCGCGTCCTGACCGGAGAGAACCATGCGCGGAGTTTTCGTCGACGCCAATGAAACGCTGGCGGTGATCATGGAGCGGCTGGAGAAGCCCGGCGATCCCAAAGTGCGGATCCACAGGAATCCTGATATCAAGCCGGAGCAATATCCGGAGATTCTCGACGGCGCCGAAATCGCGATCATTGATCACACTTCGCTTCCGACCGACGTCGCAAAGAAGTGCACCGGCCTCAAGCACGTCGTGTTCCTGGGCACCGGCGCGCGCAGCTACATGAACCCGGAGGAACTGGCCGAGCTCGGCATCTCCGTGCATCTGATCAAGGGCTACGGCGACACGGCGGTGGCGGAATCCGCGATCGCGCTGATGTGGGCCTCGGCCCGCGTCATCGCGATGATGGATCGCGAGATGCGCGGCGGCAATTGGCTGCGCGAGGACGGTATGCAGCTCACCGGCAAGACGCTCGGGCTGATCGGCTTCGGCGGCATCGCCGCGGAAGTGGCGCGCATTGCGTCCGGCAGCGGCATGAAGGTGATCGCCTGGAACCGCTCGCCGAAGAGCCATCCTGGCGTAGAATTCACCGATCTCGATACCGTGCTGGCAAGGAGCGACGTCGTGTCGCTGCATCTGCTGCTCAGTGACGAGACGCGCGGCATGATCACGCGCGAGAAGATCTTTGCGATGAAACGCGGTGTCATCCTCATCAACACCGCTCGCGCCGCGATCGTGGACGAAGCCGCCATGATCGATGCCCTGAAATCGGGCCACATCCGGCATGCCGGCCTCGACGTCTTCAACATCGAGCCGCTGCCCGGCGGCCATCCGCTGACAAAATTGCCGAATGTGACGCTGTCGGCGCATTCCGCCTTCCGCACGCCGGAGGCGAGCGAGAACCTGATTGGCGCGGCGTGGGAGCACTGCCGCCGGATCGTGAAGGGATAACAGCAACAACAATGGCCGATTACCGCACCATCAAGGCAGAGAAGCTCACCAGCGTCATCCATGCCATCGCCAAGGCGGGCGGATCCACCGATCGCGAAGCCGAATTGGTCTCCACCAACCTCGTCGAGGCGAACCTGAAAGGCCACGACTCGCACGGCGTCGGCATGATTCCGCGCTATGCCGAGGCGGTCGCCGAGGGCGGCCTCGCGGTCAACCAGCACGTCAAGATCGTGATGGACACTGGCCCCCTGCTCACCCTCGACGGCCTCACCGGCTATGGCCAGGTGATGGGCCAGGAGGCGATGGAGCTGGGCGCCGAGCGCGCCAAGCGCAACGGCGTGTGCGTCGTCGGCCTCTCCAACTCGCACCATATCGGGCGCATCGGCCATTGGGCCGAGCAGTGCATTGAGCACGGGCTGGTGTCGATCCACTTCGTCAACGTGATCTCGCGTCCGATAGTGGCACCCTGGGGTGGCAGCGATGCGCGCCACGGCACCAATCCGTTCTGCGTCGGCATCCCGCGCGCAGGCCACGAGCCGATCGTGCTCGACTTCGCCACCAGCAAGATTGCGCAGGGCAAGACCCGCGTCGCCTACAACAAGGGGGTCGCGCTCGATCCCGGCACCATCATCGATAACGAAGGCAGGCCAACCACGAACCCGCGCTACACCGTGATCGCGCCGCACGGCGCCATCCTGCCGTTCGGCGAGCATAAGGGTTCTGGGTTGGCGTTGGTGTGCGAAATTCTCGGCGGCGCACTTTCGGGCGGGCAGGTCGTCAAAGGCCCGGCCGACAGCAAGCGCCGCGTCCTCAACGGCATGCTCTCGATCATCATCGATCCGAACAAGCTCGGCACCGGCGAGAACCTCGCGCGCGAAGTCGAGAGCTTCGTCGCCTGGCACACCGGCTCGCCCCCCGCCCCGGGTGTCGACAAGGTGAAGATCGCCGGCGAGCCCGAGCGCGAGACCAAGAAGAAGCGGCTGGCCGAGGGCATTCCTGTGGATCCGAATACCTGGCAGGAGATTCTGGACGCCGGAAAGCGGTTCGGGCTCGATCAGGCGACGATTGAGAAGATTGCGGGCTAAGCAGAGCGAGGCACGCTTGTCTTCCCTTCTCCCCTTGTGGGAGAAGGTGGCGCGAAGCGCCGGATGAGGGGTTCTCGCAGCGAGCAAAAACCCACAATGAGAGGTCTGCTTCTGCGGAGATAGACTCCTCCTCACCCGTCTTCGATGCTTCGCATCGAAGCCACCCTCTCCCACGAGGGGAGAGGGTAAAACAGCGAACTAGTCTACCATCTCCGCCACCGCCTTGCCGCAGGCGGCGGTGTCGGCATTGCCGCCGAGATCCTTCGTCCGCAGCGTGCGTTCGGCGAGCGTGCGCTCGATCGCGTCGACGATCGACTTGCCGGCTTCCTTCTCGCCGAGATGCTCGAGCATCATCGCGCCCGACCAAATCATGCCGATCGGGTTGGCGATGCCCTGCCCCGCGATATCGGGAGCCGAGCCGTGCACCGGCTCGAACACCGATGGGAAATTGCGCTCGGGATTGATGTTACCAGACGGCGCGATGCCGATGGTGCCGGTGCAGGCCGGGCCGAGATCGGAGAGGATGTCACCGAACAGATTGGAGCCGACCACGACGTCGAACCAGTCCGGATGCAGCACGAAGTTCGCGGTGAGAATATCGATGTGGTACTTGTCCCATTTCACGCCCGGGAACTTCTTGGCCATCGCCTCCACGCGTTCGTCCCAATAGGGCATGGTGATGGAGATGCCGTTCGACTTCGTCGCCGAGGTCAGGTGCTTCTTCGGCCGCGACTGCGCGAGCTCGAAGGCGAACTTCAGGATGCGGTCAACGCCGGTGCGAGTCATCACCGTCTGCTGCGTCACGAACTCGCGCTCGGTGTCCGGGAACATGCGGCCACCGACGGAGGAATATTCACCTTCCGTGTTCTCGCGCACCACCCAGAAATCGATGTCGCCGGGCTTGCGATTCGCCAGCGGCGACGGCACGCCGGGCATCAGCCGCACGGGACGCAGGTTCACATACTGGTCGAACTCGCGGCGGAATTTGATCAGCGAGCCCCACAGCGAGACGTGGTCCGGAATCTTGGCCGGCCAGCCGACCGCGCCGAAATAGATCGCATCGTGCTTACCGATCTTCTCCTTCCAGTCATCCGGCATCATCTGGCCGTGCTTCTCGTAATAATCCCAGGACGAGAAGTCGAAATGGTCGAATTGCAGGGACACGCCGTGCTTCTTCGCCGCCGCTTCCAGAACGCGCAGGCCCTCAGGCATCACTTCCTTGCCGATGCCGTCGCCGGGAATGACTGCGATCCGGTATTGTTTCTTGCTCATCGAGAACGTCCTTGGTTGGTTTCGGCAGCCGCCTTTTGATTGCACTGCAATGGACCAAACGCGGCGGCAGTGCAACGCTGCACTGCAATGTTGACCGTGGCGCGACCGAGCGCCTACTGATCTGATCCTGTTCCCATCCTGCGAGTACCCCTCATGGATCTGCATCTGCGCGGTAAGCGCGTCCTGATCACGGGCGCATCCAAGGGCATCGGCGCGGCCGCCGCCGAGGCGTTTGCCGAGGAAGGCGCGCATCTGCTGCTTGCCGCCCGCAGCGGCGAGCAGCTCAAGGCGCTGGCCGAGCGGTTGCGTTCCGCGCACCAGATCGACGCCGCGACGAGTGTCGTCGATCTGCGCAAAGCCGAGGACATTGCGCGGCTCGCCAAGGAGGCCGCCGGCATCGACATCCTCGTCAACAATGCCGGCGACATCCCCGGCGGGTCCATCGACAAGATCGACGAGGCGACCTGGCGGCACGCCTGGGAATTGAAGGTGTTCGGGTACATCAACCTCACCCGGCAGATCTACGCGCAGATGAAAGCCAAGGGTGGCGGCGTGATCGTCAACGACATCGGCGCGGCCGGCGAGAAGTTTGATGGCAATTACATCTGCGGCAGCGCCGGCAATGCTGCGCTGATGGCGTTCACCCGTGCCCTCGGTGGAAAAAGTCTCGCCGACAACATCCGTGTGGTTGGCATCAATCCCGGCCCTGTCGGCACCGACCGCCACGTCACCCTGCTCAAGACGCGGGCAAAGCACCAATTTGGCGACGAGAGCCGCTACAGCGAATTCCAGAAGAGTCTGCCGCTCGGGCGCCCTGCGCATGCGCGCGAGATCGGCGACCTCATGGCGTTCCTGGCGTCGGCTCGCTCGGGCTATACGTCGGGCGTGATCTATACCGTCGATGGCGGCATCAGCGCCGGGTGGGGGTAGGTCTATCCCTCCTCATTGCGAGCGCAGCGAAGCAATCCAGAATGCCTCTACGCAAAAGGTCTGGATTGCTTGGTCGCTTCGCTCCTCGCAACGAGGGAGCCTAGAAGAAGCACAGGAGTAAACTAATTGTCTCAAGAGCTGATTCGCGAAACCGCGTGCACCGTCGTCGACAAATTGCGGTCCGGCGACATCTCCCCGCTCGAGCTGCTGGATGTGCTGGAGAAGCGCATCAGTGAAGTCGACAGCAAGGTCAACGCGCTGCCGACGCTGTGCTTCGATCGCGCCCGGGATCACGCCAAGGCGCTGATGCAGAAGCCGGCCGGCGCACGCGGGCTGCTCGCGGGCCTGCCGGTGCCGATCAAGGATCTGACCGACGTTGCGGGCGTGCTGAACACCCAGGGCTCGCCGATCTTCAAGGACAACATCCCGGCGAAATCCGACCTCATGGTCGAGAACCTCGAGGCCAACGGCGCGGTCGTCTACGCCAAATCCAACACACCGGAATTCGGCGCCGGCGCCAACACCTTCAACGAGGTATTCGGCGCGACCCTCAATCCCTGGGATACTTCGAAATCTGCGGCCGGGTCCTCCGGCGGCGCAGCAGTTGCGCTCGCCACCGGCATGGCCTGGCTCGCGCAGGGCTCAGACATGGGCGGCAGCCTGCGCAGCCCGGCGAGCTTCTGCGGCATCGTCGGCATGCGGCCGAGCATCGGCCGTGTCGCGCATACGCCGAAGGCAGGCATCGACCGCAATCTGGGCGTGCAGGGTCCGATGGCGCGCAACGTCGAGGATCTCGCGCTGCTGCTGGATGCCATGAGCGGCGACTATGCCGCCGATCCGCTGTCGCTGCCGGCGCCTTTGACTTCGTTTCTCTCGGCGGCGCAGTCCGGCAAGAAGCCGAAGCGCATCGCCTATTCGCCCGATCTCGGCATCACGCCGGTCGATCCCGAGGTCAAGGCGACCACGCGCAAGGCAGCTGAACGTTTCGCCGAGGCCGGCGTCATCGTCGAGGAGGCGCATCCGGACTGGCGCGAGGCGCATGAATGCTTCCACGTGCTGCGCGCTTTCGATTTCGCGATCAGCAAGGCGCAACTTCTCCGGACCAAGCGTGACCTGCTCAAGCCCGAGGTGATCTGGAACATCGAGGAAGGCCTCAAGCTCACCGTCGAGCAGCTTGAGCGCGCCGAGGCCCAGCGCGTCGGCATGACCGCGCGCGCCGTCGAGTTCTTCAAGACCTACGACCTCCTGCTGGTGCCGACGACGATCGTGCCGCCCTTCCCCGTCGAGCATCGCTATGTCGCCGAATGCGCCGGCAAGACGTTCGAGAACTATGTCGAATGGCTCGGCATCGTCTACGCTATCACGCTCGCCTGCTGCCCGTCGCTGTCGCTGCCCTGCGGCTTTACCGCGTCCGGCCTGCCTGTCGGCGTGCAGGTGGTCGGCGCACCGCGCGCAGATGCGCAGGTGATTGCAGGCGCGAAGGTGCTGGAGGATATATTGGGCCTGCGCGGCACGACCCCGATCGATCCGAAGGTGAAGAATTAATCTCGCTCTGGTGCCCGGACGCAGCGCAGCGCTCTTTCAGCGATGCGCTGCATCGCCGCGGCCCGAGCGTCACCGCGCGCCTGATGCCTCCAGACTCCGGCTGTAGCGCGACATCGCAAAGCAAAAGACAAAATAGATTGCGGCGACGAAGATATAGACCTCGACGGAAAACTGCTGCCAAGCGGGATCGATGATCGCGGTCTTCGCCGTCGTCAGCAGGTCGAAGATGCCGATGATCAGCACGAGACTGGTATCCTTGAAGAAGGCGATGAAGGTGTTGACCAGTGGCGGGATGACGTGGCGGATCGCCTGCGGCAAGATGATCAGCCGGTGCTTGCGCCAGTAGGACAGTCCCAGCGCGTCGGCAGCCTCATACTGCCCGCGCGGTACGGCCTGGAGACCACCGCGGATGACTTCGGCAAGGTAGGCGCCCGCGAACAGTATGATCGCGATCTGTGCGCGCAACAGCTTGTCGATGTTGAACCCACTCGGCATGAACAGCGGAAACATCACGCTCGCCATGAACAAGAGGCTCACCAGCGGCACGCCGCGGATCAGCTCGACATAGAGCACGCTGAGCGAGCGGATTGCCGGAAGCTTCGAACGACGGCCGAGCGCGACGAGGATGCCGAGCGGAAAGCCGAACGCGAGTCCAAACGTCGCCAGGATCAGCGTGACCGGCAATCCGCCCCAGCGGTCCTGCGAGACGAACGAGAGCCCGAGCACCCCGCCCCACATCAGCACGCTGATCAGCGCGAGTGCACCGATCCAGATGAAAACGAGTTCGCGCCGCCACAGTGCGCGGCGGGTCGAGAGATAGAACAGCGGAATGAACAGCACGACCGACAACGCCGGTCGCCACTGTTCGTCGAATGGATAGGTGCCGAACAGGATGAAGCGGTACTTTTCGGGGATGACAGCCCAGCAGGCGCCGATGCCGCGCACCGCGCGGCAAGCGCTGGAATCATTCGCCGGCGTAAGCCAGACAGCGCTGGCGATGCCCCATTGCACGAAGCTGATCACGCCCTTCGCGAGCACCGCCAGCAGCACGATCGTGAGGATGCCGTTCGGAATCGACGAGAACAAGTTGCTGCGCAGCCAGCGCAGCATCGGATTACCAACTTGCGGGCGGCGAGCGGCACGCGGCACGTCCGGCATATCGCTGATCGCCGTCATCCTCAGCGCTCTACCAGCGCGATGCGCGCATTATACCAGTTCATGAAAAAGCTGATCCCGAGACTGATGGTCAAGAACACCGCCATGATCAGCGCGATCGCCTCGATCGCCTGCCCGGTCTGGTTCAGCGTGGTGTTGGCGATCGAGACCACGTCCTGGTAGCCGATCGCGACAGCGAGCGATGAGTTCTTTGTCAAATTGAGATACTGACTCGTCATCGGCGGAACGATCACGCGCAATGCCTGTGGCAGGATGATCTGCCGCAGCATGAAGCTGCGGCGCAGGCCAAGCGCGTTGGCGGCGTCCCACTGTCCCCGCGGCACCGACTGGATGCCGCTGCGCACGATCTCGGCGACGAAGGCCGAGGTGTAGGTGACGAGTGCGAGCAACAGCGCGAAATATTCCGGCGCCAGCGTCAGCCCGCCAACAAAGTTGAAGCCGCGCAGCTCGGGCCATTCGATGCTCCAGGATGCACCGAGCAGCACGGACGCCAGCGCCGGCAACGCAATCACCAGCGCAACCGCAAAGGGCCACGCCGACCGCGGCTTGCCATCGCGCATCTGCTGCGCGACCAGCGATCGCCGGACGATATAGAACACCGCGCAACCCAGCACGGCGGTGCCGAGGACCGCGAGCTGCGCCGGCCCGAACGGGATCGCCGGCAGGATCAGGCCGCGATTGGACAGGAACACACCCTCGACTGGTCGCCACGCGGCGCGTGCGGCCGGCAGCGCCTGCATCAACACGTACCAGAACAGGAGCTGAAGCAGCAGCGGGATATCGCGGAGCGTCTCGACATAGACCGCAGCGAGCCGTGACAGCAGCCAGTTCGCCGACAATCGCGAAATGCCGATCAGCGTGCCCAAAATCGTCGCGAGCACGATTCCGATCACGGCAACGCGCAAGGTGTTGGTGACGCCGACGATGAACGCCCAGAGATAAGTGTCTCTCGGATTATAGGCGAGCAGACTGTCGGCGATCGGCATCCCGGCCTCGCGACCGAGGAAGGCGAAGCCAGTCGTGATGCGCCGAGCCGAGAGGTTCGTGACGGTGTTGGACCAAAGGAAAGCGACGACCGCTACCGCGATGCCGACGACCAGCACCTGCCAGAACAGGCCCTTCAGCTCGCGGCGCCCAAAGGCGCCGATGAAACGACGGCGTGGCGGCGGTCTCGGCACGTCTGATGTCACGGCACAAAAACCTTCTCAAAAAGGCAGCGATTTCCGGCAGCGCACGTCAACTGTTGCACCAAACTTCAATCCATGCAACAAATGTTTCATGGTCGAGCCCGCGAAATCCTCGCCGTTGAGCGAGCTGCGTATTGCATTGCCATCGCTCCCGATGCGCTTGCAGGAAGTCGGACGCTTCGTCGCCGCCAACGATTACGACGCCACCACCCGTTCCATGCGCGATCTCGCGGCGGAAGCCGGCGCCGATCCTGCTGCGTTCACGCGACTTGCGAAGGCGATCGGCTATTCCGGCTGGGAGGAATTGCGCGCGGCGCTGACCGAGGCGCGGCGGCCATCGCAGACCGCGCCCTTCTCCGGCCGCGCAAAGGGCCGTCGGCACGGGCCGAACGCCGATGTCGCGCTCGTCATCGACAAGCTCCAGGCGGAGGCCGCGGGTCTTCGACGGATCCCGGCGCAGCCGATCGCGGAAGCTGCCCGCGCGCTGCACGACGCCAAGCGGATTTGGATCGCCGGCTATCGAAGCTGCCGCAGCGTCGCGGAATTGCTGAACTACGAGCTGCGACTGTTTCGACCCGAACAGGTCCAACTCGTCGGCGCTTCCGGGCCCGACGACCTCGATCTCGGCGCGTTCCGGCCCGGGGAAGCGGTCATCGTCGTCGGCTTCCTGCCCTACACGCATGCAAGCGTCCGCGTCGCACAGGCGGTCTATCGTACCGGCGCGACACTGGTCGCCATCGCGGATAGTCTCTCGGCACCGATGGCAGAGGGCGCCGACCACGTGCTGCTGTTCGAGGCGGCCTCCTCCCCCGGCTTCTTTCCGAGCCTCACTGGCGCGATTGCGATCGCGCAGTCGCTCGCGGCGGTCACGTTCTCGCTCGGCGGGGTTGCCGCGAAGAAGCGTCTGGAAAGTACCGAGGCGCGACTCGCTGCGGCCTCCACTTACGTCCCAGAGAAAGGTTGACCCATGGCCGCCCGCACCAGCCGTGTGTTGCATCGCTCATTGCGCGAAACGCCGCCCAAGGCGATCGGCGGCGAAGGCGTCTATCTCTTCGCCGAGGATGGCCGGCGCATCATCGATGCCTCCGGCGGCGCGGCGGTCTCCTGCCTCGGGCACCAGCACCCGCGCGTGATCGCGGCGATGGCGAAGCAGGCCGCGACGCTTGCCTATGCTCATACGGCGTTCTTCTCCTCCGAGCCGGCCGAGGCGCTGGCCGACGCGCTGGTTGGGCACGAGCCCGGCGGTCTCGCCTACGCTTATTTCGTCAGCGGCGGATCGGAAGCGATCGAGGCCAGCATCAAGCTCGCGCGGCAATATTTCATCGAGCGCGGCGAGCCGCAGCGGCAGCACTTCATCGCGCGGCGGCAGAGTTATCACGGCAACACGCTCGGCGCGCTGGCCGCCGGCGGCAATGCCTGGCGACGCGCGCCCTACGCGCCGCTGCTCTCGGCTGCGTTCAGCCACGTCATGCCGGCCTTCGCCTATCACGAGAAGCGCGAGGGCGAGGCGGACGCGCAGTTCGTCGCGCGCCTTGCCGCCGAGCTCGAGGCCGAGTTTCAGCGGCTGGGGCCCGACACGGTCGCGGCGTTTCTCGCCGAGCCCGTGGTCGGCGCCACCGCCGGCGCCGTGACCGCGCCGGACGGCTACTTCAAGGCCATGCGCGAGATCTGCGACCGGCACGGCGCGCTGCTGATCCTCGACGAGGTCATGTGCGGCATGGGCCGCACCGGCACCACGCACGCTTGGGAGCAGGAAGGTGTCGCGCCCGATATCCAGGCGATCGCCAAGGGGCTCGGCGGTGGCTACCAGCCGATCGGCGCGATGCTCGCGAGCGGCAAGATCATCGACACGATCCGCGCCGGCTCAGGCGCGTTCCAGCACGGTCACACTTATCTGGCGCATCCCCTCGCCTGCGCGGCGGCGCTCGCGGTGCAAAACGTGATCCGCGAGGACGGCCTGCTCGATCGGGTCAGGGAGCGCGGACGACAACTCGAGCAGCGGCTGACCGAACGCTTCGGCAATCACCGCCATGTCGGCGACATCAGGGGCCGCGGCCTGTTCTGGGCCATCGAGCTCGTCGCCGATCGCGCCAGCCGCACCTCGTTCGATCCGGCGCTCAAGCTGCACCAGAAAATCAAGGCGGAGGCGCTCGCCAACGGGCTCGGCTGCTATCCCGGCGGCGGCACCGTGGACGGCGCGCGCGGCGACCACGTGCTGCTGGCGCCGCCCTATATCGCTTCCGCAGATGAGATCGACCTGATCGTCGACAGGCTTGGCACGGCCGTCGACAACGTGTTGCGTAATGTCAATCACTGAGGGGAGAGTAGCATGATTAGGAAAGTGGTTATCGCAGCGGGCGTGCTCGCAGCATCGACTGTTGTCGCTTCGGCCGCGACGCTCGACACGGTGAAGAGCCGCGGCACGTTGGTGTGCGGCGTCAGCGCCGGTTTTGCCGGCTTCTCCGCGCCGGATTCGCAAGGCAACTACAAGGGTCTCGACGTCGACTATTGCCGCGCCCTTGCGGCCGGCGTGCTCGGTGATCCCAACAAGGTGCGTTACGTCTCGCTGACTGCGCAGAATCGCTTCACCGCGCTGCAATCGGGCGAGATCGACGTACTCTACCGCAACTCGACCCAGACCTACTTGCGCGGCGTCACGCTGGGCCTGCGGCAGGGTCCGATCAACTTCTACGACGGCCAGGGCTTCGTCGTGAAGAAGGACCTCGGCGTGAAGGAGCTCAAGGACCTCAAGGGCGCCACCGTCTGCGTGGCTCAAGGCACCACGCATGAGGTCACGCTGGGCGATTACGGCCGCGCCAACGGCATCGACTGGAAGCCGCTGGTGTTCGACCGCATCGACACCATGTACCAGACCTTTTTCGGCGGCCGTTGCGATGCCATGACCCAGGACGCCTCCGCGCTCGCAGGTGCAGTGACCACCGCGGCGCCGAACCCGGCCGACTATGTCGTGCTGCCGCAGACCATCAGCAAGGAGCCGCTCGGCCCCTTCACCCGCAACGGCGACGAGGTCTGGAGCGACATCATCACCTGGCTGCATTACGGCCTGATCGAGGCAGAAGAGCTCGGCGTCACGCAAGCCAATGTCGAGGAAATGGCGAAATCGCAGACGCCTGCAATCCAGCGGCTCCTTGGTGCCTCCGGCGACCTCGGCTCGCGGCTTGGGCTCGACAACAAATGGCTGGTCACGGCGATCAAGACCACCGGCAATTATGGCGAGATCTACGAGCGCAATGTCGGCAAGGCCAGCCCGCTCAAGCTCGATCGTGGCCTCAATGGGCTCTGGAGTAAAGGCGGCTTGATGTACGCCATTCCGTTCAAGTAAGGAGTTCACCTCTCCCCGCTTGGTCGGATTACGCAGCAATCCGGCTGAGGAAGGACTCTCCACCCTCCGACTGTCGCCATATGCGCTGATAGAGCCCCTCACCCCAGCCCTCTCCCCCTAAAGAACGGGGAGAGGGAGAAGCAGCGAAGATATGCGGATCGCCCTCATCCACGCCCTTAAGCATTCCATCGCCCCGATCGAGACGGCGTTCGCGAAGGCTTGGCCCGAGGTACGGCTGATGAACCTGCTCGACGACAGCCTGTCGGCCGATCTGGCGCGCGACGGCGTGCTCAGCGATACCATGACCGAGCGCTTCCTGGCACTGGGCGACTACGCGGCGGCAACGGGGGCGAATGGGATTTTGTTCACCTGTTCGGCCTTCGGTCCCTGCATCGAAGCGGTCGCGCGCGCGCATGCACCGATGCCGGTGCTGAGGCCGAACGAGGCCATGATCGAACGTGCCGTGACCTTGGGTCAGCGCATCGGCCTGCTCTCGACTTTCCCGCCGACCCTGGCCTCGATGCCCGAGGAATTTCCGGCCGCCGTCGAGGTCGTACCGAAACTCGCCGAAGGGGCGCTGGCGGCACTCGACCGCGGCGATCGCGCCACGCACGATCGGCTGATTGCAGACGCATCGCGCGACTTGCGCGATTGCGACGTCATTGCGCTCGCGCAGTTCAGCATCGCCGCGACGGCGCCGCTGGTCGCCGAGGCCACCGGCCGCCCTGTCGTAACTACACCGGAGAGCGCGGTCGACAAGCTGATGAGGCTGCTGAAAGCGGGAGCCTAAGCGCCGTTCTTTTTTCGCCGGGCATCCTTGATCGCGACGGCCAGGGCGGCCTTGGTTTCGCTCACGAAGTCCTCGACCAATTCCTCACGCGTGGCATGCGCCGCCTCGCCGGTGAACAAGCCCTGCTCAGCAAGCATCACGACGCCGTGCAGTGCCGCCCAGATCTTGAGCGCTTGCCGCTCGCGCAAGTAACCGACCGCCGGAGCCTCCAAGGCCTCGATCACGAGCGCAAAGGTTTCGCGCGTCGCCTCGTGCAGCTCGCTGCCCTTGGCGGCGCATGACACAGTGCGCGAGGCGAACATCAGGCGGTAGACACCGTTGCGACGGAGGCCGAAGTCGAGCGTGGCCAGCGCGAGCCGCGACAGCTTCGATTGCTTCGACGGGCTTGCCATCGCCTCGCGCAAAATTGCACTGAGCTGCCGGAACGCCTCCGCCGTCACCGCCGCGAGCAAGGCCTCGCGGTCGGCAAAATGCCGGTACGGCGCCGGCTGCGAGACGCCGAGCTGCTTGGCCAGCGCCTTGATGCTGATCGCCTCGGCGCCGCCGCGTTCCGCTTCGCGCAGAGCGGCCTTGATCAAGGCATCGCGAAGATCGCCATGGTGGTAGGTCTTCTCGGGCTTGCGGATGGGTTGTGAGCGCATATCGAGCAAAGCCTATAAGTTTGCGCTTGACAGGGGAAGCCTGCCGCGAATGTAATAGGATATAACTTAAGAAGAGCTCAGATGAGGAAACGCGCCGCCTTCGGGCCTCGCGCGCAAACGACCGAGGAAGCCGCGATGACAGAGCGACTGAAGGTTCACGTCGATCCCGACAAGTGCCAGGGCCACGCCCGCTGCAAGGCGCTCGCGCCGGAGCTATTCGAGCTCGACGAATTCGGCAACGCCCATGAAACCGGCGACGGCACGGTCCCGGCGGGTCAGGAAGACAAAGCCTGGCTTGCCAAATCCAACTGCCCGGAAATCGCAATCGACGTGATCGAGGAGTAGCGCGCTCTCCGCCCGCTCGCCTGTCTTCAGCGACCACGAACCCGAGGGATTAGAGATGTCCGACGCCAGCCTGCCTGCCGCCCATCCACCCGTCACCGACTGGTTTCATGATTTCGACCACACCGATCCGCAATGGACGGAAGATCCCTTCCCGATCTGGGACCAGTTGCGCGCCGCGAGTCCGGTGGTGCACACAAAACGCTTCCTCGGCTGCTATCTGCCGACGACCTATGAGGCGGTGCGCGAGATCGCCAACGACACCACGCATTTCTCCTCGCGCCGGATCATCGTCCGCGACGTGCGGCCGGAGATCACCAGCAAGAACGCCGCCCCGCCGATCACCTCCGACCCGCCCGTGCACAAGCCGGCCAAGCAATTGCTGCTGCCGCCGTTCACGCCGGATGCGATGAAGAAGCTCGAACCGCGGGTCCGCGCTATCTGCAACGAACTGATCGACGACTTCATCGCCGAAAAGAGCGTGGACGCTGCGGCGCGCTACACGAAGCACATTCCGGTGCGCGCGATCGCGCATATGCTCGGCATTCCCGAGAGCGACAGCGACCTCTTCATCAACTGGATCCACATGATCCTCGAGCTCGGCATCAAGGACGAGACCAAGCTGCTCCAGGCCGTCGAGGAGATGAGCGCCTATTTCAGCGGACACATCGAGGCGCGCAAGACGAAGCCGACCGATGACCTGATCTCCTATCTGATGAATGCCAGGGACAAGGACGGCAATCCGCTCGAGGACTCCCACGTGGTGGGCTCGCTGCGCCTGCTGCTGATCGCCGGCATCGACACCACTTGGAGCGCGATTGGCTCCTCGCTGTGGCATCTTGCGAAAACGCCGGCCGATCGCGAGCGGCTGATCGCCGAGCCCGGGCTGATCCCGATCGCGGTGGAAGAGCTGCTGCGCGCCTATTCGCCGGTGACAATGGCGCGCGAGGTGGTCCAGGACACCACAATTTCGGGCTGCCCGGTCAAGGCGGGCAACATGGTGCTCTTGTCCTTCCCGGCGGCGAACCGCGACCCCAAGATGTTTCCGGACGCTGACAAAGTCGTGATCGACCGCCGCGAAAACCGCCACGCCGCCTTCGGGCTTGGCATCCATCGCTGCGTCGGTTCCAACCTTGCGCGCATGGAAATGCAGGTTGCGCTGGAGGAATGGCTGAGACGCATTCCAGACTTCGCGCTCGACCCGGCAGGCACCGTGACCTGGTCGCAGGGCACGGTGAGAGGCCCCCGCCAGTTGCCATTTCTGCTCGGAAAGGCGATGTAGGCCTCTCCAACAGAGTACGGGAGGCCGGACGTGACAGAGCAAGCAACCAAACCGGCCTCTGGGCATTTTGACGTCGCCGACGCTGAACGGCGGATCAAGGCGATCTTCATCGGCTCGATCGGCAATCTCGTCGAATGGTACGATTTCTACGCCTATACGGCGTTCGCGCTCTACTTCGCTCCCGCGTTCTTCCCTGGTAACGACCCCGTCGTGCAGCAATTGAACGTCGCCGTTGTATTCGCGGCGACCTTCCTGATGCGGCCCCTGGGCGGCTGGTTCTTCGGCTATCTCGCCGACCATTTCGGCCGCCGCATCTCCCTGACCCTGTCTGTCGTCTTCATGTGCTTCGGCTCGCTGATCATCGCGCTGACGCCGACCTATGCCACGATCGGCTTCGCCGCACCGGTGATCCTGGCGCTCGCCCGTGTGATCGAGGGCCTGAGCCTCGGGGGCGAATATGGCGCGAGCGCCACTTACCTCAGCGAAGTCGCCGACCCCAAGCACCGCGGCTTCTATTCCAGCTTCCAGTACGTGACGCTGATCGGTGGTCAGCTCACCGCGATCATCGTGCTGCTGCTTCTGCAGAAGGTCTTCCTCACGCCGGAGGAGCTGAAGGACTGGGGTTGGCGTATCCCCTTCGCGATCGGCGCGGCTCTCGCGATCTTCGCCGCGGTGATGCGGCGCGGCCTGCACGAGACCGAAGCGTTCGAGGAAGCCAAGAAGGTGGTGAAGCCGACCGGCTCGATCACCAATCTGCTGCGCTATCCGCGCGAACTGCTATTGGTCGTCGGCCTCACCGCCGGCGGCACTGCGGCGTTTTACACCTTCACCACCTACATGCAAACCTTCGTCAAGCTTTCGGTCGGGCTGACCGAGGACCAGACCACTTTCGTGATCTTCGGCACGTTGATTTTCGCGACCATCCTCCAGCCCATCTACGGCGCCATCTCAGACAGGATCGGGCGCAAGCCGCTCTTGATCTTCTTCGGTGCCGCGGGCACGCTCGCGACCGTGCCGCTGCTGATGACGCTGAAGGAGACAAAGTCACCCTTCGTCGCGTTCATCCTGATCTGCGCCGCCTGGCTGTTCGTCGCCGGCTACACCTCGATCAATGCGGTGGTGAAGGCCGAGTTGTTCCCGACCAATGTCCGCGCGCTCGGCGTCGGCCTGCCCTACGCCATCACGGTCTCGATCTTCGGCGGCACCGCGCCGGCGATCGCGCTCTACTTCAAGAGCATCGGGCACGAGGAGTGGTTCTATTTCTATCTTGCCGGCATCATCTGCTTGTCGCTGATCATCTACTCCACCATGCGCGACACCAAGCACGCCTCTGCAATGCATCGGCACGAGTAGGCCATGACCGACGAGACGCCATCCGACAGCAAGCTGACGCGCACCAAGGAGAAATGGGCGCGCGAGGGCCGCTTCCTCACCGGCAAGATCACGCGGCCTGAAGACCAAAGGCTACCGCCCGGCCAGCATCTCACCAAGGATTGGCCTGTGCTCGATCTCGGGGTCGTGCCGCCGGTATCGCGCGAGCGCTGGCGGCTCGACGTCTATGGCGCGATCGAAAATCCCGTGTTCTGGACCTTCGACGAGTTTATCGCGCAGAAGCAGGCGCGGTTCACCTCCGACATCCATTGCGTGACGACCTGGTCGCGCTATGACAATGAGTGGGAAGGACTCGCGACGCGTGAGCTGCTCGCGGCCTGCCAGCCGCGCGAGGATGCGCGCTTCGTCGTGCTGCATTCCTATGATGGTTACACAACCAATCTCGCGCTGGAAGACTTTGCCGCCGAGGATGCGCTGCTCGCCCATAGCTGGTCCGGCCAGCCGCTATCGGCCGAGCACGGCGGCCCGGTGCGGCTGGTCGTGCCGCATCTGTATTTCTGGAAGAGCGCCAAATGGCTCCAGGCCATCGAATTTTTGAACAAGGACGCGCCGGGCTTCTGGGAAGTCCGCGGCTATCATAACCGCGGCGATCCGTGGACCGAGCAGCGCTATTCAGGCGATTAGGTTGAACAAAGGACGGGGAAGTCCAATGCCGACGGAGCGCTTTCAATTCAGGGGTGAAGGCGGCCATCAGCTTTCGGCCGCGCTGGAACTGCCCGACGGCGAGCCCACGGCTTTCGCGCTGTTCGCGCATTGCTTCACCTGCGGCAAGGATACGCTGGCGGCCAAGCGCATCGCGGTCGCGCTCGCGGCCAAGGGCATTGCTGTGCTGCGCTTCGACTTCACCGGGCTCGGCTCCAGCGAGGGCGATTTCGCCAATTCCACGTTCTCCTCCAATGTCGCCGATCTCGTGCGCGCCGCCGATCACCTGCGCGCGACGCGCAGAGCGCCGTCCGTCTTGATCGGGCACAGCCTCGGCGGTGCCGCGATCCTCGCGGCAGCAGGACAGATCCCCGAAGCCACTGCGGTTGTGACCATCGCGGCGCCGTCCGATCCCGCCCACGTCACCGGTCTCTTCAAGGACCACATCGACAACATCCGCGCGCAAGGCGAAGTCGACGTTTCGCTGGCCGGCCGTACATTCCGGATCAAGCGTGAATTCCTCGACGATATCGTCGAGCATGAGCTGATGAAGGACGTCACCGGTCTGCACAAAGCCCTGCTTGTGATGCACTCCCCGGTCGACGATACCGTCGGCATCGACAATGCGACCAAGATCTTCGTCGCGGCCAAGCACCCCAAGAGCTTCATCTCCCTCGACCACGCCGATCATCTTCTGGCGAAGCCCGGCGATGCCCTCTACGCGGCCGACGTGATCGCGGCCTGGGCCAGCCGCTATGTCGACACCGCAAAGTCCGCGAAGGCGATGGATCTCCCGGAGACGCCGCGCCAGGTCGTGGTCCAGGAGACCCGCAAGAGCAAGTTCCACCAGATCATCGCCGTCGGTCCGCACCGCCTGACAGCGGATGAGCCGGTGGCCGCCGGCGGCGAGGATGCCGGCCCCGGCCCTTACGATTTCCTGCTCGCCGGCCTCGGCGCCTGCACCTCCATGACCATGCGTCTTTATGCCGAGCGCAAGTCACTGCCGCTCGACCGTGTCACGGTCACACTGAAGCACTCCAAGATCTATGCCAAGGACTGTGCGGAGTGCGAAACGCGCGAGGGGGGATGCTCGATCAGATCGAGCGCGGCATTGCAATGGAGGGCGCGCTCGATGCCGAGCAGCGCAAGAGGTTGATGGAGATCGCCGACAAGTGCCCGGTGCACCGGACGCTGACCTCGGAGATCCGCATCGTGACGAAAGCCGTGGAGTAGCTCAAGGGGCCGGTGAGCCGGCCCCGGCTGCCGTCTTGAGAGGCTGAACGCGCAGTGCACCGCGCAGTCCCGCCGCCGTGCCGAGCAGGATGCCGGCAACAGCGACGAACGAGCCCAGCGCCAGTGTGGACATTCCGGTGAGCCCCTGCCCGATCGAGCAACCGAACGCCATCACGCCGCCGATTCCCATCAGCGCGGCGCCGCCGGCTGAACGCAGCATGTGGCGGGGCGAGGAATAGCCTTCGACATGAAAACGACCCGTCGCGAGCGCCGTGACCAGGCTACCGGCGAAGACGCCGGCGACGGTCGCGATTCCGAAATTGAGTGTCAGGCCGGTCGAGAGCATGGCGTATTGCAGGCTATCGGCGATCGGCGCGATGAAGGTGAGCGAAGTCACCGGCACCGGATTGAAATCGTCGGCGCCGAGAGAGCCGGTGGCGAACCAGCCACTGGCAACGAGAAGTCCAACGATGACGCCGGCCGCGATCTGGCCCGGCGAGCGCCGGAACGCCGGCTGCGCGAAGGCAAACAGGATCAGCGCGACGACGACAGCGGCAGCAGCGAGCGCGCGCGAAACCGGTTCAGCGGCACCAAGCGCGGCCAGCAGCGACGGCAGCGAATTCGCGTTGACGGTAGCTTGCGACGCCTGAACCAGCGCAATGCGGGCCGGCGCAATCAGGCCCTTGAGCGTCATCTGCGCGGCAATCGCAAGCACGATCACGACGACGAAGGAGCGCAGATTGCCGCGGCCGAGCAGCACCAGCGCGCGCGAGCCACAGCCATTTGACAGCACCATGCCGTAGCCAAACAGCAAGCCGCCGAGGAACAGCGACGGCGCAGAGAAGGTTTGTTGCAGATAGATCGACTTGCCGAGATCGACCGTGCCGCTGCCCGCCAGCAACTGGCTGGCGGCGATCGCAACCGCAATCGCCAGCGCATAAGTGCGCACCAGCCGCCCGTCGCCCCCCGCCAGAAAACCGCGCATGCTGCTCATCAGACAGAAGCCGCTGAGCAGACCGACAGCGCCATAGATCAGGCCGATGACGAGACCGGCGAGGATGACGAGTTGTGCAGGTTCCATCGGTAGTTCTCAGGTCTCTCGCCATTCGCCGTCATTGCGAGCGCAGCGAAGCAATCCAGACTGCCGCCCTTGAAAGACCCTGGATTGCTTCGCTACGCTCGCAATGACGCGTTTTCATGGCCGCAGGATTACCCTGTCGCGAGACGAACCCGCAACCGCGACATAAGCGTCCTTGGCGCGCTCCAGCGGGTAGACGGCATTCGCCTTGATCGGGAACGGCTTTAGGTGGCCACTCGCAAAGCCCGCGCCGAGATCGCGCAGCACCGCGCCGGTCGCCGACGACGACAGGCCAAGCGTGTCGATGCCCACATATGTATGCTGCCCCCGGTAGAATTCGAGAATGTTGAATTGCACGATGCGGTCGATCGCGGCGATCAGGATCTGGCGGCCGCGCAAGGCAAGCGACTTGTGCGCCGCCTGGAAATAGGGATCGCCGACCGTGTTGAAGACGACGTCTGTGCCTTTGCCGCCGGTCAAATCGCGCACGCGCGTGGCGACATCGCTCATGGAGGCATCGATCACCTCGACCAGCGCGTTGGTGTGGCCTTCATAGGCTTCTGCCTTGCGCACCACGCCGATCACGCGTGCGCCCTGCCAGGTCGCGATCTGCACAGCAGCCTGGCCGACCTTGCCATTGACGCCGAACACCAACACGGTCTCGCCGCTCTTCGGCACGCCGGCGCGGCGAAAGCCTTCCATGGCCGTGACGAAGGGCACGCCGATGCCGGCGGCTTCCTCCCAGGACAACGTCTTCGGCTTCTCCACCACGGCATCGGCTTCGACGACGAGATGGGTTGCGTGGGTGCCGTCGCGGCGGATGCCGAGATCGCCGGACGAGCCGAACACCTCACGGCCGATCGTGCCGGCCGGCCCATCGATCACCACACCAGCGTAGTCACGGCCGGGCGTCCGCGGGAAGACGGCATAAGGCATCAGGCCCGTTGCGGCCTTCACATCCGAGGGATTGACTGCGGCAGCCTTCACCTCGATCAGGAGATCGTTCAGACCACGCGTGAGCGTCTGAGGCTCGACCACCGGCGCAAGCGCCGCGGCGTTCTCGGCCTTGGCATTGAGGCGGACGCAGCGCGCTTCAACGGTTTTGGCATCGGCTGGCGACATCGAAAGACCCGTGATTTCTTGCGGGGCTTGTCGCCTTTGGAGACGATCAAGTCAATCCTTCGGCCGCTTGTCGTAGAGCCGCTTGGCCTTGCCGAGCGAGCGCTCCAGCGTGGCCGGTGCGACCACCTGAACCTTGGAGCTGATCCCGATCGTATTCTTGATTTGGGTCGATACCCTGTCGGCGTGATCGACAAGCCCGCGACCGTCCCAGCTTTCGGGACGCGCTTCGGCGATGATGGTGAGCTCGTCCATGCGGCCTTCGCGGGTGAGTTCCAGGATGAAGTGGCCGCCGCACCAGTCGGTGGCGAGCAGCACCTCCTCGATCTGGGTCGGGAACAGATTGACCCCGCGCAGGATGATCATGTCATCCGAGCGCCCCGTCACTTTCTCCATGCGCCGCATGCCCGGCCGCGCCGTACCCGGCAATAGCCGCGTCAGGTCGCGGGTGCGATAGCGGATCACCGGGAACGCTTCCTTGGTGAGGGAGGTGAAGACCAGCTCGCCCTTCTCGCCGTCGGGCAGCACCGCGCCGGTCTTGGGGTCGATCACCTCGGGATAGAAATGGTCCTCCCAGATATGGAGCCCATCCTTCGTCTCGATGCATTCCTGCGCGACTCCGGGACCGATCACCTCGGAGAGACCATAGATGTCGGTCGCATCCATGTCGAAGGCGTCCTCGATCTCGCCGCGCATGGCGTTGGTCCAAGGCTCGGCGCCGAAGATGCCGATCTTGAGCGAGCACTGGCGCGGATCGAGCTTCTGCCGCTTGAACTCGTCGAGGATCGCCAGCATGTAGCTCGGCGTCACCGTGATGATGTCGGGCCGGAAATCGTTGATGAGCTGCACCTGCCGTTCAGTCATGCCGCCGGAGATCGGCACCACGGTGCAGCCGAGCTTCTCGGCGCCGTAGTGGACGCCGAGTCCGCCGGTGAAAAGACCATAACCATAGCCATTGTGGATGATCATGCCAGTCCGGCCACCGGCGGCGCGGATCGAGCGCGCCATCACGTCCGACCAGGTGTCTATGTCGCGTTGGGTATAGCCGACTACGATCGGCTTGCCCGTGGTGCCTGAGGAGGCATGCACCCGCACCAGCTTTTCGCGCGGCACGGCGAACATGTTAAAAGGATAATTGTCGCGGAGATCGGTCTTCACGGTGAAGGGGAATTTTGCGAGATCCGCAAGCTCGCGAAAGTCGGACGGATGCACGCCGGCCTTGTCGAAGGCGTTGCGGTAATGCGCGACGTTGTCATAGGCGTGCTTCAGCGACCAGGCCAGCCGCTGCTTCTGCAGTGCCATGATCTCGTCACGCGAGGCGCGCTCCTGCGCGTCCATCTCCGCGCTATAAGTGTTGCCACCTTCCTTGAGCCTCGTCAGAGCCATCCTCGTTTCCCCTCATCTTCGTTGTTCTTTTCTTTGCTTTCTTATTGATCCTGCGCCGGCAGCCACGCGCCGGGAATGACACGCGAATGCCCGCGGAACTCCGCGATGACGGTGTCGCCGACAGTGACACGCACGTCGTAGATGCCGGAGCGGCCGCCACGGGTGATCTCTCTAGCCTTCGCAACCAGGCAATCGCCGAGCTTGCCCGGCCTGATGAAAGTGATCTGGCCCTGCGCCGCGACGACGCGCTCATTGTGCGAGTTGCAGGCAAATGCGAAGGCAGAATCGGCGAGCGTGAAGATGAAACCGCCATGGGCGATGCGCTGGCCGTTGACCATGTCCGGCCGCACCACCATCGTCACCGTCGCGAAGCCCGGGCCGATGTCGACGATCTCCATGCCGAGCCCCTTGGAGGCATCGTCCTCCGCCCACATCGCGTCAGCACAGGCGCGGGCGATATCCTCGGACGACAGGGCAGCTTTGATGTTCACGCGCTTCTCCCGGGCAAGTGTTTATCCATCATGCTCTGCTGCTCGGCCAAAACTGTCAAACATGGTCGTAATCGACCACGACGCGCTCCGACGACGGCTTCGCCTGACAGGTCAGGATAAAGCCGGCCTTCAGCTCCCAGGGTTCCAGCGAGTAGTTGATGTCCATCGGCGCCTCGCCCTCGACCAGCTTGGCGCGGCAGGTCGAGCACATGCCGCCCTTGCAGGCGAAGGGCAGATCGACGCCGGCGCGGAGCGCGGCATCGAGGATCACCTCGTCCTCGGCAACAGGCACATCGCGGCGTTTGCCGTCGATGATGAGGGACGCGACCGCCTTCGGTGGCGCGTCGGGGGCAACGGCCTTCTTCGGCCGCGGCTTGCCGCCGAATTCGGAGACGAAGCGCTCCACATGGATACGCTCTTCCGCGACCCCAAGATCGCGGCAGGTCGCCTCGATGTCCTCGCTCATGCCTGATGGACCGCAGATGAAGACATGGTCGACGCTTTCCGCCGGCACCAGCGAACGCAAGAGCACCCTCACCTTGTCGCCGTCGAGCCGGCCATGCAGGATCGCGATGTCCTGTTCCTCACCGGAGATGACGTGGAAGATCGAAAGACGGTCGATGAAGCGATCCTTCAGCTCCTCCAGCGCTTCCAGAAACATGATGTTGTCGGTAGAGCGGTTGCCGTAGAACAGGAAGAAGCGGCTCTGCGGTTCACGCGCGAGTATGCCCTTCACGATCGAGAGGATGGGCGTGATGCCGGAGCCCGCGGCAAAGCCGACATGGATGCGCCCGCTCTCCGCCGATGGGACCAGGCCGAAGCGTCCGGTCGGTGTCATCACGTCGAGTTCGTCGCCGCATTTCAGCTCGTCCGCCGCCCAGCTCGAAAACGCGCCGCCGTCGATCTTCTTCACGGCAATGCGGATCTCGCCGTCGTGGGGGCCGGAACAGATGGAATAGGAACGGCGCACCTCTTCGCCATCGAGCGTCGTGCGGAGCGTCAGGTACTGGCCGGGCGTGAAGGCGTAATCGCTAGCGAGTTCGCCGGGAATGGCGAAGGTCAGCGAGATGGCGTCCGAGGCCTCGCGACGGACGTCGTTGACGGCCAGGCGATGGAAGCGCGGTGCGGCTGCTGACATTACGTGCCCCCTCGTTCGGTCTCTCCGACGTCATTGCAAGCGAAGCGAAGCAATCCAGAGTCTCTCCGCGGAAGCAGTCTGGATTGCTTCGTCGCAAGAGCTCCTCGCAATGACGATGGGGTTGGCATTCGTTCAGCTCAATGACACTTGAAATAGTCGAAGGGTTCGCGGCAGGCCTTGCAGCGCCAGAGCGCCTTGCAGGAGGTCGAGCCGAATTCGGACAAGAGTTCGGTCTTATCAGAACCGCATTGCGGACACGCGACGGTCTGTCCGCCGAATAGCGCGCGGCGCGAGCTTGAGGCCTGCGGCGGCGCGATGCCGTAGGCGCGCAGCTTGGCGCGCCCCTCCCCGCTCATCCAATCCGTGGTCCAGGCCGGCGACAGCACCGTACGCACGTTCGGACGACGGAAGCCGGCGCGTTCCAGCGCGAGCTCGACTTCGAGTGCGATCATGTTCATGGCAGGGCAGCCCGAATAGGTCGGCGTGATCGCGACCTCGACGCGATCGCCGTCCAGAACGACGTCACGGAGCACGCCGAGATCGCCGATAGTCAGCACCGGAATCTCGGGATCGACCACGCTCGCCGCAGCATCCCAGGCGCGCCGGCGCAGGTCAGTGTCGCGATCCAGCGCCGTCACCATGTCAGCCCCGGAAAAGTGCGCTGCATCGATTGCAGCTCGGACAGGAGATGGCCGAGATGCTCGCTGTGCCGGCCAGAACGGCCACCCTGCTGCATCCAGCCGTTCTGCGGCAGCTCAAGTGTCGCCTCGCTGACGATATCCGACAACGTCGTCAACCAGCGACCGCGCAAGCTCGCCGGATCAACCGCAATGTCGGCATCGATCAGGGCGCGTTCGCCCTCGTCGACGGCAAACATCTCACCGGTGAAGGCCCAGAGATGATCGATCGCGGCCTGCGCGCGGGCGTGGCTTTCGTCCGTGCCGTCACCGAGCCGGATGATCCACTCCGAGGCATGGCGCAGATGATAGGCGCTCTCTTTCTCCGACTTGGCTGCAATGGCGGCAAGCGTCGTATCGCGCGAGGTCATCATCGCGCGCCAATAGAAATCGGCGAAGGCGGAATAGAAGAACTGCCGAACCAGCGTCTGAGCGAAGTCTCCGTTCGGCTGCTCGACCAGCAGCAGATTGCGGTACTGCCTGACGTCGCGCAGATAAGCGAACTTGTCCTCGTCGTTGTCCTCGCCCTCGATCCTGGCAGCATAGCCATAGAGCTCCCGCGCCTGCCCGATAAGATCGAGCGCGATGTTGGACAGCGCCATGTCCTCTTCCAGCATCGGCGCATGCCCGCACCATTCCGACAACCGGTGGCCGAGAATTAGCGCATCGTCGGCCCGGCGCAGCGCGTAGAGCACCAGCGGCGTTTCAGAGACCTGAATATTGGCGACCGGCATCACATATGTCCCACTTCTTCGGGCACCTCATAAAAGGTCGGGTGCCGATAGATCTTCGACTCCGCCGGCTCGAACATCATGCCCTTGTCGGCGGGATCGCTCGCGGTGATCGCAGTGGACGGCACGACCCAGATCGACAGGCCCTCGCCGCGGCGGGTGTAGATGTCGCGAGCGGCCTGCAGCGCCATCGTCGCGTCGCTCGCATGCAGCGAGCCGACATGCTTGTGCGCGAGCCCGTTGCGGCTGCGAATGAACACTTCCCACAGCGGCGTGTTCGGCGTGGCCATCGTGATCTCCTATTCCGCGGCTTGTGCGATCTGACGCTGCGCGCGCTTGGCGGCATAGCTAGCCGCCGCCTCGCGCACCCAGGCGCCCTCCTCGTGCGCCTTGCGGCGCGCGGCGAGCCGATCGCGATTGCAGGGGCCGTTGCCGGCGAGCACCTGCTTGAATTCGGTCCAGTCGATCTCGCTGTAGCGCCAGTGCCCGTCGGCATCCTGGGTCATGGCGGGATCGGGAATGGTGAGGCCGAGATATTGCGCCTGAGGCACGGTGGCATCGACGAATTTCTGGCGCAGCTCGTCATTGGAGAAGCGCTTGATCTTCCACTTCGTCGAGGTGTCGCTGTGCTGGCTCGCGGCATCGGGCGGGCCGAACATCATCAGCACCGGCCACCACCAGCGGTTCAACGCATCCTGCGCCATCGCCTTCTGCTCCTCCGAGCCGCGGCACAGCGTCAACATGATCTCGTAGCCTTGGCGCTGGTGAAAGGACTCCTCCTTGCAGACGCGGATCATCGCGCGCGCATAGGGGCCATAGGAGCAGCGGCACAGCGGGATCTGGTTCATGATCGCGGCGCCGTCGACCAGCCAGCCGATGGTGCCGATGTCGGCCCAGGTCAGCGTCGGATAATTGAAGATCGAGGAATATTTGGCCTTGCCGGCGAGCATGGCATCGACCAGCTCTTCGCGCGAGGTCCCTAACGTCTCGGCGGCGGCATAGAGATAGAGCCCGTGGCCGCATTCGTCCTGCACCTTGGCGAGCAGCGCGGCCTTGCGGCGCAGCGTCGGGGCGCGCGTGATCCAATTGCCCTCCGGCAGCATGCCGACGATCTCGGAATGGGCGTGTTGGGAGATCTGGCGGGTGAGCGTCTTGCGATAGGCCGCCGGCATCCAGTCGTTCGGCTCGATGCGCTCCTCGGCATCAATGCGGGCCTGGAATTGTGCAGCCCTGGCTGCGTCCTCAAGACCGCGATCGTCGGTCTCGGCCGTGTTCAGCGCCTGGGTGTACATGCGCATCCTCCCGATTTGTTGGGAGGAAATGTATAACAAAATTTAGTTCATGCAAGATATTTCTGTAACATATATCAGACCCCGAACCTCCGTTCCAGAAGCTTCCGCGCCGCCGGCAAGGGTCCCCTCTCGTTGGTTCCATGCCTGTCGAGCCACTGTTCCGACGGAGCCAGCAGTGCGCGATAAATCTCGCCACAAAGCGCACGCGCTGCCCTGCCCGGCCAATCCGCCGGCAGCAGGCTTTCGGGCAACAGCGGGTCGCGCAGCACGACGCGGCGGTAATAGTGGATCAGGAGGATGCGCGCGGTGAAGGCGTCGGTCTCGGACAAATCCGTGCCGCGCGCGATCGCGGCACGGAGCGGCTCGAACGTCTTCATGAATTTCACATAGGCGTCCGCGGTACGGTCCAGCGGCCAGCTCGCGCTGAGCAGGCGACGGCCGCTGTCATCCTCCGCCGAGACTTCAAGACGGATCGCGCCAACCGCCTCGTCGGGCACCGGTACGCCCGATGGCGCAACCCATACGCCCGGCAGCGGAGTGCCGAAACCGGCATTGCGGAGTGCCTCGCGCGAGGCGTCGCGGTCCTCGCCATTGCCGATCAGCAGCAGCTCGAAACGCCCGGTCCAGTCGGACGGCGGCGGATCGTAGATGTGGCGCGTCGCGGCCTCGAAGGTCTGGCGTCCCTTTTCGGCCAGCCGATAGAAGCTGTTGCGGCCAACCTTTTCGCGCGTCAGCCAGCCATCGGCTGCAAGGCGCGACATCGCGGTACGCACCACGCCGCTGTCGATGTCGAGGCTTTCGAAGAATTCCAACAGCGTACCGAGCCACACCACACCGCCGCGCGGTACGATGGCATCACCGAATACGGTGATGACGATGGAGCCCGTGCGCGACGGCTCGCGCTTGAGCTGGTCGATGATGCGGGACAACGGATGTGCCATGCGGAAGGCATAGCGCGTTTGGAGCGGGCGCGACAATGGAGGGAACCACGCCGTTGCTCCTCTCCCGTTTCGTTCTTACGGCCAGAGGCGAAGCATCACCGATGCGGATCGGGATAGGCCAGGCTGCGCCAGCCGCTGCGGTCGAACGGCTGCCACTGGCCTTCCGTCTGTGCGAGGCGATCGGCGACCGCGTAGACCACGGCGGGATGGTGTCCCATGCCGCAATGGCTGCTTTCGACCTCGATGCTCTCGGTCTGCGCTCCCGATTTCTCCATGCAGCCCTGCCAGGCGCAGACACCATCGGTGCGGCTGAAGATGGCGGTGGTCGGCACCGGCGGCGGGACGGCGAGCTCGCCGCCGAAGTGCGGATCGACCTCGTCGGCCTTGCGCCCGCTCGCCCATTCATAGACGCGCCAGGCGTTGGTCGAACGCGGATTGCCGGCAAAGGGGCTGCCGAGCGTGATCACCTGGCGCACGCGCTCCGGCATCATCTTGGCGAGCTGGCGTGCATAGAGGCCGCCGAGGCTCCAGCCGATCAGGCTGATCTTGCGGCCATGCGCGTCGCTGAGTTCCTGGACCAGATCGACCATCGCTTGCTGGACGCCGGGACGCAGGCCGTAGTTGCGACCCTGGCCCCAGCCGCTCACCGCATAGCCCTTGCTGATCAGAAACGCGCGCAGCGCGCGCGTGGAGGAATCGGAGGCGACGAGGCCTGGCAGCACCAGCACCGGATGCCCATCGCCGTGCGGCGCGAGGCTCAAGAGCGGCAGCGCGCCAAGGAAGGCGCCGAACTCGTGGATCGCGCGCCCCTCCAGCAACATCAGAGAGCGGGACGGCGGACGCAGCGTCTGGGCAGTTGCGGTCATCAATGTTCCCCTGGGAAGAATTCCTGAAAAGCCCGGCCGCGTTGCCGGAAAATGGGCATGGATTCCAACACGCCGGCCTCTTGAACGTTCCGCAGCGCAACATGAATCAGCTAGGGGGGCCGGTTCCCGACATTCAAGCGGGAGAGGCGCAAGGCGACAATAGGCTCAGGCGTTAATGCTAACGGCCGTGACGCAAAAGTCACAACAATCGGACCAGGAATTCGACGGAGTAGAGCACAAGTCCGGCGAGACCGCCGATCAGCGAGCCGTTGAAGCGGATGTATTGCAAGTCGCGCCCGATATTGATTTCGATCAGAGAAATCAACTGCGTCATATTCCACGCCTTGACTTGGTCGGAGATGAAAGTCGAGACGCCGCCCTTCTGATCGGCGACGAAGCTGCGCAGCACGGTCACCAGGCCCTTGTTGATCTCGCCGCGCAACTCGGCATCGCCCGCGAGCGCTTCGCCTGCGGCAACGAACATGCCGGCGAGATGATGCTGGAGCACCTGCGTCTCGCCGCTGGCGCTGCGCTCGATGAAGGAGCGCGTGTTGGCCCAAACGGTGCGGGCGAGTTGGGCAAGCTCGGGGCGCGCCAGCAGATCGCGCTTCAGCCCGGCGATACGGTCGATATAGGCCTGGTCGGTGCCGAGCCTCTCGACGAAGGTCAGCACCATGCGGTCGAATTCACCGCGAAACGGATGCTTGGGATCGCTGCGCACTTCATTGAAGAAGGCGGTGGCGGATGCGACGATCTTGTTCACCAGAAACTTGTCGGCGCGGTAGAGCCTGAGCAGGGTCGGCAATTCCGCGCGCACCTTCTCGCGGATCATCGCCATCGTCTCCTTCTGATTTAGCGTCTCGTGCATCACGCGCAGGAGATCGTCGAACAGAATCTGGTGCCGTCCCTCAGCTATGAAGCCGCGCAGCGTGCCGGCCGCGAGCGGCGCAAGGTCGATCGCCTGGAGCTGCGATGACATGCGGCGGATGATGAACGTCATCAGGCCCGAGCTTTCCGTCGCTGAGAACGCCTCCGGCAGCAGACGCAGCGCAAAGCGCGCAAGATCGTCGCTGCGCTTGCGATCACGCAGCCAGTCGGCAACGAAGGAGCCGAAATCGATTTCCTTCAGCTTGGCCTCGACGGGTCCCGCCTCGAGGAAATGCACCTGGATGAACTCGCCGAGCTTGTCGGCGATGCGGGCCTGGTTGCTCTGGATGATCGCGGTATGCGGGATCGGCAGGCCGAGCGGCCGCTTGAACAGCGCAACCACGGCATACCAATCGGCGAGCCCGCCGATGGTCGCGGCTTCCGCGAAGGCCGCGACGAAGCCGAACACGGGATGCACGTTCAGCAGGATCTTCGCGACGATGAAGAGCGCAAGCGTCGCGGCCAGAACCAACGTCGCGAGCGCTTTCACGCGGCGCAGCTCGGCCGCACGTTTGGCGTCACCAGGGGTGTCGAAGGAGAAGGCGGCGGGTGGAGTCATCACTGCATCACAGTACTCGTCATTGCGAGCCAAGCGAAGCAATCCAGTCTGCTTCCGTGGAAAGACTCTGGATTTGGTTCGCTGAGCCGGTCATGGGGCCGCGCTTTGCGCGGGCCCGGTGGCTCGCAGTGACGGTGGCGCAAAAAAACAAAGGCCCGCCGAAGCGGGCCTCAAAATCAGTTTCTCGTCTCAAGGCGCCGTATCACGCGGTCTTGTTGTAGACCTTGGCGAAATTGTCCTGAGCGGACTTCGCACCGTTGGCGGCGAGCTTGCCGAAATAGTCGGCAGTCGCCTTGGCTCGCGAGACGAACACTTCACCGCGGGCGCGGAGCAGGCTCGACTGGATCTCGACGGCCTCGCTGATCGACTTGGCGGACGCGAGCTTGTCGATGCCCGAGAAGAACGCCTCGGCGTCCTCATAGATCGCCTGCTGAATGTTGCGGCTGATCTTGCCGGCCTCGGCGACGGATTCTGTCACCGCGTTCTCGACGGCGGCGGTCACCCGCTCGGAGCCGGCGAAAGCTTCGGCAGCACGGTCTTTGGCGGTGTTGGCAGTCTTCTTGACGAACTCGCGGGCGGCCTCAGGAACTTCCAGATTCTGGATGTTCTTGAAAGCGTCCTTGAAGCCCTCGAAGGCGGTGTTGGTTTCGGTGGTCATGGGGTTCTCTCCATCCTCATTGCTCTGAGCTATGGCTCACCCCGTCCGCATGGCCCGGGGCACGACATATATGGCATGGACTATTGTGCGATGCAATAACCTTATTGCACTGCGGTATCACGGAATCGTGAACAGCCTCCCAAAAGGGCACCGCGAGCTCTTGTCAGCGGCCGTCCCGAACGAATTAGGTCCGTTTCGGCCCGATCTTCGTCTTAATGCTGGACCGCGCCTGGCAATCCATAGGCCTCCATCTGGGCCTGAACCTGCGCGATATTGTGCCCGAGCACGACGATGTCGTGGGTCTTGCCATCGACGTCCCGGACATGATCGCGCAGCAGAGCCTCGGCCTTGAAGCCGAGGCTTTCGAACAAGGCAATCGCCGCCTGTTGGTCGACCGTCATCTGCACCGAGAGCTTTTCCAGGCCAGCTCCGAGCGCAAGTGCAAAGGTCTCCTGCGAGAGCGCCTTCCCGACACCCTGCCCGCGTACGTCGGACGAGACCACCATGCGGATCTCACCGACATGAGGCGACCAGGAATGCGGATCGCGCACCAGCGTGCCGCAGCCGACGACCTTGCCGTCCCTCACCGCGAGCAGGCTCGTGATCGCGCCGCGCTCGATCTCCTTGACCCAGGCGGAGAGCACCTTCGGCTGGCTGATATTGCGCGGCAGGAACAACAGATCATGGGACGGAAGACCTTGGCCGAAGGCCAGCACCGCGGCTTCGTCTCTAGGCGACATCAGGCGGATTTCGATATCACCGGCATCGGTCTTGAGGTGACGCGGATAGGAACGCTGCTCATTCATGTCGATCTCTTTCCCAGCCAGGAGTCCAGTTTCGGCCACAGCCGCTTCACCGCATTGGCACCGGCCACGAGGGAGACGTGGCCGCCCTTCAACATCACTTCTTCCTTGTCCTCGGAGCCGATCTTTGCGATCAGGTGCTTTGCCGCGTCATAAGGCACGATGTGGTCATGCTCGGCGACCGCATGCAGGATCGGCACCTTGATGTTCTCCAGCTTCGCCGCGCGCCCGCCGACCGACATGCTGTCATTGAACAGCTTGTTGTCCCACATCAGATCCTTGGTGATGGTGCGGAAATATTCACCCGCCAGCGGCAGCGTGTCGGTCGCCCAACGGTCGAACATGCGGTAAGACTTGACGAACTCGTCGTTCCAGATGTTCTCCCAAAGTTGGATCTGGCTCACCGTGCGCGAGGCCGGGCGCAACATCTCGAACGAGGACAGGATCATCTCCGGCGGCACGTTGCCGACGCTATCGACAAGATGGTCGACGTCGAAATAGCGGCGATCGGAGAAGTTCGACAACAGCTTCATCTCGCGGAAGTCGATCGGCGTAGTGAAGCAGATCAGATTCTTCATCGGCCCGTCCTTGTGGATCGAGCCGTAGAGCAGCGACAGCACGCCGCCGAAGCAATAGCCGATGACGGAAACGTCCTGCTCGCCGGAATCGGCTTGCACACGGCGGACGCAATCCGGAATGAAGTCGAGGACATAGTCCTCCATCCGCAGGCTCTTCTCCTCCGGCCGCGGCGCGCTCCAATCGAGCATGTAGACGTCGTAGCCGCGCCTCAAGAGGAACTCGATGAAGCTCTGGCCAGGGACGAGGTCGAGAATGTAGCCACGGTTGGTGGTGGCCATCACGATCAGCACCGGCACGCGGTAGATCTCGTCCGACATTGGCCGGTAGTGATAGAGGCTCATCGTGCCGCGCGAATGCAGCACGTCCTTCGGTGTCGATCCGAGCGTGGGGCCGGAGGTCGAGAAATATTCGACGCCCTTAATGCTGCGCTGGATTGCGCGCTGCACCTCGGTCTGGATGCGCTCCGGGATAGATGCGAAATCAAGTCCCGTCGCCGCGTTCATGTCCGCTCTCCGTTTTCAGAGGGCGGGCGCTTCGTCCGCGGCGGCCGTGGGGCGCCGGCGCCGCCTTGCGAGATTCCGGAATTTGCCGCCATCTGGCTCAGCATCGACCTCATCTCGCCGATCTGGGCTTCGATGGACTGGAGCCGTTCCGCAAGGCCCATGACCTGCTGCCGGCTCGCCAGGTTCATTGCGACGAGATACTTCTCCATGAGTTCACCGAGCTGCTTCTGAGCACCTGCAGCAACTCCTCCCGCGCGGTTCATCGCCTGTGAGAATTCGGGCGACGACATGGCTTCGTTGGCGAAGGAGTTGAACCCCTTCTCCATCTCGCCCATCATCTTCTGCCACATGGCGACAGGGTCGTTGAGCTTGTCGGTCATCGGCGTCCTCCTGATCTCGAGAGCTTCGATGCCCTTCTTTTGGGCCATACCACACCGTTGCGAGGGGCCGGTCAACCGGCGAGCGGTCCGGTGCCGCCCACACGGCTTCTTTGCCGCGGGAAACCGTGCAATACAGCATTGGTCAGCAGCAAGGGATAGCGACCGTGAACGTCCATCAGCCGCCCCAGACCGTCCGCGCCAACGGGATCGACATCTGCTACGAAATCTTCGGCAACGACAATGCCGAGCCGCTGCTGCTGATCATGGGGCTCGGGGCGCAGATGATCCATTGGGATGATGCATTCTGCGAGCAGCTTGCCGCGCGCGGCTTTCGCGTGATCCGCTTCGACAACCGCGACATAGGCAAGTCGAGCCATCTGACCGGCGGCAAGCGGCTGACGCCGCTCGAGCTGCTGAAGCTACGCTTCCTCAGGATTCCGGTTGCCGCAACCTACAAGCTGATCGACATGGCGAAGGACACGGTCGGGCTGATGGATGCGCTCGGCATCAAGTCGGCGCATCTGGTCGGGGCCTCCATGGGCGGCATGATCGCCCAGGAGGTGACGCTATCATTCCCCGAGCGCGTACGCTCGCTGACCTCGATCATGTCGACGACGGGCAATCCGCGCGTGCCGCCGCCGACACGCGAGGCCGCCGCAATGCTGATGGCGCCGCCGCCACGCAGCAAGGAGGAATTTATGGTCCGCTTCGGCCAGACATGGAAGATCTTGCGCGGCGGGTCTTTTCCGGAAGAGGAAGCGCTCGACCCTGAACGCGCCGAGCGCGTGTTCGCACGCGGACTCAATCCGGCCGGCGTCGGCCGGCAGCTCCGCGCCGCGCTCGCCTCGGGCAGCCGCAAGGAACGGCTGCATGGGGTGAAGACGCCGACGCTCGTCATTCACGGCACCGTCGATCCCCTGGTCCATCCCGAAGGCGGCAAGGACACGGCAGCGTCAATTCTCGGCGCCAAGCTGTTGATGATCGAAGGCATGGGCCACGCGCTGCCGATGCGCTTCTGGCCCGAGATCATCGGCGCCATCGACGACCACGCGCATGGCGCGGCGGCGCAAGCCGCCTAGCCCTTCCTCGCGATCCAGATCACGTGGCGCGCGCCGCCGCCTCTGCCGGTGGCGCGGACGTTGATTTCGTTGACGTCGAAGCCGGCGCTCGCAATGCGCTTGGTGAAGGCCGGGTTGGGCCCTGACGACCAGACAGCGAGCACGCCGCCTGGCCGCAGCGCCGTCTTAGCCGCCATCAAACCGTCCGCATTGTAGAGCGCGTCGTTATCCTTTCGTGTCAGCCCTTCCGGCCCGTTGTCGACGTCGAGGAGAATGGCGTCGAAGGCGGAGCGCTGCGCCCGAATGATTTCGCCAACGTCGGTCTCCCGGATGCTCACCCTGGGATCGTCGAGGCTGTCGCCGAAGACCGACGCCATCGGGCCGCGTGCCCAGGCCACCACCGCAGGCACAAGTTCGGAGACCACGATCCTCGCCTTGCCTCCGAGCACGGCAAGCGCCGCGCGCAGCGTAAAACCCATGCCGAGGCCGCCGATGAGGACGACGGGCTTTGCGACGTTCTCGATCTGCTTTGCCGCCAGCGTTGCAAGCGCGGCCTCCGAGCCCGACAAGCGGCTGTTCATCAGCTCGTTGCTGCCGAGCTTGATGGAGAACTCCTTGCCGCGCCGCATCAGGCGGAGCTCACCGTCGGAACCGGGGATTTGCGCGGTGTCGATCTTTTCCCAGGGAATCATGCCTGACGTTTAGCACGATCGCGCCCGTGGTCACCCACCCGCCCAAACGTCCAGCACATAGCGGTTGCTCGCGCCCATCTCCTCGATCCAGCGTGCACTGGCCGCGGCATCGCTACCGCTCTTTTCGCGGTGCATCGCGACAAGGGCTGCCTTCACATCGGGCTCCATCTTGCTGCCGTCGCCGCAGACATAGATGATGGCGCCTTGCTCGATCAGCGACCAGACCTTGTCCTTCCGCGCGGCCAGGAGATGCTGCACATAGGTCTTCGGGCCATCGGCACGCGAGAACGCGGTGAAAAGCTCGGTGATGCCGCTTGCCGCCAGCGCCTTCAGCTCGTCTGCGTAGAGAAAATCCTGATCGGGATGGCGGCAGCCGAAGAATAGCATCGCCGGACCAAGAGCAGTCCCCTTCGCCCTGCGCGCAGCGCGCTCCTGAAGGAACCCGCGGAACGGGGCAAGTCCCGTGCCCGGTCCGATCATGATGATCGGCACGGATGACTCGTCGGGGAGGCGGAAGCCGGCCTTGGTCTCACGCACGATGGCGTAGATCGTATCACCCGCTCGCCGGTTCGCCAGGTAATTGGAGCAGATGCCCTTGTAGGTGCCGCGCCCGGAAGCGGCCGGTCCTTCGACCACCCCGACGGTGATGCTGCACCGCGCCCGGTCGACCGACGGGGAGGACGAGATCGAGTAATAGCGCGGCGCGAGCAGCGAGAGCATTTCGAGATAGACGTGGAACGGCAATTCGCAGGCCGGATATTCGAGCAGCAGGTCGAACACCGATTTGCGTCTGGCCAAGATCTCGGTGCGGTAGAGCTCGAGTGGCTCAGCCTCCTCCCCGACAAACGCCAGCAGCTTTGGTTTCGTCACCGGGCAGCGCGTGTGCTCCGCCATGATCTGGATCTGCTTCCGTGTCGCGACCTGCTGCAGCTCGACGAACTCACTGAGCAGACGGCCGACCGACACGGCCTCGCCGACGGGCAATTGCGCCCGGCGGCCTTCGGCGACCTGAAGCCGGATCTGATCGGCTGGCAGGAAGCCGAAGCGGCGGGCGACCGAATCTACCAGTGTCGGGTCGTTGCGCGGGACCACGCTCAAATGATCGCCGACCCGATAGGTGATGTTGGACGGCAGTTGCACCTCGATATGGCGCGTCGAACGCTCCGACGGATTGGGCCCGCTTCTGTTCTGAAGCTCGTCATTGACCAGAACCTTCATCGCGACAGCACCGCCCTGGGCCACGATAGTGTTGACGTCGGTCACCGCCACCGGCTCGATTGCATAGAGCGGATCGTCCTCCGCGGTGCGGGTGAAATTCCAGTCGATGCCGAATTCCTTGGTCGCGACCTGGGCAGCCGCCGGAAACCATTTCTGGAATTGGCCGTCAAGATCGCTGCGCGCATCGCCCTCGCCGCGCGGATAGACGGCGCGCGCGCCATGTGCCGACAATTGCTCGTCGATGAAGCGCGGCACCGACTGATACGTCGCTGCCCAGTCGCTGTTGCCGCAGCCGAACACGGCGTAGCGCACATTGGCAAAGGCGTCCTTCGGCAAATCGCTGCCGAGCCATTTGACGAACTGCGTCGCATTGTCAGGCGGTGCGCCGTTGTAGGAGGCGCAGATTATCAGTACGCCACCTTCCTGCGGCAGCTTGCCGACGTAATCGTCGAGCGGGCCGAGACGCACGGCAAAGCCGTTGATCTCAGCGAGGTCGGCCATGCGCGTCGCGAGTTCCTCGGCGGTGCCGAGATTGGAGCCGTAGAGCACCAGCATCGGCGTGTTGTGGCCGGGCCGGGCGGCCGGCTGACGCCGTCCTTTGGGTGCCGAAGCCACTGCCACGACTGGTCCGCCAAAGGCACCGCGCTCGCGATCGGCGCGCGGGCGAACCTTGATCTTGAAACCCTCCGGCTTGATCGTCAGCGTTTCCTTCAGGTGCATCTGATAGCGCTGGTGATCGATCAGCTTGAAGCGCTGGAGGATCATCCCGAGCGCAAGCGCAGCCTCGTGCATGGCAAAGCCCCGGCCGATGCAAGCCCGTTGGCCGTTGCCGAACGGCTTCCAGGCATTGATCGGCCGTTTGGCTTCCGCCTCGCGGCTGAAATTCTCGGGATCGAAGGTATCAGGGTTCGGTCCCCAGACTGAGGGATCGCGATGCAGCGCCGTCACCAGGATGGTGGTGAACGTGCCCTTCCTGAGCTTGTACTTGCCGCCGCCGATGGTCTCATCGTTGAGCGGCGAGATACCATAGGCTGGCGCCGGCGGCCACAGCCGCAGCGCCTCCTTCAGGATCTGCGTGATGTAGGTGAGCTGCGTCACCTGCTGATAGGTCGGCTTCGCATTGACGTCGGGACCGAAGACGCGGTCGACCTCGTCATAGGCCTTCTTGAGGATGTCCGGATGCTTGAGCAGTGCATAGAGCGTGTAGGACAACAGGCCGCTGGTGGTCTCGTGGCCCGCGATCAGGAAGGTGTTGATCTGGTAGCGAATGTTGACGTCATCGAGCTGCTCGCCGGTCGCGCGGTCGATGCCGGTCATCATCGCGGCCAGCATGTCCTTCTTGTCGTCGATCTCGTCCGCACTCTTGCGTCGTTCTGCAATGATCTCGTCGACCATCTTGTTCATGAAGGCGACGTCTTCGGCCAAGGTCTTGCGCCTCTTCTGCATCCAAAGCTGCTCGAAGGGCAGGCCACGCGTCATCATGATGGTTTCGAGCGAGCGCACCAGCGACTCGACGTACGGGTGGTAATCGCGGCGGTAGAACGAGTTGAAGCGGTAGTCGAAGCCGCACAGGCCGATTGTGTCCAGCGTCAATGCGGTCATGTCGTGGACGACATCGATCTCGTCGTCGGCGTTGAGCCGCTCCCACTTCTGGACGAGCTGCTCGGCGATGTCGACCATGCTCGGGTGATACGACTGCATGGCCCGGTTGCCGAACGGCTGGAGCAGGATGTTGTGCGCCTTGCTCCAGTTCGGCTCCTTGGTATCGGCCGTGAACAAGCCGTCGCCACCGACCGCACGCACACGCCGCAGCGCACCGCGCACCGTCTTGTCGAAGCGCTTTTCGTCAGAGAGCTCGTCGACGAGGTCGTGGCCGGAGACGACCACGATCGGCGAGCCCATCATGTCGAGCCAGAAGATCGGACCCAGCTCTTTTGCGAGCCGCGTCAGGTGCTGCACGGGGGCGGCCGAGTCCAGCGACAGCATGTTGCCGACCACCGGCTTGGTCGGCGGATGCGGGATCGGGTCCAGTCGGTTCTTGGATGACATCAGAAGTGCTTCCCCCTGCCTCAGGCGTCGATCTCGTCATTGCGAGGAGCGAAGCGACGAAGCAATCCAGACTGCCTCCGCGGGCACATTCCTGGATTGCTTCGCTGCGCTCGCAATAACGGCCTAGCCGAACCGCCTTCTACGCCATTCGATCAGCTTGGCACTGACCTCTTCCGGCTTCTCCTGCTGCGTCCAATGGCCGCTGTCCTTAACGAGATACTTCTCGAGATCGGGAATCAGCTTGTCCATGCCATCAGCGGAGGATGGCGGCAACACCGCGTCGTTCTCGGCCATGATCATCAGCGACGGCACGCGGACCGTATGATCGAGCCCTTCGGAGCGCGCCCAGTTGCGCGACATGTTGCGGTACCAGTTGATGCCGCCGGTAAAACCCGTTTTGGTGAAGGCATCGACGAAGACTTTCTTCTCTTCCGGCGACAGGATCGGCGTACGCGGATCGTGCCTCGCATCATAGCCGGCAATCATCTGCGGAAATGCCAGATTGAGCCGCGGCGAAGCGCCGACACCGGCAACCACCTCCTCCGGCGGGGTGTCGGCCGGGCGCGGCACCGGCTTACGCATGAACGCATCGAAAGTCTGTTCGACACGGCTGCCGAAAATCCTGTCCGGCTCGCGCGCCGGATCCTGGAATTGAACGATGTACATCTTGTCGCCGAAGCGTGCGCGCAACAGCTCGATCGGATCGGCCCAGGCGCGATTGGTGTGGGGCGTGTTGATGCCGACTACCCCGGCGACCCGGTCGATGTGCCGCAACGGCATCTGCCAGACGATGAAGCCGCCCCAATCGTGACCGACGAAGATCGCCTTATCGATCTGCAGATGATCAAGCAGTCCGACGAGATCGCCGGTCAGGTGCTCAATGTCGTAGGCCTCGACCGGCTCGGGCCGGTCGGTCGCACCGTAGCCGCGCTGGTCGGGCGCGATCACGCGGATGCCGGCCTCGCTCAGTGCCTTGATCTGGTGGCGCCAGGAAAAGGCGAGCTCGGGCCAGCCGTGGCACAGCACGACCGGCGGCTTGTCGTCTGCCGGGCCAGCCTCGTAATAGCCCATGCGGATTCCGTTCGTCGTCGCGAACTTGAGCGGCGGCATTTCAATCATCGCGAACTCCTTATTCCGCAGCGCGCTTGATGTCGGCCGCGGGCGGCGCATAGGCCGCCTCCAGTGCGGCGAACTCTTCCGGCAGCATGTCGCACATCACCTGCACATGCGGAATGATGTTGGCGCCGACGATGAAGCCGAAATCGAGCTGGTCCCGATAGCTCTGCACGGTGATGTTGAGCGCCTGCCCATGCGTCGAGATCGAGACCGGAAAAATGTGCAGAAGCTCGGCCCCTGCAGCATAGAGCGTCTGCCGCGGTCCCGGGACGTTGGACACCGTGATATTGGCGGCCGGCGGCAGCACGTCGGACAGGTTGGAGCGGCCGTAGAGCAGCGCCAGGATCTGCACCATGATCGGGGCACCCAGCATCGAGATGTTGGAGACCTGCGGCATCAGCGCCCGCAGTGGATGCGACATCTCTTTGGACTTGGCCGATTGCGCGATGATGGCTTCCAGCCGCGCCTTTGGATTGTCGATGTTGGTTGCGATCGAGCAGATCATGCCGAACACCTGGTTATTGGCCTCGGTGTTGCCCTCCTCGCGCAGCGAGATCGGCACCGCCGCAGTCAGCGATTTCGCCGGCAGCGTGCCATATTGCTGAAGATAACGGCGGACCACGCCGGAGGCGAGCGCCAGCACGACGTCATTGAGCTTGCCGCCGGCCTGCTTGGCCAGCGCCTTGGCCCGCGACAACGAGATCGATACGCCGGCGAAGCTCCGCTCCGACGAGATGGTCTTGTTGAGCATGGTCGGCGGCGACACCATGCTGGCGAGGCTCTCGCGCGATTTCGGATCTGCGACCTTACCGAGCACGTCGGAGACGCTCTTGAGCACCGTCGGGATGTTGCCGGCAAACCGCACCGCGCTCTCGATCTGGTACATCGCATTGTCGAACAGGATCGAGCCGATGTCGCTCTTGCCGGTACGCGGCAATTGCAGGTTCTTCGCGGCCGCCGACGCGTCGAGCGGCTGGCTGAAAAGCTGTTGATAGGAATCGAGCAGGTTGGCCGCGATATCGCGCGGCTCCTGTCCGGGCTTGGATCCAGCCGTCGGCGGATCGACCTTCCGCGGGATCGGCGAGATGTCATAGATCATGTTGGTGAAGGCTGCACCGGCGCCCCCGTCGATGGCGGCATGATGCATCTTGGAATAAAGGCCGACCTCGTTGTCCTTCATGCCCTCGAACACGTAGAACTCCCAGAGCGGACGGGCCCGGTTCAGGAGCTTGGCATGCATCCAGCCGACGATGCGTTCGAGCGTGGCGCGGTCGCGCGGCTGCGGCAGGCTGGCCCGGAAAATGTGACGATCGATGTCGAACTGATCGTCCTCGACCCAGGAGGGATGATCGATGTCCAGCGGCGCCTTCTCCAGCCGCGCCTTCAGGATCGGCGCGATGTGCAGGCGCGAGACGATCATGGCCTTGAAGTCTTCGAAGAAGTCGCCCTTGTAGTCGTCGGGCAGGCGAAAGATTGCCATGCTTCCGACATGCATCGGCATTTCCGGCGTTTCCAGATAGAGAAACGACGCGTCCAGCGACGACAGCTTCTTCCCGTCAGCCATAATTCCCTCCCGCAAGACTAGACGGGCGCCTTTGGTCGGCGCTTCTCGTCAGGCCGATACTGCCTGTTCCGCCGGGGCATATGCAATGGCAAACGGCCCGGCCCGGTCAAATGGCCGGAATTCCCCCTCCGATTGCGCCAGGCGGTCCGCCACGGCCCATAGCGCCGCGGGATTGACCCCGAGCCCGATATGGCTCGCCAGGTGCACCTCGATGTTCTCGGCACGGGCAGAGGGACGGAGCAGACAGGTCCGCCAGTTCACGATGCCGTCGGCACGCGAATAGATCGAGCTCGTGGGCACCGGCAGATCGCCGGCGAGCGCCTCGCGCTGTTCGGCAAAATCCTCGACCCGCTCGCCGGACAGCGCCTCGTACAGCCGCGTGACGTTGGTCGCCCGTACGTCGTTGGCAAAAGGGCTGCCGAGCGTGACGACATAGCGGACCATCTCCGGCGCCTGAAGTGCGAGATCGCGGGCATAGACGCCGCCGAGGCTCCATCCGATCAGGCTGACCTTGCGACGCGACGCGGCGTGGATCTCGGCCAAGCGCATGCGCAGCGAATCCCGCATCCGCCCGAGCCCGCCGAGATTGCGGCCCATCCGCCAGGCATGTGCCTCATAACCGAGCTCGCTGAGATAGCGTCGCATCGGTGCCATCGAGAGATCGCTGGCGAGGAAGCCCGGCAGCGCCAGCACCGGATGGCCGTCGCCCCTGGGCGCGCGCATCAGCAGCGGTGACAGCAGCAGGCTCGCATTGAATTCGAGCAGACCCCGAGCCTCGGCAAGTAGCAGCCCGATACCCGGCGGACGAAGCCGGCCGGAATCCCGCGTCCCGTCCGGCCCTGATGACACTATTTCCTCTTGTCGCTGCTGCGCGTGCCGCCGAGGCCTGCCATCGCGACGAACATGTCCTGAAACCGTTCGGCGAGCTTGGGATCGTATGTAAACCAACTCTGCACCAACGATTCAGGCGAGACCTTGTCGATGTTGCTCAGGACCTGCTGCTGCAGCTTGTCCATCACCGCCGTCTGCATCGGCGACACGTCGGGCAGTCCAAAGAATTGGCGGGCCTCGAGGGGAGTGCAGTCGATTTCGATATTAACCTTCATGTCCCCTCCGGATGAGATTCGAGCGGCCTGCCGGCAGTATCGCCGCGAGTTGTGGTGCGACGCAAGCGCCTGATGCCGGCGCGACATGTCCCGACCCGCAACGGCCGAATATGGTCAACCAAGTCCAAAGTCGTAAGCCGCCCAAGCCAGGCGGCACGATCAGCATTGCTGCACAGCGGTGCAACTTGGCGCGTTCCTTGCTGGAATGGCGCTTGCACGGGTCGAGAACTCTGGGCAACATGGATTGATCGGCCGGCCGAACAAATCAAAAATCACCGGCACGGCAGTGTGGAGAGGGTCAAGAATGTCAGTAGGTCGAAGTCTGTTTGTGGCGACGCTCGCCGGTATGGCTGCGTTCTCGGTCTCGCCGGCGTCGAGCCAGACACTACGCTATGCCAACCAGGGCGACCTGAAGTCGCTCGATCCCTATACCCTCAACGAGAGCACCACCCACGCCCATCTCGGCCACGTCTATCAGGGCCTCACCGCGCGCGACAAGGATCTCAAGATCATTCCGGCGCTGGCGGAAAGCTGGGAGACGCCGGAGCCGACCCGCTGGCGCTTCCACCTGCGCAAGGGCGTGAAATTCCATAACGGCGATCCGTTCACCGCCGACGACGTGCTGTTCTCCGCCGATCGCGTCCGCAAGAAGGGGTCCAATATGCAGACCCGCCTTGCACCCGACGTCAAGGTCGTCAAGGTTGACGACTACACCGTCGATTTCGTCCTGCCCTCGCCCAATCCCATCCTGCATTCGTCGTGGGATGTCTGGTATATCATGGACAAGAAATGGGCCGAGGAGAACAACGTCGTCGATCCGACGCCGGTGGCGGCAACCACGCCGAGCTACGCCTCGCTCCACGAGAACGGCACCGGCCCCTTCATCATCGAAAGCCATCAGCCCGGCGTGAAGACGGTGTTCAAGGCCAACCCCAATTACTGGGGCAAGATGGATGGTAACCTGAAGGAGATCACCTTCACTCCGATCGCCTCCGACGCCACCCGCGTTGCCGCGCTGCTCTCGGGCGAAGTCGACGTCATCGAGCCGGTGCCGATCCAGGACATCTCCCGCGTCGATTCCAGCCCGAATGCCCAGGTGCTGAAAGGGCCGGAACTGCGCACCCTCTTCATCGGCTTCGATCAGACCCGCGACGAGTTGCTCTACTCCAACATCAAGGGCAAGAATCCGTTCAAGGACGTCCGCGTCCGCGAAGCCTTCTACAAGGCTATCGACATCGAGCTGATCAAGACGCGCGTGATGCGCGGGCTGTCGACGCCGTCAGCTCTGATGATTGCGCCGGAACTGTTCGCGCTGTCCAAGGAGTTCACGCGGCCGAAATTCGACCCCGATGGCGCCAAGAAGCTCCTGACCGAGGCCGGTTACCCCGATGGCTTCGAGGTCACCATGGATTGCCCGAACGATCGTTACGTAAACGATGCGGCGATCTGCCAGGCCGTCGTCGGCATGCTCGCCCGTATCGGCATCAAGATCAATCTCCTGGCGCAGCCGAAGGCGCAATACTTCGCCAAGGTGCTCAAGCAAGGCGGCTACCAGACCTCGTTCTATCTCTTGGGCTGGACGCCGAGCACGATGGATTCCCACAACGTGCTCTACGACATCATGGGCTGCCGGGACGATGCGAAATCCTCGCGCGGCGAAGCCAATCTCGGCGGCTATTGCAACAAGGAGTTCGACGCCATCACCGACAAGGTGCTGGTTGAAACCGACACCGCCAAGCGCAACCAGCTGATCAAGCAAGCCTACGAAATCGCCAACAAGGACTGGGCGTACATCCCGCTGCACCAGCAGGCGCTGGCCTGGGGCGTATCGAAAAAGGTCAACCTGCCGCAGCGCGCCGACAATCTCGTCATGTTCCACTGGGCGACCAAGAAGGAATAGCCTCCGTTGAACACAAGGTCCCGGCAGCATCAGGCCTCCGGGACCTTTCCTTTTCCGGCTGACAAAGGCGTCGGCCAGACACACACTCAAGGACAGTGGAAGGCATGCTCGCTTTCACTCTTCGCCGCGCCGTTCAGGCCATCGGCGTCATGTTCGCCGTCGGCATCATCGCCTTCTCGATGTTCCGTTTCGCCGGCGACCCCGTCAACCAGATCGTCTCGATCGACACGTCGGCGGCCGAACGCGAAGCCGTGCGCAAGTCGCTCGGCCTCGATGATCCCGTGCCGGTGCAGTTCGTGCGCTATTTCGCCGATGCCGCGCAATTCAAGTTCGGCGTGTCCTATCAGTTCCGCCAGCCGGTCTCGACGCTGTTGATGGAGCGCATGCCCGCGACGCTGGAGCTTGCGATCTGCGCGACCGTCTTTGCAATGGTGCTCGGCATCCTGATGGGCGTCTATTCGGCGCTCAAGCGCGACACCGTGCTCGCCAAGTTATTCCAGGCGGTTTCGCTGATCGGCATCTCGCTGCCGACTTTCCTGATCGGTATTCTTCTGATCTATCTGTTCGCGGTGACATTGGGCTGGCTGCCCTCCTTCGGCCGCGGCGAGGTGGTGAAGCTCGGCTGGTGGACTACGGGCCTGCTCACGCTTTCGGGCCTGAAGGCGCTGATCATGCCCGCGATCACGCTCGGCCTGTTCCAGATGACCCTGATCATGCGGCTGGTGCGCGCGGAGATGCTGGAGGTGCTGCGAACCGACTATATCCGCTTCGCCCGCGCGCGCGGGTTGACCACCCGCGCCATCCATTTCGGCCACGCGCTGAAGAACACGCTCATCCCCGTGATCACGGTGGCGGGATTGCAGTTTGGCTCGGTTATTGCATTTTCGATCATCACCGAAACCGTGTTCCAATGGCCGGGCATGGGACTTCTGTTCGTGCAGGCCGTGCAAAACGTCGATATCCCGATCATGGCCGCCTACCTGCTGATGGTCTCGCTGATCTTCGTCACCATCAATCTGGTGGTCGATATCCTCTACACCGTGGTCGATCCGCGTCTACGCGCGACCGTCGGCCGCGCCACGTAAGGCAGCCTGTATGTCCGACGCAGTCGTCTCCAATTCCAATGGGCAGAGCACGCAGCCAGCGCAAACGGCCCGCGGCTGGCTCAGCCGCACGCTCGACAGCGATATCTTCTATTCGTTTCGGCGCTCCAAGCTCACCATGGTAGCGGCGGCCATCACGGTCTTGTTCTTCCTGCTTGCGATCTTTGCATCCGCGCTCGCGGTGCAGAACCCGTTCGATCCGGCACAACTGCAATTGATGAATTCGCGTATTTCACCGCTGTGGACCGCCGACGGCCAGAGCCCGTTCCTGCTCGGCACTGACGAGCAGGGCCGCGACGTGTTCTCCGCCATTCTCTACGGCATGCGCATCTCGCTCGCCGTGGGTGTGGCCGGCGTGATCTTCGCCGGTGCGCTCGGTATCGCGCTCGGCCTGATCGCCGGCTATTTCGGCGGTGCAGTCGATGGCGTGATCATGCGCATCGCCGACGTGCAGCTCACCTTCCCCGCCATCCTGATCGCGCTGCTGGTCAATGGCGTCGCCAAATCGATCCTTGGCAACCGGCTGGATGCCACCAGCATGCTGGTCGTGCTGGTGATCTCGATCGGCCTCAGTTTCTGGGTGGGTTACGCCCGGACCGTGCGCGGTTCCGTGATGGTCGAGAAGAACAAGGACTACGTCGCCGCCGCGCAGCTGATCGGTCTGCCCGCACCGAAGATCATGCTGCGGCATGTGCTGCCGAACACGATGGGCCCGATCCTGGTGATCGCCACGATCAATCTCGCTCTTGCGATCATCACCGAGGCGACGCTGTCCTTCCTCGGCGTCGGGCTGCCCGACACCATGCCCTCGCTCGGCACGCTGATCCGGATCGGCAACAACTACCTGTTCGCCGGCGAATGGTGGATCGTCGCCTTCCCGGGGCTTGCGCTGGCAGCGCTGATCCTCTCGATCAACCTGCTCGGCGACTGGCTGCGCGACGCGCTCAACCCGAAGCTCAGATGAGTACGCCTCGCTCATGACCGTACCTGTTCTCTCCGTGCGTAATCTTCATGTGGAGTTCGCCTCCCGCCGCGGCACGCTGCGCGCCATCGACGGCATCTCCTTCGACATTGCCAAGGGCGAGGTGCTCGGCGTCGTCGGCGAATCCGGCGCCGGCAAATCCGTCACCGGCCTCTCGGTAATCGGTCTGATCGATCCACCCGGCCGCATCGCCGGCGGCGAGATTCATCTCGCGGGCCTGCGCATCGACAATCTGCCGCCGGAAGAGATGCGCCGCATCCGGGGCAAGCGCATCGGCATGATCTTCCAGGATCCCCTCACCTCGCTTAATCCGCTCTACCGGGTCGGCGACCAGATCGTGGAGACGATCCGAACCCATCTCAATCTCTCCGAACAAGCGGCGCGGCGCCGCGCCGTCGAACTCTTGGCCGAAGTCGGCATCCCAGCGCCGGAAAAACGCATCGACGGCTATCCCCATGAATTCTCCGGCGGCATGCGCCAGCGCGTGGTGATTGCGCTGGCGATCTGCGCCGAACCGGAGCTGATCATCGCGGACGAGCCGACGACCGCGCTCGACGTCTCCGTGCAGGCGCAGATCATTTCGCTGATCAAGCGGCTCGGGCGCGACCACGGCACGGCCGTGATGCTGGTGACCCACGACATGGGCGTGATCGCAGAGACATCGGACCGCGTCGCGGTGATGTATGCCGGCCGCATCGCCGAGATCGGTCCCGTGCAGGACGTCGTGAAGAACCCGCTACACCCGTACGCCAAGGGGCTGATGGGCGCGATCCCGACGCTGGCCGGAGACGACAAGCGCCTCGTGCAGATTCCCGGGTCGATGCCGCGCCTGTCGGCGATCCCGCCGGGCTGCTCGTTCAACCCGCGCTGCGCGTTCGCCTTTGACCGCTGCCGCGTGGAGCGGCCGGAGCCGCTCCCACGTGGCGCGCAGTCGGTCGCCTGCCACCTCTATGACAATGTGCCGGCGGAGAGCGCGGTATGAGCGCACCGTTCGTCCAGGCTAGAAATCTGCGCCGGGTGTTCGACGTGTCGAAGCCATGGCTCAACCGCGTGCTCGAAGGCGGGCATCTCGAATATCTCAAGGCGGTCGACCACGTCACCTTCGAGATCAGGAAGGGCGAGACGTTTGCTCTGGTCGGTGAATCCGGTTCCGGCAAGACCACGGTGGCGCGGATGGTCGTCGGCCTGCTGCCGCCGAGCTCCGGCGACGTGCTGATCGACGGCGTGTCGATGACCGATCCGCGACAGGCTCCCGCACGCCGCAAGCTGCGCCGCCGCATCCAGATGATCTTCCAGGATCCGTATGCGAGCCTGAACCCCCGCTTCCGGGTCGACGCCATCATCTCCGAGCCGATCCGCGCCTTCGACCTGATCCAGGGTGAGCGTGACATCCAGTCGCGCGTCGGCGAGCTGCTCAGCCTCGTCGGCCTGCACCCCGACGACCGACTGAAATTTCCGCATGAATTCTCTGGCGGCCAACGCCAGCGCATCGCGATCGCGCGCGCGCTCGCATCGGACGCCGAGTTCATCGTCTGCGACGAGCCGACCTCGGCCCTGGACGTCTCAGTGCAGGCGCAGATCCTGAACCTGATGCGCGACCTCCAGGACAAATTCGGCCTGACCTACATGTTCATCAGCCACAACCTCGCCGTGGTCCGCCACATGGCGAGCCGGGTCGGCGTGATGTATCTCGGCCGCATCGTCGAGATCGCGGAAGGACGCGAGCTGTTCGCCCGTCCGCGCATGCCCTACACCAAGATGCTGCTCGGTGCCGTGCCTGATCTCGCCATGAGCGGCCGCCAGCGCATTCCAGTCAAGGGCGAGATCCCGAACCCGATCAATCCGCCCCCCGGATGCGCCTTCAATCCGCGCTGCCCGCTGGCGTTCGATCGCTGCCGCAAGGAGACCCCCGAACTGATCGACGGCGTCGCCTGCCACGCGGTCAACACCGCGCCGATCCCGGCGTGACGCGCGCGTGCCATGCAACCTGCGCATTTGGCGGCGGGGTGGCCCTGTGATCAATTGCGCGCGCCGCAAATGAGGTAGCCTATGGCCAGCAACATCAATCCCGATCCGTTCACGACGAGACCGGAAATCGAAGGCACCTTCGGGGTCGTCGCCAGCACGCACTGGATCGCGACCGCCGTCGGCATGGCCATTCTGGAGAAGGGCGGCAACGCCTTCGATGCCGGCGTCGCCACAGCCTTCACGCTCCAGGTCGTCGAGCCGCATCTCAACGGCCCCGGCGGCGATGTGCCCATCATCGTCCATGACGTGAAGCGCGGGCGCACCGAGGTGATCTGCGGCCAGGGCCCCGCACCGGCGCGCGCCACCATCGCGCACTACAGGAGCGAGGGACTCGACATGGTGCCCGGCACCGGCCTGCTCGCCGCTTGCGTCCCCGGCACCTTCGAATCCTGGATGATGCTGCTGCGCGACTATGGCACGATGCGTGTGCGCGACGTGCTGGAGCCCGCGATCTCCTATGCGCGTGACGGCTATCCGCTGGTCGAGCGCGCCTGCGCCACAATCCAGACCGTCGAGCAGTTGTTCCGCAAGCATTGGCCGACCTCGGCTGCCGTCTACCTGCCGAACGGTGAAGTGCCAAAGCCCGGTACGCTGTTCACCAACAAGACACTGGCTGCGACCTACTCCCGCATTCTCAGCGAAGCCGAAAGCGGCGGCGGCGGCCGCGACGCCGAGATCGAGCGCGCGCGCAAGGCTTGGTCGCAAGGCTTTGTCGCAGAAGCAATCGACAAATTCTGTCGGACGCAAGAGGTGATGGACGTCAGCGGCTCGCCGCATCGCGGCGTCCTCTCAGCGGACGACATGGCGCGGTGGCAGCCGACGATCGAGGCGCCGCTCACCTACGATTACGGTCGCTACACCGTCTGCAAGGCCGGCGTCTGGAGCCAGGGGCCGGTGACGCTTCAGCAGCTCGCTCTGTTGAAAGGCTTTGCGCTCGATGGGCTCGATCCGACCGGGCCGGAGTTCATCCATTTCCAGATCGAATGCGCCAAGCTGGCATTCGCCGACCGCGAAAAATTCTACGGCGACCCCAAATTCACCGAGATCCCGATCACGACGCTGCTGTCGGATGCTTATAATGACGAGCGCCGCAAGCTCGTCACCGACAAGGCCTCGCTCGACTTCGTGCCCGGCACGGTCGAGGGTTTTGGTGGCGTGGTCAGGCTGCGCCGTGCCGAGGGCCAGCGCGAGGCGGTCGGCGCGCTCGGCGCCGGCGAGCCGACGGTGGGCCGCTTCGGCGAAGTGCGCGGCGACACCGTGCATTTCGACATCATCGATGAGGCCGGCAACATGGTGTCCTCGACGCCATCGGGCGGCTGGCTGCAATCCTCGCCGATCATTCCCGAGCTCGGCTTCTGCCTCGGCAGCCGTGCGCAGATGTTCTGGCTGGAGGAGAACCATCCCGCCGCGCTTGCGCCGGGCAAGCGGCCGCGCACCACGCTGTCGCCGACCATGGCGCTGCGCGACGGCGAGCCCTATCTCGCCTGGGGCTCGCCGGGCGGCGATCAGCAGGACCAGTGGATCACACAGTTCTTCCTGCGCCACGTCCATTGCAACCTCAACCTCCAGGAGGCGATCGACGCGCCGGCTTGGCACTCCGAGCATTTTCCGATCTCGTTCTGGCCGCGCACTGCGCGCCCGGGCGTGCTCGTGGTCGAGAACCGCGTGCCAAAGGCCACGATCGAGAACCTTCGCGAGCGCGGGCATATCGTCGAGGTCGGTCCCGACTGGTCCGAAGGCCGTCTTACCGCGGCCTCGCGCGTCGGCCCCCGTCGACGCGCTGCCGCCAATCCGCGCGGGATGCAGGGCTATGCCGCGGGACGCTGAAGGCAGCACATGACCTGGTCGATCATCGCGCGAGATGCTGCCACCGGCCAGTTCGGCATTGTCGTCGCGACCCGCTTCTTCGCGGTCGGCGCGCGTGTTCCGTACATTGCCGCCGGCCTCGGCGCCATCGCGACGCAGGCCTTCGTCAATCCCTATTACGGCATCGACGGTGTCAAGCTGCTGCGCGAAGGCCTCAATGCACACGACGTGCTCGCCGCCCTGCTCGCGACCGATGACGGCCGCGAAAGCCGGCAGATCCACATCATGGACGCTAGCGGCGACATCGCCGCGCACACCGGGCGCGATTGCGTCGAATGGTGCGGGCACATCGCAGGCAGCGGCTTCTCGATCGCCGGCAACATGCTGACGGGAGCCGACGTGCTCGACGAGACGGCCAAGACCTACATTGCCAACGACAGCCTGCCCTTTCCGCGCCGCCTGCTCGCGGCCATGCGTGCGGGCGAAGCCGCCGGCGGCGACAAGCGCGGCAAGCAGTCGGCCGCGCTGTTGATCCACGGCGAGGAGGAATGGCCGGCGCTCGACATTCGGGCCGACGATCATCCCGATCCGCTGGGGGAGCTCGAACGGCTCGAGCGTGTCAGCCAGGAGCTCTGGGTGCACTTCCGCGCCTCCATGCCGACGCGGCAGAATCCGGCCGGCAACACCGATCGCAGCGTGATCGACGCCAGCATCACCGCAGCCCGCGCAAGACAGTCATGAGCGCCACCCCACTCATCGAGATCAAGGATCTGCGCATCCGCTTCCACGGCGACGACGGCCGTATCACGCATGCGGTCGACAGCGTCGATCTCAGCGTCGCCAATGGCGCGACGCTCGGCCTCGTCGGCGAATCCGGCTGCGGCAAGAGCGTGACTTCGTTGGCGATCATGGGCCTGCTGCCGAAGAGAAGCGCGGAGATATCCGGAGCGATCCGCTTCGAGGGGCTCGACCTCTTGAAGACGCCGGACCAGACGCTACGCGACCTGCGCGGCAACCGTCTGGCGATGATCTTTCAGGAGCCGATGACCTCACTTAACCCGAGCCTGACCATCGGCGAGCAGATCATCGAGACGATCCAGCGCCATCGCGGCGGTTCGCGGCGCAATGCGCGGGAGCGGGCGATCGAGCTCCTGCGCCGCGTCCACATCCCCTCACCGGAGCGACGGATCGACGAATTCCCGCACAAGCTCTCCGGCGGCATGCGCCAGCGCGTGATGATCGCAATGGCGCTCGCCTGCGATCCGCGCCTGCTGATCGCGGACGAGCCGACCACGGCGCTCGACGTCACCTTGCAGGCCCAGATTCTGGAGCTGATGCGCGAGTTGAAGGCGGCGAGCGGTGCCGCCATCATCCTGATCACGCATGATCTCGGCGTCGTCGCCGAAGTCTGCGACGAGGTCGCGGTGATGTATGCCGGTGAGATCGTCGAACGCGCGCCTGTCGACGAATTGTTCTCGGCGCCGCAGCATCCCTACACGGTCGGCCTGCTTGGCTCGATCCCGCGGCTCGATCATCGCGCCGAGCAGCTCGCCACGATCGAAGGCATGGTGCCGAACATGGCACGGCTGCCCGCCGGTTGCCGCTTCGCCGCGCGCTGCCCGTTCGTGCTGGACGCCTGCACCAGGGCGCCGCCGCCACTGCTGCAAGTCAGCCCCGGCCACCTCTCGCGCTGCATCCGTGCGCCGCTCGAACGTTTGGTGTCGTGATGGCACTGCTCGAGGTCCAAGACCTGGTCAAGCATTTCGTCGCCGAACGCTCGCTGTTCGGCCGCGCGCGGGCGCATGTCAAGGCCGTCGATGGCGTCAGCTTCTCGCTCGAGGCCGGCAAGACGCTGGCCCTGGTCGGTGAGTCCGGTTGCGGCAAATCCACCGTCAGCCGCTTGGTGCTGCGGCTGATCGAGCCGGACGCGGGTACGGTTCGTTTTGACGGCCGCGATCTTCTCTCCCTCGACGCCAATGCGCTCCGCGCCTTCCGCCGCGAAGCCCAGATCATCTTCCAGGACCCCTACGCCTCGCTCAATCCGCGCATGACCGTCGGCCAGATCCTGACCGAGCCGCTGGCGCTGCACGATCTGGTGCCGCCGACGCAGCGGCGCGGGCGGGTCGCCGAACTGCTGCGGCTGGTCGGGCTGGAGCCGCGGCTGGAGCGCCGTTATCCGCATGAATTCTCCGGGGGCCAGCGCCAGCGCATTGCCATCGCCCGTGCGCTCGCAGTCGAGCCGAAGCTGATCGTCTGCGACGAGCCGGTCTCGGCGCTGGATGTCTCGATCCGCTCGCAGATCCTCAACCTGCTGCGCGAGCTCCAGGACCGGCTCGGCCTCGCCTATATTTTCGTGTCGCATGACCTCGCGGTGGTCAAGCATATCGCCGACCACGTGGCGGTGATGAATCTTGGCCAGATCGTCGAGACGGCGGAGGCGGACGCGCTGTTCGCAGCGCCCCGCCATCCCTATAGCCGGGCGCTGTTGTCCGCGATCCCCCTGCCCCAGCCGAAAGCGAAACGAACGACCGTCCTATTGACGGGCGAGATCCCGAGCGCACTCAATCCGCCGGCGGGCTGCCGCTTCCATACCCGCTGCCCCTTCGTTGTCGAGCGCTGTCGCATTGAAGCGCCGGAGCTCCTGGCAGACAGCGCGGGCCACGCCGCCGCCTGTCACCGTACGGCAGAGCTACCGTCTACCGACGCCATCCTGCCGGCAGCCGGCGGGTTTTCGCCAGCACTTGCGAAATTGGTCGCGGCTTTCAGCCGAAAGACGGAAGGCGCAGCGGTTTCCGGGGTTGGTATACAAGGCACCGCACCCACCACGACGTAGCCGAAGCAATGGGGACTGCCCGATGAACATGTTTCGCCTGGCCATAACGGCCACCGCCTTCCTGCTGTCGGTCGTAACAGCGCAAGCCCAGACCACGCTGCGCATCGGCCTCGCCGAGGACCCCGACATCCTCGATCCGACCATGGCGCGCACCTATGTCGGCCGGATCGTGTTCTCCGCATTCTGCGACAAGCTGTTCGACATCGACGAGAAGCTCAACATCGTGCCGCAGCTCGCGCTATCGAGCCAAACGGACGACGACGGCAAGGCGCTCGTCATCAAGCTCCGCCCCGGTGTGAAATTCCACGACGGCGAGCCGTTCGATGCCGAGGCCGCCAAGTTCTCGTTGGAACGCCACCTCACCTTTCCCGGCTCGTTCCGCAAGCCGGAGCTGGCCTCGGTCGATCACGTCGAGGTCGTCGATCCCCTCACGATCAAGCTGGTACTGAAGTCGCCGTTCTCGCCATTGCTCGCGCAGCTCACCGATCGCGCGGGCATGATGATGTCGCCGAAGGCGGCGAAGGAAGCCGGCGATAAGTTCGGCCTGCGTCCGGTCTGCGCCGGCCCCTATAAGTTCGTCGAACGCGTGCAGCAGGACCGCATCGTATTCGAGAGGTTCGCGGACTACTGGAACAAGGACAACGTCTTCATCGATCGTATCGTGTTCCAGCCGATCGTCGATGCCACGGTGCGGCTCGCGAACCTGAAATCCGGTGGACTGGACCTGATCGAGCGCGTGCTCGCCACCGACCTCAAGGAGGTCCGCGCGGATTCGCGGCTGAAGGTCGCGACCGCCATCGAGCTCGGGTATCAGGGCATCACGCTCAACATCGGCAAGGACAAGGCCAAGGGGCCACTCAGCCAATCGGCCAAGGTGCGCCAGGCGCTCGACCTTGCCATCGACCGCGAGGCGATCAACCAGGTCGTGTTCAACGGCGAGTTTCAGGTTGGCAATCAATGGGTCAATCCCGATCATCCCTATTATCAGAAATCCCTGCCGGTCCGTCCCCGCAACGTCGAGAAGGCCAAGGCGCTGCTGAAGGAAGCCGGCGTGACACCGCCGGTCAGCGTCGATTTCCTGGTATCGAAGGGCGCGGAGACCGAAACGCCGGCGCAGGTGATCCAGTCCATGGCGGCCGAAGCCGGGTTCGACATGAAGCTCCGCGTCACCGAATTCGCAACCGGGCTGAAGCAGGCTGAGGCCGGCGATTACCAAGCCTTCATGCTGGCCTGGAGCGGGCGCGTCGATCCCGACGGCAACACCTTCGTCTTCCTGCACAGCGGCGCGCCGCAGAATTACGGCGCTTGGAACAATGCGCAGGCCGACAAGGCGCTGGAGGATGCGCGATCGGTGACCGATCCCACCAAGCGCAAAGCCAGTTACGAAGCCCTGGCGAGGCTGGTCCAGGACGAAGAGCCCCTCCTGTACCTCTACCACCGCCGCATCATCATCGCGCATGCGACGAAGCTCGAAGGCTACAGGCAGATGCCTGACGGGCTCGTGCGCGTTATCGGCCTCAAGCTGAAGTGACAATGAAGGGATGCTGAAGTTCCTCGCGCGCCGCCTTGTGCAGATCGTGCCGACACTGTTCTTCGTCTCGGTGCTGATCTTCTCGCTCCAGCAATTGTTGCCGGGAGATCCTGCGCTGGTGATGGCGGGCGAAGAGCGCGATCCTGCCGTGATCGAACAGATCCGGCATCAGTACCGGCTCGATCAGCCCATCCCTGTGCAGTACGCCTATTGGATCAAGGGCGTACTCGCCGGCGATTTCGGCGAATCGCTGCGCAACAAGATGCCGGTGCGCGAGCTGATCGCGCAGAAGCTGCCGGTGACCTTACAGCTCGGCTCGATGGCAATCCTGATCGCTTTCCTGATCGGCATCCCCGCCGGCATTGTCGCGGCGGTGAAGAAGGGCACCGTCTGGGACTATGGCGCCAATTTCTTCGCGCTATGGGGCATCTCCACGCCGAACTTCTGGCTCGGCATCATGCTGATCTTCCTGTTCTCGATCGAGCTCGGCTGGTTGCCGGCCTCGGGCTATGTGCCGCTCACCGAAAACTGGCGCGCGAGCCTGGCTGCCACCATCATGCCCGCCTTCGTGCTCGGCAATGCAATTGCCGCGATCCTGATGCGGCACACCCGCAGCGCTATGCTCCAGGTGATGGAGAGCGACTATGTCCGCACTGCGCGCGCCAAGGGACTGTTGGAACGCTCGGTCATCCTCAAGCACGCGATGCGTAACGCACTGACACCTATCATCACGCTCGGTGCGCTCGAGCTCGGCACGCTGCTGTCAGGCGCCGTGCTGACCGAACAGATCTTCTCCATCCCCGGCTTCGGCAAGCTGATTGTGGATGCGGTGTTCAATCGCGATTATGCGGTCGTGCAGGGCGTGGTGCTGGTGACAGCCACCGTCTACATCACGCTGAATCTCATTGCGGACGTCGCCTATATTCTCGTCAATCCGCGGCTGCGGGGCTAGTGCCATGAGCGACACGACGCTCGCCAGTCCCCTCACGCAAGCTCACGAGCTGGACAGCCCGGCACGCCGCGCGCGGCGGCGCCTGTTCAAGCGCAAGGCCGCTGTGTTTGGCCTCATCGTGATCATCGCGTTCATCCTTCTTGCGGTGCTTGCGCCGGTCCTCGTTCCCTTCGATCCCATCGCGACGAGCTGGAGCCTGGTGCGCAAGCCGCCGACCGCCGCGCACTGGTTCGGCACCGACGAACTCGGCCGCGACATCCTGAGCCGCGTCGTCTACGGCGCGCGAGCCTCGCTGCTCGCGGGCCTGATCTCGGTTGCGATCGCGCTCGGCATCGGCGTCCCGTTGGGCCTCCTCGCAGGCTATCGCGGCGGCTTCACCGACGCACTGATCAGCCGGATCACGGACGCAATGCTCGCCTGCCCGTTCCTGATCCTGGCAATTGCGCTCGCGGCATTCCTCGGCCCCAGCCTCGGCAACGCCATGATCGCCATCGGCATTTCGGCCACCCCGATCTTCATCCGCCTGACCCGCGGCCAGGTGCTGAGCGTCAAGGCCGAGGATTATGTCGAGGCCGCGCGCGCACTCGGCAATCCGCCATGGCGGATCGCATTCTCGCACATCCTGCCGAACATCCTTCCGGCGCTGCTGGTTCAGGCGACGCTGTCGATCGCCGCCGCCATCATCGCCGAAGCGGCGCTGTCGTTCCTTGGCCTGGGCCAGCAACCGCCGGCACCGTCCTGGGGCAGCATGCTCAATGCCGCACAGCGCTTCCTGACCCAGGCGCCCTGGATGGCGATCTGGCCGGGGCTCGCGATCTTCCTCGTGGTGTTGTCGCTGAACCTGCTTGGCGACGGCCTGCGCGACGCGCTCGACCCGCGCCAGCGCTAGCTGTCCCTCATGGTGAGGAGCGCGTTCTTACGCGCGTCTCGAACCATGAAGGCCCGACTGTCCCTGTAGCCATCCTTCGAGACGCGGCCTAGCGGCCGCTCCTCAGGATGAGGATCTTAAATGACGATCTCCCGCATCACGCGGCGGCAGTCCATCTCATATTCCAGATCGACCACGGGTGGTCGGGCAAAATGCCAGGTGAGGCCGGAGCGCAACGCGCCGCGGCGCACCAACTCGTCGACCAGCGCGTGATGGAAGTCATGCACCGAATAGGCCTGCACGCCGGTGGTGTCCTTCCAGCCGAAGCCGAAGGCCGCCATCCGGTTCTCCATCTGCGCGGTCGTCGTGAAGCGTACCTTCTCCCGCAGCCCTTCCGGGCTGAGGTCGCGGTAACGTACCGTGCGCTCGACATAGGTGCCGCTGCCCTCGCGAGCCTCGGCTCCGCCGGCGATCACGAAGCTCGGCGATTTCGACGGGGTCGGGCGCGTGAAGGAGAACGCGTAGAACGACGGCTCCGACGGCGGATCGATCTCGGGACAGACATTGCTGCGTGCCACGGGATTGTTGGTGCCGTCGAAGATCCCCCATTCCGACAGCGTCTTCACATAGTGCAGGTTGAACGCGCGAAAACCTTCCTCGCTGAAGGCCGCCGGCGAGCGCAATTCGCAGGCACAGAACGCCGTGAGCGGCCGCCCTGCCTCCTGGATGAGCTTTGCCGCCAGCGCAAATCCTTCCGCAAGCGGCACCAGGCGATCGAACCGGACGCGCTCGATCTCGTAGCCGTCATCTGCGGCGGCACCCGCCGAATACTGGAACACGGACGGAATGAAACGATAATTGCCGGCAGAGAACTCACGAATCATGACGGACTCCTATTCCAGTTGCATGCGAATGCCCTTGGCGCCGTTGAGCAGGCGCTTCAGGTGAAAGCCGGCCAGGGGATCGTCGGCGTTCATGCCGACCAGCGCCGCGAATGCCGGCATGGCGGCGACGTCGCCGGCCTCCATCTTGGCAAAAGCCTGGGAATATAGCGCCGTTTCCGACGCTTCGAATTTGGCCTCCGACAGCGGTTCGAACGCGCGCAGCGGCTCGCTGCGTCCGCGCAGCATCAGCTCGCCTATTGGGCGGCCTTGAAAGTTATCGGCCGACGTGGCGACGCTGATGCTGACACACATGCGCGTTCCCAGATGCTTGTTGGCAGCCTCCAGCCGCGCCGCAATATTGATGGTGTCGCCGTAGGCGGTGTAGTCGAAGAAGCGATTGCCGCCGAAATTACCGACCAGCGCCGGGCCTGCATGCACGCCGATCCGAGTGGTCCCGAAATTCACGCCTCTGCCCCTCCAACGCGCCGAGAAGGCCTCCGCCCAGGCGTCGAGATCATGTGCGCAAGTGACTGCACGCGTCGCATAATCCGGCTGGTCCCCCGGCGCGTTGAAGAGCACCTGGATCGCATCGCCGATGATTTTCGTGACCGTCCCCTCATGTGCGAAGACGATCTCGGTCATGCCGCCGACATATTCATTGAGGAGCTCGCCGAGCATCTGGGGCGGTGCGCTCTCCACCAGCGAGGTGAAGCCGGTGATGTCGGTAAAGATGGTCGCGACGTCGCGCCACTGCACCTCCATGCCGTCGCCGGCGACATCCGCCGCCAGGCGCCTTGCGATCTCCGGCGAGAAGAAGCGCGACAGCGAGGCATGGGCGCGCTCGGCTTCCATCTGGCGCCGCCGCACCTCGCGCAGCATCTCGACGTGGCGAATGGTTTTATCGATCGTGGCTTCCAGATCGGCGAAATCGATCGGCTTGGTCAGGAAGTCGAACGCGCCGCGGTTCATGGCGGTACGGATGTTGCTCATGTCACCATAGGCGGAGACGATGATGGTCGACTTCTTGTCCTCGGCCTCCTGAAGCTTCGTGAGCAGCGACAGTCCGTCCATCCGCGGCATGTTGATGTCGGAGACCACCATATCGACATGCGGATTCCGCTCAAGCGATTGCAGCGCCTCAAGGCCGTCGCGCGCGAACATGATGTCGATGAGCCCGTCCCGGATCTGCCTGCGGAATTTTTGCAGAATCAGCGCCTCGAGATCCGGTTCATCATCGACGAAGAGGATGGTCGCAGTCATGCGGCTTGCTCGAGCCTCGTGTCGATCTCCTGCCGCAACAGCGCAAAGTCGATCGGCTTGGTGAGGAGCCCGACGGCGCCGCGCTCGATCGCCTTGCGGCGCGTTTCGGCATCGCCATAGGCCGTGATCATGATGACGGGAACATCCGGATGCGCGGCACGCACCTTCGGCAGCATGTCGAGCCCGCTCATGCCGGGCATGTTGATGTCCGAGAGAATCAAAATCAGCGAGGGATCGCGAACTTCGGCCGCGCGCCTCAGCGCATCTGGCGCAGAGGACGCAAACTCCATCTGGAAGCGTCCCGCGCGCAGCTCCCGCCGGAACTGCTGCCGGAACAGCGCCTCGACGTCGGGCTCGTCATCGACGACCAGGATATAAACGTTCAAGTCTTGTCTCCAGTAGTTCCACTTGCCGCCATCATGCGCGGCAGCGTGATGATGAATTCGGTGAATACACCGGGCTCGGTGTTCACGTCGATCGTGCCGCCGTGCTGTTTCACGACGATGTCATGGCTCATGGAAAGGCCGAGCCCGGTGCCCTCGCCGGCCGGCTTGGTGGTGAAGAATGGATTGAACATCTTCTCCTTCACCTCGGGCGGGATCCCGGTGCCGTTGTCGCGGATCCGGATCTCGACTCTCTCGCCGAGGTTCTTCGTTGCCGCGCGCAAGATCGGCTCGAAGGCGTCAACGGCGCTCTCCTTGCGCTTGGCAGTTGCGTAGAAGCCGTTGGAGATCAGGTTGAGAAAGACGCGCGTGATCTCCTGCGGATAGATATCGACCATACTGGCGGCGGGATCGAGTTCGCGCTGGAGCGTGACGTTGAAGGCCGGTCTTTCGGCGCGCGCGCCGTGGTAGGCCAAATTTAGGCTCTCCTCCAGGACTGCATTGATATCGACGACGCGATGCTCGCCGGAGCCCTCGCGCGAATGCAGCAGCATGTTCCTGACGATGGAATCGGCGCGTTTGCCGTGCTGCACCACTTTCTCGAGATTGCTCCTGAGCATGCCGGTCAGCTCATCGACCTCCTCCTTCATCTTGCCGTCGAGCGCGGCCGACTGCAGGGTCTCCTTGAGCTCGTCGAGCAGCTCGGTCGACACCGCTGAGAAGTTGTTGACGAAGTTGAGCGGATTCTTGATCTCATGGGCGATGCCCGCCGTGAGCTGGCCGAGGGACGCGAGCTTCTCGGTCTGGATCAGGCGATCCTGGGCGGCGCGCAGGTCGTCGAGCGACTGCGACAACTCTCTGGTCCGTTCCTGGACCTCCTCGAACAACCGGACATTCTCGATCGCGATAAGGGCCTGGTCTGCGAAGGTCGTGGCGAGTCCGATCTGCTTCGCGCTAAACGGCCGCACCTCGTGTCGCGTCAGAACGAACACGCCGATCGGTGTGCCCTCTCGAAGCAAGGGCACACCCAGCATCGTACGTACGTTGGCGCGCCTTCGGGCGGACGAAGGCGCGTATTCCGGGTCGGCCTGCACATCCGGGACATGAACCGTCTTGCCATCGAGCAGCGTGCGGCCGACCACACTTCCCCGTTCAGGTACAGACGCGAAAGTCCGAAGCTTGTTTTCCTGCTCCGCGCCGAGCCCGCAGCTTGCCGCCAAATAGAAAACGCCATCATTGGGCCGGAAAATCGTTCCCTCGTCCGCGTCACACAGGCGGGCTGCCGAGCCAACAAGCGTGTTCAGCACGGCTTGCAGGTCGAACGCCGAACGGCTGATGACTTTCAGCACGTCGGCGGTCGCAGTCTGCTGCTGCAGGGACTCGCTCAATTCCGCTGTGCGCCGTTCGACCTTGTTTTCGAGGTCGGCGTAGGATTCCTGCAAGCGCGCGCCCATCTCGTTGAATTGGTCGGCGAGACCTTCGAACTCGTCGCCGGTTTTGATCGAGATGCGCTGGGAGAAGTCGCCGCCGCCGATCCGCTCGGCGCCGCTGCGCAGCGCCTGGATCGGACCGACCATGCGGCGCGCGAGAAAGATCCCCGCAAGCACCGCGAAAATCGAAGCCGCCAGCAGCACGATCGCAAGCCGCTGTAACGAGGCGTAGAGCGAAGCGTAGGCCTCCTCGACCGGCAATTCCACGAACATTGTCCAGCCGAGCGGCGCGATCGGGGCGGAGGCCGTCAGAACCTTCTGCCCCTGAATGTTCGTCGCCTCCTGCAATGCGTCCGGCATGACGCCGCCCCCGGCTTGAGCGCCGCGCACCTGCGCGAGACCAGACATGTCGGTGTTGCGCAGCACAAGACTGATGTCGGGATGCGCGATCAGGCGCCCTCCCGGTCCGACCACGTAGGCAACTCCGCGCTCACCGACCTTGATCTGGGACACAACGTCCCAGATCAGCTTGAGGTTGACCTCGGCGATGCTGACGCCGGCATCCTTGCGCGCACCGGCCAGCGCCAGCGTCATGTACGGCTCGGACTCCCTGCGGAAATAGATGGGTCCGTAATAGACCTTGTGTGCGACTGCTTCGGTGAACTTTGGGTCGCTCGATAGGTCGATGCCGCTGTCGATCGCATCCATCGCCAGCCGCGAGACCCGCAACCGCTCCTTGCCGGTCGAATCCACCTGGGCAAACTCGGTGATCCCAGGCACCTGACGCAGCAGCCGCAGCGCGTCGAACCGGCGCTGCTCGATCGAGCCCGCCGACCAGGGCAGTTGCGTGGTCCAGCCGAGCTGGCTCTCGATCTCCTTGACAAACTGCCCGATCTTGGCCGCGGCCGCCTCGGCCTGCTCATGCTGGACCCGGATCAGCGAGGCCTTGTGTTCGCGATAATAGAAGAAGACCTCGAACAGGCCGTTGGCGAGGAGCGCGACGGTGACCACGGCCACGAACAGCGCGACATATTTGGTGAACAACCGGCTCCTGATCCCCTGCCCCATCCCCGCGCCGGCAGGGACACCATCCGCTGCCGCGGTCGGCAGCGTCCTGGCTTGCGGGGTGTCGGGAACAACGGAAAGGCTCATCCCTTGGAAACTACCAAGAAGAGCGGACCTTGTCTCTCGCAAGCACCCGGGAGCGGCCGCCCGATGGCCGGTGCGGCGCCTCACTACGCGCCGGGGCACAAAAAACACAATAAAAGGGCGGCAACGGAAACCGCTGCCGCCCTCTGGTTCGCGCGCCTACAGCCTCAGGTCGGCCGCAAGGCCTTGTTGGAGCCGAGGTCGAGCTCGTTGACTTGCTTGTTCCGCTCCGAATCGGCCGCCGCGCGATGGTCGGTCGCCAGCACCACGTAGACCGCCGGCAGCACGAACAGCGTGAACAGCGTGCCAATCGACATGCCGGCCACGACGACCAGACCGATCGAGAAGCGGCTGGCCGCACCGGCGCCGGTCGCAGTCAGGAGCGGGATCAGACCCGTCACCATCGCGGCCGTGGTCATCAGGATCGGGCGCAGGCGAATGCGCGCCGACATCTCGATGGCCGAGCGGCGGTCGAGCCGCTCGCTGACCTGGAGCTCATTGGCGAACTCCACCATCAGGATGCCGTGCTTGGTGATCAGGCCGACCAGGGTGAGCAGGCCGACCTGGGTGTAGATGTTCATCGTCGCCACGCCGAAGAACAGCGGGATCAGCGCGCCGACGATCGCCATCGGCACCGAGATCATGATCACCAGCGGGTCGCGCAAGCTCTCGAACTGCGCCGCCAGCA
>NZ_JADPKG010000106.1:0-1257 GCF_023073875.1 Bradyrhizobium sp. 154
CTGGTGTGCCAGGACTGGGCCAATACCAAGGCTGCGTATCGTTTTTTCTCCAACGACCGGGTCAGTGAGGCGGACATTCTGGCCGGCCACTTTCAATCGACGCGTGAGCGCACGATTGCCACCGACGGACCTATTCTAGTGCTCCACGATACGACCGAGTTCAGTTATCAAAGAGAGAACTCAGACGCGATCGGGATCACCAAGAGCATAAACAGCGGGCGCGACAAGGCGGGCCGCCTGAGGTCGCACACGGTTTGCGGCATCCTGATGCACTCGAGCCTGGCGGTGACAACCGAAGGGCTGCCGCTTGGACTGACGGCGGTCAAATTCTGGACCCGGAAGAAATTCAAGGGGACTGCCGCGCTTAAGAAGAAGATCAATCCGACGCGCATTCCCATCGAGAAGAAGGAGAGCATTCGGTGGCTGGACAATGTCCGTCAATCCACAGAGCTGCTGGGCGATCCGGGACGGTGCATCCATATCGGTGATCGCGAGAGCGACATCTATGAGCTGTTCTGCGCGGCCCGGGAAGCTGGAACGCATTTCGTGATTAGGACTTGCGTTAACCGTTTGGCCGGAGATGGAAATCACACGATCGCCGACGAAATGGACGAGGTTGCCGTCAAAGGACGGCATCGCCTCAACGTCAGAAACAACAACGGCGATCCCGATGAAGCCGTTCTCGAGATCAGATATCGCAAGCTTCGCGTCCTGCCGCCGATCGGAAAGCAGAAGCGCTATCCAGCGCTGACCCTGACGGTGATCCATGCCGAAGAACGCGTGACGCCGAAGAATAGAAAGAAAATCGAGTGGAAGCTGATCACAAATCTACCTGTTAGCTCCCGCACCGACGCCATTGAGAAGCTCGAATGGTATGCTTTGAGATGGAAGATCGAGGTGTTCCACAAGATCCTCAAATCAGGCTGCAAAGCTGAGGAGTCAAAGCTCAGGACCGCCCAGCGTCTGACCAATCTGATCTCGCTCTTTTGCATCCTGAGTTGGCGGGTCTTTTGGATGACGATGCTCAACCGTTCGGCTCCAGACGCGCCGCCAACCCTCGCGTTGACCGCGACTGAAATCGGCGTGCTCGATCGCCTCGTTAACGACAGACCAAAAGCAAGACGGAAAACGCTCTCGCACTATTTGATCAAAGTCGCCCGGCTCGGCGGTTATCTCGCCCGCGCCAGCGATCCGCCACCCGGCAATACCGTCATGTGGCGCGGGCTGTCACGCCTCACCGACATAGCGCTAGGTGTC
>NZ_JADPKG010000045.1:0-107469 GCF_023073875.1 Bradyrhizobium sp. 154
ACTTGCCGATGCCCCATCATGATCTTCAGTCCTGCCAATTAGACAGACTGAATCACTGATATCTCTGCGTCGCAACAGCTGCCTTTTTCAACAGAATCGACCCCGAGCCGAACACCGCAGCAGCGGCCGCTATGTCGGCACTCTGCCGGAGACCGAACCTCATACGGTGGCTGCGTTAACTGCTGCTTTAGGACCCAGAGCCATCCTGCGCCACACGGCTCATTTCGGCCCAGCATCGCAGTTCGTGCAACCATCGAACGTGATAAGCTGTCTCCATCCTCCTCAAGGTGCGATGAGGATCGAATGAAGCGGGGGAGTTCATAGCGGCTACTGCGGCGCTGCTCGCTTCGCAAAAGCATGCGGGGGCTCAGCTGGCTGGCCGTGCTGTTTGTGCCGCTCTTGAGGGATGAGCGGACATCTGGAGCACCCAAACTAAGCGCGTAATTTATGAGTACACGCCCTAGCCCAGCTCGAAGCTGGTGACGCCGAAGACGCGGTCGATCCGCAGCGACCGGATCGGTCCCGTGTACATCCGCGCCGTCTCGAACACTGGTTTGAGCCCGAGCTCGCCCGCGAGCGCGATGGCCTCGCGATTGACGGCGGGGACATCGAGGAACACTTCGCCGCCGGCCACACCCGCAAGCAGGGCCTGAACGATCGCTTCCGCCGCCGCGCGATCGTCGGCAACGAGCGGACCGATCTTGTGACCCGTTTGGCACGGCCGGATCACGCCCCATGCGGACAGCTTGCCGTCGCGCAGCAGCGCGCGGCCGACATGGCCTGATGTGTTGATCCAGGCGTGCAGGAACGCGCTACGCGCGGCAGGGAAGACGGTGGCATCATCGGCTTCAACACGTGCAAACGGGATGTTATCGAGGGCGACGACATCGGCAGGCGGTTTCGGTGGCGCGGCTACGGTGCCGCCATAGCGGATATTGGCGTAGGCGAGCTGGAAGCCCGATTTTCTGTAATTGTCTTGCTGCGCGACCACGCCATCGAGCCCGATCACGCGAGTGCCCGCGTGCGCGATCGCCGCGTTCCAGATGCGCAGGCCATGGCCTTTGCCGCGAAAACTCTCGCGCACGATATAGAAGCCGAGGAAGGCGAAGCGGTCATCGTAATTGACGCAGGAGACGGTCGCGACCGGCTCGCCGTCGATCTCGCCGAGAAAGAAGCCTTGCGCATCGGGGATCGCAAAGCAGGCGGCATCGGCCAGGCCCGGATTCCAGCCCTCGGCCGCGGCCCAATCGATGGGGACGGCGATCTCCTCCGGACGCAAAATGCGGATCTGCAAATCGCTCATGACGAATGCTCTCGACGATGGACCTGCCGGCGGGTCTGGCGGTAGAAGGCCTCATGATAGGTCGGGCATGCGGCTCGCCTCAACGATATTCGCAAGGGATGATCGGTCATGGCGGAGAAGGTTGCACTCGTCACCGCGGGCGGCAGCGGCATGGGGGCTGGGGCGGCACGGCGGCTGGCAGCAGATGGGTGTCGCGTCGCGATCCTGTCGTCCTCCGGCAAAGGCGAGGCGCTCGCCGCCGAGCTCGGCGGCTTCGGCGTCACCGGTTCGAACAAGTCCAACGACGATCTGAAGCACCTCGTCGAGGGCGCGATGACCAGGTGGGGACGGATCGACGTGCTCGTCAACAGCGCCGGCCACGGGCCGCGCGCGCCAATCACGGAGATCACCGACGAGCAATGGCATGCCGGGCTCGATACGTACCTTCTCAACGTGATCCGTCCCACCCGGCTGGTCACGCCAGTGATGCAGGCGCAGAAGAGCGGCGCCATCATCAACATCTCGACCGCCTGGGCGTTCGAGCCGAGCGCGATGTTTCCGACTTCGGCCGTATTCCGGGCAGGGCTTGCTGCCTTCACGAAAATCTTCACCGACGCGCATGCGGCCGACAACATCCGCATGAACAACGTGCTGCCGGGCTGGATCGACAGCCTGCCGCAGACCGAGGCGCGGCGCGACAGCGTGCCGATGAAGCGCTACGGCAAGGTCGAGGAGATCGCGGCGACGGTCTCGTTCCTGGCCTCCGACGGCGCGGCCTACATCACCGGCCAGAACATTCGCGTCGACGGCGGACTGACGCGCTCGGTTTGAGCGGACCCTCAATGTGAGGCGACGAGCCGCGCCAGTTCCGGCAGGATCTTGTAGCGCGCAATCTCGTGCGGATATTCGCCGCGATTGGCGAGCAGGATCAGGCCGAGCCGTCGCGCCGGCACGAGACCGATATAGCCGGAAGCGTTGTTGAGACCGCCCGGCTTGTCCACGAGGGCGACGCCGGGCAGATGCACGCTCTCCCAGGCCATGCCTTGTCCGAATTTTTCGTCGATGCGGAAGGCCTCATGCTGCGTCATCCGCAACGCCTCGCGCAGATGCGGATCGAGCGAGCGGCCATCGACGCAGGCGGCAACGAAGCTCGCGAGATCCCGCGCCGAAGAGAACATCTGGCCCGTGCCGGAAAAGTCAAAATAGCTCTGCTGGTTGCCGATCGAGCCGATTGCCATGCCCTGGTCCGAATAGCCCTGGACCACGCGCCGCATCCAGGCCTCGTCCATGACAGCGCGGTTGTCTTCGCCGCGCTCGGGGACACAGGTCGCGGTCATGCCGAGCGGTCCAAGGATGCGCTGTTCGAACAGGGTCGCGATCGGAGCGCCGTAGCGGCGCTCGAGCACGAGCTGAAGCAGGACGTAGCCGGCGTGGGTGTAGATGCGCTGCCGTCCGGGTGCGACGCCGGGCGGCGGTGCGAAGGCGTTCAGCATGGCGATGAACTGGTCGCGCGTAAACTGCTCGTCCGGCCAGGGCGGATGATCGGTCGGCAGCAACAGCCCCGAGGTGTGCGTGACCAGCTCGCCGATGGTGACGCGGCGGACGTAGTCGCCGTTCAGCTCGGGAAGGTATTTCGGCAAATGGTCGTCGAGCCCCAGCTCGCCGCGCAGCGCACCGAGCGCCACGAGAGTCGCCTCGAAGGGTTTTCGCAAGGAGGCGACATTGAACAGCGTGTCCGGCGTCACCGGCCGTTTTGCCGCATCATCGGCAAAGCCGTAGGTGAAGAACTCGACATGGCGGCCGGCATAGAGCGCGGCGGCAAGGCCGCCCGCATGATCCGGCGTCGCGGTCGCCGTAAGCCCGTTCGCGACGATGTCGCGCATCTGCGCAATCATGTCGGAATCCGCCGAGGCGCGGCCGGGCAAGGCCAGTGCGAGTGGAACGAGCGCTGCCCGGGAGAGCGCCCTCCGGGCCCTTCTTAACGTGACGGCGCGCACGCCCCAATTCACGATTGCGCGTTGAGGGTTCCGCCTGGCGGGGCCCGAGACCGAATCACTTAGCCTGTGGGCTAACAATGATTGACGCGAAACGGTGCTGGCGCTATAGTTAGCTTCATGGCTAACCAATTGTCCCGGCTCGATCAGATCTTTGCCGCGCTCGCCGACCCCACGCGGCGGGCGATCGTGATGCGGCTCTGCGCGGGCGAGGCCTCCGTCGGCGAGCTCGCCGATCCCTTCGACATGGCGCTGCCGAGTTTCATGAAACACATCCATGTGCTGGAGACGAGCGGGCTCGTGCTGTCGGAGAAATCCGGCCGCGTCCGTACCTGCCGCCTCAGCCCGGATGCGCTGATCAGCGCGGAAGACTGGTTCCAGCAGCAGCGTGCCGTCTGGGAGATGCGGCTCGACCGGTTCGCAGTCTATGTGATGAAGCTCAAGAAAGAGAAGGAAAGGGCGGCCGCCAAGCGTCCGTCCCGGACAACCAAACGGAAAGGTTCTGAGTGATGACGAGTTCTGCCAATGCCGCCCTGTCGCAATGGTCGCTCGACCGCGAGATCGTGATGTCGCGCGTGATCGACGCGCCGCGCGATCTCGTGTTCGAGGCCTGGTCCGATCCGAAACACCTGCCGCAATGGTTCGGACCGAAGGGGTTCAAGGTCGAGACCTTCGAGATCGACGTGCGCGTCGGCGGAGTCTGGCGCTTCAACATGGTCGGCCCCGACGGCACCGTCTATCCGAACCGCATGCGCTTCCGCCGCATCGAGCGGCCGTCTCTGATGGAGATGGATCACGGCGCCGACCAGGACGACGATCCCGGCCTGTTCCGCTTCACCGTCACCTTTGCCGAGCAAAGCAACGGCAAGACCGTGCTGACGCTGCGCCAATTGGCCTCGAGCACCGAGCAGCGCGACGCCATGATCGGATTCGGCGCCGTCGAATACGGCTACCAGACACTGGACAAGCTGGCGGGGTATGTGGCCGGGATGAAGGGCTGAGAAGGGCCGCACTCATTCCGAGGTCGATGCTTCGCATTGAGCTAGCTGAACGCGTTCTAGGTTCAGCAGCTCGGAAGGTTCTAAGTTCGGTAGCTCGGCAAGACCGGTGCGGCCCCGGCGGAGAGAATTCGGCGGGGTCGCATTAACGCGTGGCTCGGTCGTGCTCGGCTTTCGGAGGACCTGACCGATTGTCCCGCTAGCGTCGCGGTGTGGTGCCGTCTGACGGTGGGGTAGTCTCGTTGCGCATGCCTTTGGGACTGGAGGCACCTTGTCCGCCGCGCTCCACATGCGTGATGTCGCCACCGCCGCCGGCTCCGGAACCGCCTGCGCCCGCACCGCCTCCATCGCCCGAACCTGCGCCGGCTCCCGCGCCGGCACCCGCGCCGGCGCCGGCACCAGCTCCGCCGCCGGCGCCCCCAGCACCACCACCGGCGCCGCCGCCGCCCGCTTGTGCGAACGCTGCGCCGACTGAAGCGCCGGCCAGCATCGCGGCCGTGAAGATCGTCAGAAATGTCTTACGCATGATCTTGCTCCTTGAAGTTTTACCACGGACCAATCACGCGCGTCGCCAACCGTTCCTACGTTCATTGATGTTGGAGGACCTTCCGGCGGTGGACCGGAACGCCCGGCTCCGATGCAGGTCGCCTGCGGCAATCAGCCCGGTACCCTTAGGAACAATCGCCCCTTCTTCCTGGTTGCGGCACGAAGCCACTCAAACGGAGGACAGGAAAATGGCTGACGCAGCCCGCGATACGTTCGTGGTCGGACTACGCAACGCGCACGCGATGGAAATTCAAGCGAGAGAACTGATGGAGCGCCAGTCGGAGCGGCTGGACGAATATCCCGAAGTCAAGGCAAAGGTCACCGCGCACCTTCAAGAAACCAATGAGCAACTGAATCGGCTGGAGAAGTGCCTCGAGGCCTGCGGCGAGAGCACGTCCAGCCTGAAGGACACGACGCAGTCGGTCATGGCCAATATGATGGCGATGGCGCATTCGGTCGCCGGCGACGAGATCCTCAAGAATACCTTCGCCAACAACGCGTTCGAGAATTTCGAGATCGCCGCCTACAAGTCGCTCCTGACGCTCTGCGGCGCCGCCGGAGCGCCCGAAGCCAAGCCGCTGCTCGAAGTCTCGTTGAAGGAAGAGCAGCGCATGGCCGCCTGGATCGACTCAAATGTCGAGAAGGTGACCATGGAGTACCTGACGCATCAGCGCCAGGCCGCGTAGTTCTCCGCGTTCCCAGGATATCGAACCACCGGCGCGCCAGGGCGGCCGGTGGTTTCTCACGATTGCCAACGGGAGCGAGCGTTCGGCCCCGAGGAACGATCGCTGCACTCCGGCTTTGGCAGTGATGACGCACATCATCTTCAGTGACTATCGCAACCCCGCCGCCGAGCAGGCCTTCGAGATTGCCTGGGATTTTCTCGCGCGAACTGGCGCCATTCGCGACGAATTCGAGGCCTGCGCGTTCCTGGCCCAACGTATCGCCGTGATGGTAGACGAGGGTCAGACGAACCGGATCCGCATGGCCAATCGCGCGATCTCCGAATATCAGCATCAAGTCGACGAAGCCGATAGCCTCATCCGCAGCGGCGGCCGCCGTGCCGAGGGACGTTCCTGACCGTCATTCGCCTTTGAGGCCGGCGTCGCGGATCAGCTTGGTCCATTTCCGCGTCTCGTTGTCGATGAATTGGCCGAACTCGGTCGCGGTGCCGGGGCGCACTTCGAGGCCCTGGGCGGTCAGCTTGTCCTTGATTGCGGGTTCGGCGAGCGCGCGCAGCACCTCGGCCTGGAGCTTGTTGACGATCGTGCGTGGTGTCGTCGATGGCGCCATGAAGCCGTACCAGCCGGCGGCGGCCACGTTGGGAAAGCCCTGTTCGCGCAAGGTCGGCGCCTGCGGGTAGAGCGCGCTGCGCTCGGGCGAAGCGACGCCGAGCACGATGAACTTGCCGCTCTGGATGTAGGGCAGCGCGGTCGGCAGCGCCGTCAGCGTGGCGTCGACGCGGCCGGCGAGCAGCTCGGTGTAGGAGGCGGCATCACCGCGGAACGGGATGTTGAGGCCCTTGACGCCGGCGTCCCGGAACAGGAGCTCGCCGGCAAGATGCGGCTGCGAGCCCGCGCCGGGCGAAGCGAAGGTGAGGCCGTCGGGCTTCGATTTGCCGTAGGCGATCATCTCCGGCAGCGTCTTGAACGACGCGTCCGCGCTGATAATCAAGAACAGCGGCGCGATCACCGCCATTGCCACGGGTTGCAGATCCTTTCGCTCGTAGGTCAGCTTGCCGAACAGCGCTTCGGCGGTGGCATAGGGAGCTGCGACATAGAGAATGGTGTAACCGTCGCCCGGCGCATGCGCGACCAAAACGTTGGCGATGCGCGTGCCGGCGCCCGGCTTGTTCTCGACGATGAACTGCTGGCGCAGGCTGCGGCCGAGCTCCTCCGCCAGGAGACGCAGCGAGATATCGTTGGAGCCGCCGGGCCCGTAGGGTGAGATTAGCCGCACCAGACGTGACGGCCAGGCGTCCTCAGCGCGAGCGGAAAATGGCGGGTTCGCCAGGCAGGCGGCGAGGGCGCCCAGCAATGTTCGGCGTGTGATGATCATGATGGCCTCCCCGACGTGGGGCGCCAGCTTGTTTGTTCATGTCCTGGCGCCCTTCTTGTCTTGCTTGCGTGTCTCGGCTGCCGGCTCCGCCGCCTTGACGGTCGCACGGATGCTGTCGGCGAGCGCCGCGATGCGCGGGCCGATCTCGCCCTCCAGCTGCCCCGGCTGGAGTCGGAATGCCGGGATGCCGCAATTGATCGAGAACGACTGCTTCGCTTCGCTCGCGTGAAACAGCGGCGCGGCGACGGCGTGGATCGAAGCCATATACTCGCCCCAGCAGGTGCAGAAGCCGCGGCTGACGCATTGAGCGAGGCCCGCTCGGTATTTGTCCTGGAAGGCGGCCCACAACTCGGAATCTTCGGCAGCGATGCGCCGTTCCAGTTGGGCCGCTTCGGCCGGCGGCAAGATCGCTGCCGCGGCGCGGCCCATGGCGGTCATTACAACCGGAATCGGCATGCCGATGTCAGGGACGTGCGGGCCGACGTCGCCGGAGCGCGCAGTCTCGACATAGATCATGGAGGTCGCATCCAGCAGCCCGATCGAGACGGTGCCGCGGACACTCTGCGCGAGCTCCTGCATCATGGGCCGTGCAATCTGGCGAAATTGCATGTCGGCGAGCAGCGGATGCGCCATGCGCAAGGCCCGTGCGCCGACGCGATATTTGGCGCGCTCGGGGACGGAGCGGAGATAGCCGAGCTCGGCCAGCGTGTGAGTCAGCCGCGCCACTGTCGGTCGCGGAATCCCGGTCAGTGTCGACAGCTCCATGTTGCCGAGCTCCGTTGCTCCGGCCCTGAAGGCTTCGAGCACCACGAGGCCCTTTGCCAATGTCGTCGCAAACGCAGCGTCGTCTGCGCTGTCGGCGAGCACCGCGGCGGCCGACGAAGAGGCGAGGAGCGGTTTGGAGCGGGATCGGGCCATCCGGGCTTTAATGAACCGCGCGGGGACGGTTGTCCAATAAATTCAGAAAATACGCCGTTTCTGTCCAGTATGCGGACAAAGATAAATCCCTCCAGCCTGGTCAGGAGCCGCACGGAAGGTGCCGCTACACACACATTTTTGTCGTGATTCCACGGCGTCTTGTGACAGGATTATTACGAACACATGTCACATCGATTACAGCGGAGCGATTCATGTTGCAGTGGCAGGCACGGTCAAATCCCCTCGCGTGGTGGTGGGGGTCCCTGACGCTGGTCAGCGCTGCCAATATCCTCGTCTGGTTCATGCTGTACCGCGAGTTCTACCCGACCGTTGCGGGCAGCCTCAGTGGCGGCTCGGATATCGGCCTGATGTTCCTGCTGTGCGCGGCCTATGTGTTCGGTTGCGCGTTTCGCTCAGTGCTGCCGCGCGCCGATGTGCAGCGCATCTGCCTGTTCGATACCTGGCTGTCGAGCGTGTTCGTCGGCCGTACGGTCGCAACCGTCGCCGAAGTCTGCTTCGCGGCGCAATGGGCGATCATTCTGCATCAGCTCGGGACCATGACCGGCGCGCAGACCGCGGTGAACATCGCGCTCGTGATCGTGCCGATCGTCATCATCGCGGAGTGCTTCTCCTGGTACGCGGTGGTGACCACCAACTTCCTCTACAACGCAATCGAGAATTCGCTGTGGGCGGTGACCTTCTTCCTCGCCGGCATCGCACTGTGCCGCCTAATGCCGGAATTCCAGGGCGTGGTGCGCTGGGCGCTGATCGCGGGAATCGTCGGCATCGCCTGCTTCCTCGCCTTCCTCGTGACCGTCGACGTGCCGATGTATCTCAGCCGCTGGCGGGCAGGGCACGCCGAGGGCGGCAGGTTCCTGGGCTTCCTCGAAGGCCTGCACGATGTCGCGACGCGCTGGGTCGTGACTCACGACATCGCGCATTGGAAGGGCGAGCTGACCTGGATGTTCCTGTATTTCAGCGCCGCGGTGTGGTCGAGCTTGGCGCTCTGCGCACTCTACGCGATGGAAGGCTATCTGGTGCGCTATCTCGCCTGACGGTCAGATTTTCGGTTGACGCGTACTCTTGAAGCGAAGCGGCATCCAGCTTCGCTTCAAGGGGCTTTACTTGCCGACCAGGCTGCATTTGCTGCGGTCGAGCGGACGAAAGGCCTGGTCGGGCGGGATCGTCGCGACCAGCTTGACGAAATCCCAGCGACCTCTGGATTCCTCGGGCGTCTTGACCTGCACCAGGTAGAGATCGTGCACCATGCGCTGGTCCTCGCGAATGCGGCCGTTGGGCGTATAGGCATCCGACACCGGCGTCGCCTTCATCTTGGCCATCACGGACGCGCTGTCGTCGGAGTCGGTGTCCTTCACGGCTTGCAGATAGTGGCGCACGGCGGAATAGACGCCCGCCTGGATCTGCGAGGGCATCGCTTTTCTGCGCGCATAGAACGCATCGGAGAACTTCCGCGCGGCGGGCGAGACGTCCTCGAAGAAGGAGGTGACGATGAGATCGCCGCGCGTCGCCTTGAGCCCGACCGCCTCGATGTCGACGTTCTGGAACGACATCGGCACGATCTTCATGCCCTGGGCGGCGAGGCCGAATTCCTCAGCCTGCTTGATCGCGGTGGCGTTGTCGCCGGCGACGTTGATGGCCAGGATCCTGGCGCCCGAGGACTGCGCCTGCAGCAGGAACGAGCTGTAGTCGGGCGTGCCGAGCTGGGCTTTCACACTGCCGGCGACCTTGCCGCCGAGCGCAGCGATGCGCTCGCGCGCGGTTGCCTCGATCGAATGGCCGAAAGCGTAGTCCCCGGTGATGAAGAACCATGGCTCCTTGCTGGTCTGCATGATGCCGGACACAACCGCCGTCGCGGTGGAATAGGCGTCCTGGGTCCATTGCACGCTGGTCGGCGCGCAGGCTTCATCGGTGAGCTGGTTGGCGCCGGCACCGGAGACGAGGAAGATTTTGCCGTTCCCGCGCACCAGCTCCTGCACCGCGAGTGCGGCGCCGGAGCTGCCGCCATCGGCGATGGCCTGGACCCCGTCGCTGAACCATTTTCGCGCCAGCGATGCGGCGAGATCCGGCTTGTTCTGGTGATCGGCCTGCAAGATCTCGATCGGCTTGCCGTTGATCTTGCCGCCGAACTCCTCCGCGGCCATGCGCGCCGCCTCGACCGAGCCCGGGCCCATGGCGGTCGCGAACACGCCGTTCATGTCCGTGAGAACGCCGATTCGGATGGCGTCAGCCTTGATCTCGGCGTGCGCGCTGGTGCCTGCAAGTGCCAGCGCGATTAGCACAGTGGCAACGGATGTCGTGCGGAGGGTGGCCATGGCGTTTCCTGATGTCGTTATGTTTGATTGATTGGCATCGGTGATCAGGCCGGTTCGGCGATGACCGTGTTGCGCAACGTGCCGATGCCGGAGATTTCGACCTCGACGGTGTCGCCGGGGCGCATCCACAGCGGCGGCGAGCGCTTGGCGCCGACGCCGCCGGGCGTACCCGTGACGACGACGTCGCCGGGGACGAGCGGGCAGATCGTCGAGATGTAGGAGATCAGCTTGGGGATGGCGGTGATCAGGAGGTCGGTGGTGGTATCCTGCACGATGGTGCCGTTCAGGCGCGTCTGCAAGGTGAGCCTTGACGGATCTGGAATTTCGTCCGCCGTCACCAGCCATGGGCCAAAGCTGCCGCTTTCGGCAAAGGTCTTGCCGGAGAGGAACTGGCTGGTGTGGCGCTGCCAGTCGCGGATGCTGCCTTCGTTGTAGCAGGAATAGCCCGCGACATGGTCGAGCGCGCGGTGTGCGGGAATGTGCCGGCCTTCCTTGCCGATGACGAGTGCGAGCTCGCCTTCGTAGTCGAAATCGTCGCTGACCTTCGGCTTCACGATCGGCTGGAGATGGCCGACCTGGCTGCAGGCGAAGCGCGCAAACAGCGCCGGCTTTTCGGTGACGGTGCGACCGGTCTCGGCCACGTGATCGCGATAGTTGAGACCGACGCAGATAATCTTGCCGGGATCGGGGATCACGGGCGCGAAGCTGATCTTGTCGAGCGCGTGATCGGGGGCCGCGGAGTCGGCCAGCCTTGCCGCCTCGGCGAGGCGATCGGCCTCGAGCAGCTGCCGCAGCGTGGTGCACCCGGCTATGCGCGCGCCGAGATCGACGACACCGTTGTCCTTGACGGTGCCGAACGAGGGACGGCCGTCGACGATGAAAGAAAGCAGTTTCATGAGATATCCTCGAGAAAGTGTCCGCTCAGGCCGCTGACGGCACGTGGGTTGGAGGCGCAATGGGGGCGATGAGGCGGTCGAGCTCGGCCTCGTTGCGGGCGGACCCGCGCACATAGCGGTCCGGGCGAACGAGTGCGGCGATGATGCCGTGCTCGCGCAGCCAGGGGCTGATGCCGTTGGCATCCTCGCTGGTCAGGATCTTGAGCCCCGTCTGCGACAGCGCCAGGCGCGGCAGTGCGGCCGCCCTCTCGACGAGCAGGAGATGATGATAGCCGGTCCGGTCGTCGCTGCGGCGTCCGTCGCTCAGCATGAATTGCGGTGCGAGGTGTCCGGCGAGCGGCAGGTCGCCGAACGCGAGGCCGGGGCCGAGCAGGGGCTTCTTCACTTCCAACTTGACCGGCGCGTTCTCGCGCGCTTCGCCGGCGGCAAGGCCGGCCTCGATCGCCTTGGTGTTGATGATCCCGCCGAGGCGAATGGCGAGCTCGATGAACTCGCGCACATGCGGCAGGCGTTCGCTCTGATAAGTGTCGAGCAGATCGGGCGCGGCGCTCTCGCGGATCACGCTCGCCAGCTTCCAGGCGAGGTTGGCGGCATCGCGGATGCCGGCGCACATGCCCTGGCCGAGGAAGGGCGGAGTCTGGTGGGCGGAGTCTCCCGCGAGCAGCAGACGTCCGCTGCGCCATCGTTGCGCGATCACGGAATGAAACGTGTAAACCGCGGCGCGCTCGATCTCGGCATCGTCCGGCGTGATCCAGCGCGACAACAGCTCCCAGACTTTTGCCGGCTGCGTGACCTCCTGGGTGTCCTCGTCGGGCAGGACCGTAATTTCCCAGCGCCGCCGCGTGCCGGTGCCGCGCACGTAAGTTGCGGGCCGCCTCGGATCGCAATGCTGGAGGCTGTAGTCGCCGAGGTCGTCGCGCGCGCGCTTGAGCAGCACGTCGATCACAAGCCAGCGCTCGTGGAAGCCGAGGTCGTCCATGCCCGAGCCGATGAAGCGGCGCACCAGGGAGCGGGCGCCGTCGCAGCCGATCACGTAGCCGGCGCGAACTTCCCTGAGTCCTCCGTTGGAGAGGTCCTCATAGCGGACGCGCACGCCGGCCTCATCCTGATCCAGCGCGAACACGTCGCAGCGACTGCGCAAGGCGACATGTGGCCAGCGGGCGAGGCCGCCGATCAGCACGGTCTCCAGATCAGGCTGGTGGAAGCGGTAGCTGAGATTCCAGCCCATCGGTGTCGGCGTCTGCGGGCGCGACCAGTCCAGCAGCATGCGGCCGTTGGTATCGAGAAAGAGCATGCCGGGGCTGAGGATGACGTGCGGCAGGATCGCGTCAGCAAGGCCGATGGTCTGGAACACGCGCATGCATTCGTCGTCGAAATGCACCGCGCGCGGCAAATGATAAGTCCGGGCCTCGCGCTCGAGCACGAGCGTTCGCGCGCCGCACAGGCCGAGCAAATTGGCGAGCGTGGCGCCGACCGGACCGCGGCCGACGATCACGATGTCAAACTCTTCTGGGGCGGATTTATCTTGCATGGGGCTATCTTTTCCCCAAGCGGTGCGATCCCTTCAACACTGCCGCGCCAAGTGTCCGCCCAGCGGACGGCGACTAGACCTCGACGGGAATGGCTGACGCGGTCTCCTGAAGCTGGCCCGCGAACTGCGCCACCGCTTCCTCGATGCCCAGCGCGGAGCGGATCCAAATAATTGAGATGCAGCCGAATACGGTGCCGTTGCGAACGATGGGCACGGCGATCGAGGAGGTCTTGGGATTGTATTCGCCCTCGCTGCGGATCGCGTAACCGCGCGCGGCAGTCTCCGCGATCATGCGGTCGAGCCGGCCTTGGTCGAGGAAGGGGCGGTCGTCGGCCTCGTCGATGCGGCGCAAATGACTGACGATCAGATCGCGCTCGCGCGCGGGGCAGGCGGCGAGATAAGCGCGCCCCGCGGACGTTCGCAGCATCGGCAGGCGCTTGCCGATCATGCCGCGGTCGATCGAGAGGGGACTGCGCGAATGGGTGGTTTCCTGCACCACCATCGCGGCGTTCTCGTAGGTGGAGAGATCGACTGGCCAGATCAGGGTCTTGCTGAGTTCGGCGAGATAAGGCGCTGCCGCCTGACAGATCACCACGCCGGGGTCATAGCCGTCACCGAGGCTCAGCGCCCGCCGGGTCACACGAAATCGGTCGTCGCTGGCGCTGCGCGCGACATAGCCGAGTTCCTCCAGCGTTTCGAGCAGGCGATAGACGGTGGGACGGGGCAGGTCGAGCGCGCGGGCAACGTCGCCGGCGCGGATGCCGCCGGAGCGGTTGACTTCCTGCAGCACGTCCAGCCCGCGCTTGAAGGCGCGGACGCCGTCAGACTGCCGAGGCTGGCCGTTCCGCGTCCGCTCCTTGGACACTTTGTATTTCCTCCCTTGTGGCACATCCCGGCGCGCTTATTGTCGTTGCGAACGCGAGGCGATTGCGGAACGCCACCGTAGGATCGCGCGCGGCCGGTATCAAGCTCGCCGCAGTACGGCGATCGCGATGCCTTCGGGAAGGAATTCGATGGAAATCGCAGCGCTCGGGTATATCGGAATCAGTTCATCCCAGCTCGACCAATGGAGCCTGATGGCGACCGGGCTGCTCGGGATGCAGCAGGTCGATCGTGGCGGCAAGGTGCGGGCCTTCCGCATGGACGACCGCAAGCAGCGGCTGATCGTCGACGGCGGCAGCGATGCGGGCCTTGCGGTGATGGGATGGGAAGTTCCTTCGACCGCCGAACTGGACAAGTTGGCAGGACGGCTCGAAAGACATGGCACCAAGGTGACGAGGGGCTCGCGCGCACTCGCTGACGAGCGGCATGTCGGCGAGCTGATCGCGTTCGCCGATCCCGCCGGCAACCGGCTGGAGGCTTTCTGCAAGCCGGAGCTTGCGAGCGAGCCGTTCGAGCCGGGCCGCCCGATCTCGGGCTTCCGCACCGGGCCGCTTGGCATGGGGCATGTCGTGCTCAATGTGGAGAATGTCGAGGTGCTGTTGCCGTTCTATCGCGACGTGCTCGGTTTTCACGTTTCCGATTTCGGGCTGAAGCCTTACGGGCTTTATTTCTTCCACGTCAACGGCCGTCACCATTCCTTTGCGATGGTCGGATCGGGGCGGAAGGCGATGCATCACTTCATGGTCGAGCTCGGCTGCCTCGATGATGTCGGGCAGGGCTACGACCTCGCGCAGATGGACGAGGGACGCACCGCCTACACGCTGGGCCGGCACACCAATGACCACATGACCTCGTTCTACGTGAATACGCCGTCCGGCTTCTTCATTGAATACGGCTGGGGCGGACGCGTCATCGATCCCGAGGCCTGGCAGCCGCACGAGACCTCTGATGGGCCCTCCCTATGGGGTCACGAGCGGCTGCATATGCCCGAAGAGCAGCGCAAGCGGCTACGCGACATGCGGCTCGACGCGGCTGCCCGCGGCGTGCGCGTCGCCGATCCGCGTGTGCCGCCGCTCAACTGCGCGTGGCTGGACTCGGTGGTCGCGCGCGAATGATGCTCGGCGGCGCAGCTCAGGCCTCGCCGAGATCGACCTCGGTCAAGATTCCCTGGCGCAGCGCCAGCCGCACCAGCTCGATGTCGGAGCCGACGCCGAGCTTGTCCTTGATCAGCGAGTGCAGGTTCGCCACTGTCTTCGGGCTGACATGCAGCGTCGCGGCGATCTGCTCAGTCGTGTTCTCGGCGAGCAGCAGGCGGAGCACCTCGAATTCGCGCGGCGTGAGCACGTCGGCGGCCGAGCTCTCGCCGCCGATGCGGCTGAGAGCAAGCTCATGGTCGATGTCGGGGCTGATGGCGATCTTGCCGGCGAGCACGTCCTTCACCGCGCGCACCAAGGTCTCGGGTGGACTGGTCTTGGTGACGTAACCCCTGGCACCGGCGCGGATCGCCTGCACGGCAAAGCCGGCATTCTCGTGCATGGTGAAGACCAGGATCCTTGCCGCCTTGTCCCATTGCCGGATCCGCCTGACGGCCTCGATGCCGCCGATGCCGGGCATGCTGAGGTCCATGATGACGAGGTCGGGTGCCTCGGATTTGTACAGCCGGTAGGCTTCCGCGCCGTCGGCCGCCTCGGCGACGACGCGCAAACCCGGCTGTTTCTGGAGCACGGAGCGATACCCCTCGCGGACGACGGAATGGTCGTCGACCAGCAAGATGGTCGCTTCAGTCGTGCTCATGCGGCGTGCTCCAGTGCCTGCCGATCGGTGGCCGCGAGCGGAATGAACACGCGCAGCGCGGAGCCATTAGGGCCGGTCTCGAAGCTCAGCCGGCCGCGAAGCGCGGCGACGCGCTCGCGCATGCCGAGCAGGCCCATGCCGGATTTGACGGCCGCCTCGTTCGGCCGGCCGTCGTCCTCGATCGCGAGCGCGATCTCATTTTCGGCCATCGTCAGATGAAGGCTGACCTTCGTGGCCCCGGCGTGCTTGGCCGCGTTGGTGAGCGCTTCCTGCACGATCCGGTAGAGATTGGCGCTGACGGAGGCGGGCACGTTCTCGAAGGCGCCGTCGAACCGGATATCGACGCGGGTCTGGCCGCGGCTGCGGCCGTTCCACCCCGCCACCAGGCCTTCGAGGCTCGCGACAAGGCCGAGCTCGTCGACGTCGGGGGGCCGCAACCGGAACAGCGCGCCGCGCAGCGTCTCCATCATGCCGGTCGCGGTCCGGGCAATGCTGTCGCACTCTCCCAGCAGCCCCGGGCAGTCCTGCGCCGCCGTCTGGCGGGCGGACGCGGCAAGCGCGCGGATTGCGGCGAGCGACTGGCCGAACTCATCATGCAGCTCGCGCGCGAGATGGCGGCGCTCCTCGTCCTGTAGCGCGATCAGTTTCCGCGTCAGCTCGTTGCGTTCCGCAAGCGCGATGTCGAGGCTTTCGGCGAGGTGGTTGAAGACGTCGCGGATGGCAGAGAGCTCGGCGAGATCGAACGGCGGCAACCGGGTCGTGAGGTCGCCACCCGCGATTCGCTCAAGGCCGCTGCCGATCATGCGGGTGGGGCGCAGGGCGCGAGCGAGTGCGGCATAGACCAGCGCGCAGAGCAGCGGCAACGCGATCGCTAGCGCGATCATCAGGCGGCCAGCCTCATGCCAGGCCTCGGCCGTCTGCACGGTGGGGTCGACCGAGACCACGGTCTCGCCGAGCGTCGTTCCGCGCACGATCACCGGGCGTGCCGCCTCGCGGCCGGGGTCGAACAGGCTGCGATAGAAGGCGGCGAAGGCTTGCGGCGGCGGGCTCGCCGGGGCAGGCGCGCCACTACAGAAGCGCTGAAGCATCTCGCCGCTAGCGCTCCGGAATCCAAGACACAGACCGGCGGTCATCACATGGGCCGAAACCGGATCAAGGTTCGGGAAGTCGGAGCGGGGGCTAGCTACCCACTGGACCTTGCCCTGTTGCAGCTCCAGTGTCTTCGCCACGATGGCGGCGATACCGTCGATGCGCGCATGCGCTGCGCGTTCGGCCGTAACAAGGAAATAGGCGGAGATCGCGGCGAAGCAGGCGGCCGATATTGCGGCCACGCGGAGCGTCAGACGGACCTTGAGATCGAACCTCGGGCGATTCCACATCGGCGGGCACCTGGTGCGAACGGGTTTTGTCGCTCGTCCATTAAACGGCAGAACGCAACCCGCGGGAAGCGTTCGCGTCCTTCCGCAGTGCAATGTCGTGAAATTTTCCCGGCGCTCGTCGGGACAATTACGGCTGCGTGGCCTCAGGCGACCCGTCCAGATTTGCAGGGCCGCTCCATCCCACGAGGCTCCTTCATGCACTGCTTCCGGCTGATTCTCTCTGCTTTTTTCCTCTTCGGCCTCTCTTCGTCGCGAGCCGATGCCGAGGCTGCGATTGGCGTTGCCATGGACGACTTCAGCTATACCGATACGTCGGGCGAGCCGGCCAACCAGACCGCCGCCCACGAGCGGCGGCTATCGGCGTTCATGGCCGCGCTGAGGCGGGATATCGGCACGGACCGGCGCTATCGGCTGCTGCGGTCTGCCGAGGACGGTGCGGCGTTCAAGGTCGTCGGCGGCATCCAGAAGACCAGCACGCTGGTGCAATGGGCCAAGGTCGCCGTGATCGACGTCGGCGCCAAAAGGCTCGTGATGGACAAGCTCTACACCTTCCGCGGCGACAATGATGAATCGTGGGAGCGCGCCGAGATCTTCGTGTCCCGCGAGGTCATGGCTGCGCTCGCCACGCCAGCTCCGGTCGCGCTTGCCGTGTTCGACTTCGAGCTCGAGGACATGACGGCCGCTTCCGCGATCGTCTCGGCTTCGGACGCCTCGTATCTGGCCGAGGTCAGCGCCGCCGTGCGCGAGGCGCTCGGCCATTCCGGCCGTTATCGGATCGTCGATGTCGGCGGAGGGACGGCGAGGACGGGCGCCTTGCGGGATTGCGGCGGCTGCGAGGCCGCGATTGCGCAGAAGCTCGGCGCGGACCTGTCGCTGATCGGGGTGGTGCGGCGTGTCAGCCGCACCGAATACACGCTCGGCTTCCAGGTGCGCGATGCCAAGACCGGCGCCGTGGTGGCGCGCGGCGACAGCGGCCTGCGCCTCGGCGCGGACTATTCCTGGAAGCGCGGCGCCGTGCGGCTGGTCAGCGACCGGCTGATCGAGAGTCAGCAGGCCACCGACGCTCCTAGAAAGTAAGCTGCACCTTCATCGATTGTGAGCGGTCGCTGGCGAGTTCGAAGGCGGCGACCGCGCTCTCGAACGGCATGGTGGCCGTGATCAGCGGCTTGACGTCGATCAGGCCTTCGCCCATCAGCCGCACCGCGAGCTCGAACTCGGAATCGAAGCGGAAGGTGCCGCGGAGCTGCAATTCCTTGGCGACGATGGAGTTGATCGGCAGCGTCATCTCGCCACCGAGGCCGAGCTGAACGAGCGTGGCACCGGGCCGCAATACGTCCAGCGCGGTACGGAGTGCGGCCTGGTTGCCCGAGGCTTCGAACAGCGTATCGAACACGCCCTTGCCGGCACGCCAGGAATCGAGCGCAGTGGCATTGGTCGCGACATTGATCGCGTGCGTGGCGCCGAGCTTCTTCGCGACCGCGAGCGGGGCGTCCGCGACATCGGTCACCACGATCTCGGCGGCGCCGCCGAAGCGCGAAACCAAGATCATCAGCGCGCCGATCGGGCCGCAGCCGGTGATCAGCACGCGTTTGCCGAGGAGAGAACCGGCCTGATTGCCGGCATGCAGACACACGGCGAGCGGTTCGGCGACCGCAGCTTCGGCGAGCGACAGTCTGTCGGCGATCGGTACGGCCCGCGTGGCGCCGACCGTAATGAATTCGCGAAAGCCGCCTTGCACATGGGGGACGCGCATCGCGCTGCCGAGGAAGCGCATGTCGAGGCACTGGTTGTGCATGCCTTCCCGGCAATGCAGGCACTGGCCGCACGGATTGCTCGGATTGACTGCAACGCGCGTGCCCGGCCTCACCTGCGTGACGCCGTCACCGACGGAAGCGACCACGCCGGCGATCTCATGCCCCAGCGCCATCGGCTGCTGGATGCGGACCACGCCGAAGCCGCCGTGATGGTAGTAGTGCAGATCGGAGCCGCAGATGCCGCCATTGGCAATCTTGACGCGGACTTCGCCCGGTCCGGGCTCCACATCCGGATAGAGGTCGATCCGCAAGTCTTTCGGGGCGTGAATGACGACGGCGCGCATGGTTTGTTCCTTCAGCGGTTCGCGGGTCACATCGCGGCAATCATGCCGCCGTCGACATAGATGATCTGGCCGTTGACGTAGGTGGAGGCGTCGGAGGCCAGGAAGATCGCCGCGCCGACCAGCTCATCCGGCTTGCCCCAACGTTTCGACGGGATGCGGCTCATCAGCCAGGTGTTGAAATCGGTGTTGTTGACCAGCGCCTCGTTCATGTCGGTCAGCATGTAGCCGGGGCCGATTGCATTGGCCTGGATACCGTGCTGGGCCCATTCCACCGCCATCGAGCGGGTGAGATTTTTGATGCCGCCCTTGGCCGCGGTGTAGGGCGCGATGGTCGGGCGCGCGAGCTCGCTGCCGAGCGAGCCGATGTTGATGATCTTGCCGCGCTTGCGTGGGATCATGCGCTTGGCCGCCTCGCGGCCGATCACGAAGGCGCTGGTGAGATTGGTCTCGATCACCTTGCGCCATTCGTCGGTAGTGAACTCGACCAGCGGCTTGCGGTGCTGGATACCGGCATTGTTGATGACGACGTCGACGGCGAGGCCTTGTCTGTCGAAGTCGTTGAAGGCAGCGACGATCGCGGGCTCGTCGGTGACGTTGAACGCGGCGCCTTCGGCCTGATGTCCGGCGCTGCGAAACTCGGCGACGGCCTGCTCGACGCGCTTGGGATCGACGCCGTTGATGATCAGCTTGGCGCCGGCCCTGGCCATGCCTTCGGCAATGGCGCGGCCGAGGCCGCGAGAGGAGCCGGTCACGAGCGCGGTACGGCCGGAAAGGTCGAAGAGGGCGGTGCTCATCTCAAGAATCCTTAGACGTTAGAGCGGCGCACGATCAGATCGGAGCGGTCGAAGACGGCCGGCAGGAGGTCGACGCCGAGGCCGGGGCCCTCCATCGGATAGACAAAACCATCCTTGATCATGGGCATGGTGGTGACGAGCTCATTGTACCAGCCCTTGTAGAAGGCGCGCACCGATTCCTGGATCAGCGTGTTGGGCTGGCTGAACGACATGTGGATGGCGGCTATGAAGCCGATCGGGCCAATGCAGTCATGCGGTGCGAAAGGCCGATGATAGGTTTCGGCCATCGCTGCGATCTTGCGCCCCTCGGTAAGGCCGCCGGTCCAGCACAGATCGGCCATCACCACGTGCATGGCGTCGCGGTCGAGCATGTCCTTGTAGGGGAAGCGCGAGCCCAGCGTCTCGCTGGCGCAGACCCAGACGTCGGTCGAGCGCGCATATTCGGCCAGGGCCTGCGGCGAGTTCATCCGGATCGGGTCCTCGTACCACGTCGGCTTGTAGGGCTCGAGCGCGCGCGCGATCTGCTTGGCAGTCGGCAGATTCCATAGCGAATGGAGCTCGACCATGATCTCCATCTTGTCGCCGACAGCTTTGCGGATCTTCTCGAACGGCTCGATCGCCTGCTTCATCTGAGCGGCGGTGATGTAGAGACCTTTGTTTTCCTGGGCGGCGGGATCGAACGGCCAGATCTTCATCGCGGAGATGCCGCTTTCCAGGAGATTTTCGGCGAGCGCGTCGGCGCGATGCATGAAGCCGTCGAGATCTTCGTAAGGTCCCTTGGAGGCGCCGAGATTCCAGTTCGCGACCGGGCTGATATTGGTCGAGCGGACATATTGGGTGCCGGCGCAGGTGTTGTAGATGCGCTGCTTGTCGCGGCAGAGGCCGCCGAGCATCTGGTGCACCGGCTGGCCGCAGACCTTGCCGAACAGGTCCCACAGCGCGATGTCGATCGCCGACGCCGCGCGGTATTCGACGCCGGTCGATGACTGCGCCATCGGCAGGTTCAGCATGTCGCGGTGGATGGCTTCGATGTGCAGGGGGTTGCGGCCGAGCAGCCGGCCGGCAAAGGTGTCGTGAATCTGCGCCTCGACCGCGCCCGCGCCGTAAAAGGTCTCACCGAGCCCGATCATGCCCGCATCGGTGTGGACGCGCACCCAGATGACGTTGGAGAATTCTTCAGTGCGCAGGGTCTCGATCGACGTGATCTTCACGGCAATAATCCTCCCGTCGGGCCCATAGCGCCCGCCTTGTTTGTCATTTCTGCGCCACCATTTGCCGGCGGGCCGATGGGCAGTCCTACGCCTGCTTGTAATATTTCACAATATGTTTTAGGGATGTCACAAGCAAGGCGCCAGCTCGCAACGAGAGCGCAGGTTGACGGAGGACGACATGGCACGGCGCAAGCGCGCGCTCGAGGTGGTGAGAAACGACGATAGCGGCGAGGGCAGGCCCTCCCGGCGCAACCGCCTCAACTTCTTCGAGCTGGCCTATCAGAGGATCGAGGAGCTCCTCGTCCACTGCGAGCTCAAGCCGGGCCAGTTCATGACCATGCTGGAATTACAGCAGATCACCGGCTTCGGCCGCACGCCGGTGCACCACGCCGTCAATCGTCTCTCAGCCGACACGCTCATCATCATTCGTCCACGGCACGGCCTGCACATCGCCCCGATCGATCTGGCGCGTGAGCGCATGCTGCTGGGCTTACGCCGCGACATGGAGCGCTTCGTGATCCGTCTCGCGGCCGATCGCGCCAGCCTGTCGCATCGCAATCAGGCGCTGCACATCGAGCGCCTGCTGCGCGAGCGCCGCGCCAGCCTGACCCTCGACGAATTCAACAGCATCGACCGTCGGATCGACGCGCTGGTGCTGGAGGCCGCGGGCGAGCCGTTCCTGGTGCACACGCTGCGGCCGCTGCACACGCTGTACCGGCGCATCGGCTACATCCACCACCGCTTCATGCCGGGACAGACCGAGCTGTCGGGCACGATCGATTGCCATCTCGCCGTTCTCGCTGCGGTCGCCAATCGCCGCGTCGAGGATGCGGTGAAAGCGAGCGATGCCCTGATCGATTACATGGATGCGATATTCACCGGCATGGAGGCGGGGATCGATCCGCGCCTGCTCGATTGCAGCATCGAGCCGCTGCTCGGCGCGTGAGAAAGTTTGAAGGAAGGAACACACATGTCGACGATGGCGATGCCACAACCGAGCGCGAGCGAGGCCGCGGTCCGCTACCTCATCACGAACTACAGTCCCAAAGGCAACAAGGTCGGCTGGCTGATGATGGCCTCGATCCTGGTCGAGGCCTGGGATCTGTATTCGATCGCCTTCGTGCTGATCTTCATCAAGGAGCAGTACAATCCCGATCCGCTGATGCTGGGCCTCGCCGCAGCCGGCACCCAAGGCGGCGCCCTGATCGGCGCGCTGCTCGGCGGCTGGCTATCCGACAAGATCGGCCGCCGCGTCATGTTCCTGGTGACGATGGTGATGTTCATCGTGCTGGCATTGGCGCAGGCGTTCGTGCCCAACGTTGCCTGGCTCGTCGTGATCCGCTTCCTGCTCGGCATCCCGCTCGGCTCGGACATTTCGACCGGCTACACCTACATCATGGAATCCATGGCCAAGGGTGAGCGCGAGGTGATGGGCAACAGGTGGCAGTTCATGTTCGCGGTCGGCGAGGTCCTGACCATCGGCGTCATCGTGATCTTCCTGCTGATCGACATGAACCACGAGATGCTGTGGCGCGTCACGCTCGGCCTCGGCGCGGTGCCGGCGCTGATCATCCTGATCATGCGCCACGACGTACCGGAGACGGCGGTGTGGCTGGTGCAGAAGGGGCGCTACCGCGAGGCCAAGCAGGTCGCGCGCGAGATGTTCAACGACAATCTCGACATGCTGCCGGACCGGGACGTCGAGGTGCCGAAGGTCTCGACCCGCGCGTTCCTCGCCGATCTCAAGAAGGATCCGATCCGCTGGCGTGCCACCCTATATGGCTGGATCGCCTGTTTCGCGCAGGCGAGCGAGTTCTCGACCTTCGCGTTCTACCTGCCGGTGCTATTCGTCATGGTCGGCGTGTCGAGCGTGCTCGGCAATAATCTGGTGACGATGGGGCTATTCAGCTTCGCCGCTCTGTCGGGGTGGGTCGGGCCGCTGCTGACGCCGAAGATCGGCCATCGCGGCATTGCGATCGCAGGCTTCTCCATCGTGCTGGTGTCACTGCTAGTCGCTGCGTTTGCGCTCTTCACGGACAACAAGATGCTGCTGCCGTTCGCCGCGGCCGGCATGCTCTGGGGCCACTATTGGGACGCGTCGAACTGCATGACCATCCCGACCATGGTCGCCCGGCCGCGATACCGCGGCACCGCCAGCGGCTTCGCCTATATGTTCGTGAAGCTGCCGTCGTTCCTGGCGATCTTCCTGTTCCCATCGCTGTTCGCGGCGATCGGGCAAGCCAATGCCACCCTGTTCGTCGCAATCTTCCCGGTGATCGGATTGCTGGCTGCGATCTTCATCCTGCCGGAGGTCTACGGCTACGAGAACGACTGACGAAGCACGACCTGGTCGCGGCGTCATCGCCGCGATCGGGCCGGACGGTCACGGGCTCAGAAGACCGGATCGATCCCACCTCACGGCCGAGCAGGCCGATCGTCTGCCGCAGCGTCGCCGGCCGCATTGATCTACCGCAAATAGCTCGCACCTGATTTCGAAAGCTGCGTCTGGCTTCCTTACCAGATTGCCGCCGCCAACGCCGCGATCAGTGCGGGCGGGGTCACCAGCAGGCCGAGCTTGAGGAATGGCCAGGCGCCGACCTCGATCTTCTCGCGCCGGAGCGCAACCAGCCAGAGGATGGTGGCGAGCGAGCCGGTCACCGACAGATTGGGGCCGAGGTCGACGCCGATCAGGATGGCGCTGACAACGGGCGCGGGCAGATGATCGCTGGCGGCGACGGAGCCGGCGACAAGGCCGACCGGAAGATTGTTGGCGATGTTGTCGGCGAGCGCGGTGGCAATGCCGACGCTCCAGGCGGCCTGCGGGACGGATTGCGCCACCGCTTGGTGCAGCAGCGCGCTGAGCTGCGCGATCACGCCGGTCTTCACCAGCGCCTCCACCATGACAAAGAGCCCGCCGACCAGCGGCAGCACGCTCCAGGAGACGCCGCGCAGCACGGGCATAGGCGATTGACGGTTGATCAACAGCACGGCGGCCGCCGTCGCGGTCCCGCAGACGAACGTCGGCAAGCCCAATTGCAGATCGAGCGCAGAGGCCCAGATCAGCACGATGCCGATGGCGCCGATGCCATAGGCGGTCAATCGGCCGCCGCGTCCGAGTTTCGGTTGAGGGACACTCGTTTCGATCGTTTCCTCCTTCAACTCGCGGTGCAGCGCAAGGCGCAATGCGACATAGGTGAAGCCGATCGAGGCGAGTGACGGCAGCGTGAACTGACGCAGCCATGCTCCAAGATGCGGCATGTGCTTGCCGAAGACCACGAGATTGGCCGGATTGGAAATCGGCAGCACGAAGCTCGCGGCATTGGCAATGAAGGCGCAGACGAACAGATAGGGCAGCGGCTTGGCGCCGGCCGCGCGAGTGGCGGCGTAAACGGCCGGCGTCAGCACGATCGCGGTGGCGTCGTTCGAGAGCAGCACCGTCACCAGCGTGCCGACGAGATAGATCAGCAGGAACAGCCGCTGCGGAGAGCCGCGTGCATGCTCGACGGCAAAGGCGGCCAGATAGTCGAACAGGCCTTCGAGCCGTGCCAGCTCGGCGATCAGCATCATGCCGATCAGAAACAGATAGACGTCGACACCCTTCTCGATGCCGGTGAGCGCATCCCGCCACGGCAGGAAGCCGAGGAGCACGAGAGCGGCGGCACCGATCGCTGCCCAGATCGCCTCGGGCAGGCGAAAAGGGCGGATGATCACGCCTGCGGTCGCAGCGACGATGATGCTCCAGGCCCAGATGGCGTCAGACGGCACGTTTCAGTCCTCAAGGTGAACCAGATCTATTCGGCAGCGATAGCCGATGCGGCGCAGCTGTCTTCCCCCGCGCGCACAGATCGCCGTCTGCGATTTGCCGCGTCTGCGGTAGCGCGAAGAAGCAGATCACGGCGCCGATCGCCGCCACAGCGCCAAGCGAGATGAACGCTGCATGGTAACCCGCGCGGACCACGACCAGGCCTGCCAGTGTCGTCGATAGTGCAGCTCCAATGCTCTGAGCGGTGATGACCGCGCCCTGCGCGACGTTGAAGCGGCCGGTGTTGCGCATGAGGTCGGCGACGATAACCGGAAAGATCGCGCCGAAAATGCCGGCACCAACACCGTCCAGAAGCTGCACACCGACCAGCCAGAACGGATTGTCCGAGAGCGTATAGAGGATGCCGCGGATCGGCAGGATCAGCAGCGCGGCGAGGAAGAAGCGCTTGTGGCCCCAGCGGTCGGCTTTGGCGCCGACCAGCATCGCGAACGGTACCATCACGACTTGCGCGGCGACGATGCAGGCCGACATCAGACTGGTGCCCATGTTCTTGTCCTGCAGCGCGAGCTTCTGGCCGACCAGAGGCAGCATGGCCGCGTTCGAGAGGTGAAACAGCACGACGCAGAGCGCGAAGACGAGCAGGGGGCGGCAGGTCAGGAGCACGCCGAGGCCCGAGGGGTGGTCGGGCAGATTGTTCGCGTGAGCGTGGTGCAGGCCGCGAGCAAGATCGTGGTCAATGGCTCGTTCGGGGATCGCGACAATGCTGGCGAGGCTCGCAATCGCCATGGCGCCGAGCAGGTAAAACACGACGGTCGGGCCGAACCAATAGGCGAGGACGCCTGCCAGACCCGCAGCGACAGCGTTGCCGGCATGGTTGAAGGTCTCGTTACGGCCGATCCGCCGGGTAAAAGCGGCATGGCCGAAGATGCCGAGCGAGACGGCGGCGATTGCAGGCGGAAAGATGACAGCGGCGGCCTGGGCAATCCCCTGCGAGATCGCGACTGGCCCGAAGTTCGGAAACAACGGCAGCGATAGCGAGGCAAGGGTCACCATAATGGCGGCTATCACCATCGCGAGCCGCTTCCTCGGCGTTGCATCGACCAGCGCACCTGCCGGCGTCTGCGCTACGATGCCGGCGATCGTTGCAATCGACATCACGAGCCCGATGCGCGCCTCGTCCCAGCGCTGCTCGGTGAGGAGATAGACGGCGAGGTAGGGCCCGAGCCCGTCGCGCACGTCGGCGAGGAAGAAATTGGCCGCATCGAGCGCGCGGCCGGCGTGCCTCGCTTGATCGGAGTTTGCGCTCGACATCGGATCTCTCGGCCGAGGCTCAAGGTGGCCCCGGCAGCAACCTTCGTGTTGCCGGCCTGGTTCCGCGGATCACGCCGGGCTCCTCAAAACTTGACCGCGAGCAGCACCGCGCCGCCGCCGATCATGGCAATGCCAAGCCAGCCCTGAGCCGTCGGGCGCTCGCCGAGAAAAGCGAAGGCGAACAGCGCGATCAAGACGACGCTGAGCTTATCGATCGGCGCGACCAGCGTTGCGGGCCCGAGCTTCAGCGCTCGGAAATAGCACAGCCAGGACGCGCCGGTCGCAAGCCCCGAGAGCACCAGGAATAACCAGGTTCTCGACGAGACCGCTGAGGGCATGGCGAACTGGCCGGTGCAGAGCAGCAGCACCGATAATGCGAGCAGGACCACGATGGTGCGGATACAAGTGGCGAGGTCCGGATTGATATTCTCGACGCCGACCTTGGCAAAGATCGCGGTCAGCGCGGCAAAGCAGGCGGAGAGGATCGCCCAGGTCTGCCAGGCGGAGAGGAGCGCGGGTTTCATCAGGGTCTTTACGTGTGGCGGCTGATCATCGTTGTGCGGGCAATTGCAGCCTAACACTCAAATGTCGTCTCGGCGAAGGCCGCGACCCACAAGCACGAAAAGGTGTTTGGCGAAGAGCGACGATGCGTGTGCCACAAGGGAAATCACGCGGTATGGATCCCGGCTTTCGCCCGGACGCCGAAAGAGGTTCACCGTGCCATCGACAGCTTCTCCGTGATCGCCTTGCGCAGGATGCGCGAGAGCGATTCCACCGAATACGGCTTCTGGATCAGCTCGAAGCCGCGATGGGCGTTCTCGGCGAGCACGTTGCTGTAGCCAGAGGTGAGCACGACCGGCAGACCCGGATACTGCTCGCGGATGACGCCGGCGAGCTCGACGCCGTTCATGCCGGGCATGATGACGTCGGAGAAGACGAGGTCCACGGCGAATTCGTTCTCGTCGAGGATGGTCAGCGCCGCATTGGCATTGGCGACGCGGCGGACGACGTAGCCGAGATCCTCCAGCAACTCGGTGGAGAAGCGGCCGACCTCGTCGTCGTCTTCGACCACGAGGACGCGATAGCCGCGCCCGGTGGCCGCCGCCTCATAGGTCAGTGCCGCTGCTTCCTTGTCCGTTACAGGGCTCTGCGCCCGCGGCAGATAGATGGTGAAGGTCGCGCCTTTGCCTTGCGCGCTCGTCACCGCGATGTCGCCCCCGGATTGTTTTGCGAAGCCGAAGGCTTGGCTGAGCCCGAGTCCCGTGCCCTTGCCAACCTCCTTGGTGGTGAAGAAGGGCTCGAATATCGAGTCGAGATGTTCCGGCGCGATGCCGCGACCCGTGTCGCTGACCGAGATGGCGATGTAGTCGCCGCCGCGCGGCGATTGTGCGCGCAGGCTCGGAATGCCCTCGACCTTGCGCACCGCGATGATGAGGCGGCCTTCGCCATCCATGGCGTCGCGGGCGTTGACGGCGAGGTTGATCAACGCGGTCTCGAACTGGGCGATGTCGGCCAGGGTGAAGCAGCGGGTATCGTCAATCTCGACCGCGATGTCGATGCGGCCCCCGACCAGCGGCCGGATCAGTTGCGCGATGCTCTCGACCTGGCTGCCGACATCGAAGATCTGCGGCTTGAGCGGCTGCCGCCGCGCGAATGCCAGCAGCTGCGCCGTCAGCTTGGAGGCGCGCTCGACCGTCTCGGAAATGGCGTCGACATAGCGGCGGCGGCGCTCCTCCGGCAGCTCGCGGCGGCGCAGGAAGTCGGTCGCCGAACGGATGATGGTGAGGAGATTGTTGAAGTCGTGCGCGACGCCGCCGGTAAGCTGACCGATCGCCTCCATCTTCTGCGACTGCCTTAGCGCTTCCTCGCCGCGCCGGCGCTCGGTGATGTCGACGGCCTCTGGCACGGCACCGGTGATGTTGCCGTGGCGATCGAGCACCGGACGCATGCCGAAGTCGAAATCGCGCTCGCCGACGGGAAGGTGCAGGCGCATCTCGAGCCGCACGGCTTCGCCCTTGAGCACCCTGTCGAAGGCCTCTCGCACGGCAGCACTCATGCCGCTCGTGCCGGTGAACCAGGGCGTCTCCCACAACGGCTTTCCGATCACGTCCGAGGAATTCGCCTTGATGCCGGCGAGCGCGGTCTTGTTGGCGTAAAGCAATTCGCCCGTGAGATTGACGAGGCCTTGATATTGGTTACTGGTCTCCAGGATCGCACGCAGACGCGCCTCGTTGGCTTCGAGCTCGGCGGTACGCTGGGCGATGCGCTCTTCCAGAGTCTCGTTGAGCTGCCGGAGCTCGATCTCGGCCTGCTTGGCCGCGGTGATGTCGTGGGCGACGCCGATGAAGCCGATATGCTTGCCAGTCGGATCCCAGCGCGGCTGCGATTCCGAGCGCAGCCAGCGCCATTCGCCCTTGGCATTCTTGTAGCGCGCTTCCAGCACGAACGGCTTTAGCGAAGCTTCGCCCTGGACGGATTGCTGAAGCACGTGCGGCAGGTCGTCCGGATGCAGCACCTTGCGCCAGTCGAAATCGATGGCCTGATCGTAGGGCAGGCCGACGAAATCGACATAGGCCTGGTTGGCGAAGGACCGCTTGCGGTCGAGCTTGGTCACCCAGATCGGCACCGGCGCGCTGTCGGCAATCAGCCGAAAGCGCTCCTCGCTCTCGCGCAGCGTCTCGCGCGCGAGCATCTGGTCGGTGATATCGATATGGGCGCCGACGAGCCGAATGGCGCGGCCGTCCCTGTCGCGCTCGATCTTGGCGACGACCCGGATCCAGCGGGTCTCGCCGTCGCTGGGACGGATGATGCGGTATTCGGCAGTGTAGTCTTGGCTCGTTCCGGCGAGAGCCTCGAAGAAATGGCTGACGGTCGCGTCGCGGTCCTCGGGATGGATGCGGTTGACCCAGTCCTCGTGCGTCTCGTCCGTGGCCTCCGGAGGCAGCCCGTGGATCATCAGATATTCGGGCGAACGGCGGTTCTTGAACCCTTCGCGGAAGTCGACCTCGACGCCGCCGACCTTGCCGATGCGCTGGATGCGTGCGAGCTCGGCCTCGCGCTCCTGAAGCGCGCGATAGGCGTTGTCGCGCTCGCGCGCGACGTCTTCGAGGTGCTGGCGCAGCCTTTCGGCAGCGAGGGTCTCGGGCAAAGGATCGGTCAAGGCGTCGGCCGTTGTCATGCAGGTGCGCACGTGCCGGACCGATATTCACACAGACGGAGCGTGATGGCCATCGCTTAGAGGGGAATATGCAGGTAAGGCGCAGGATGACGGAGGATATGAACGAACGCCTCCGCTGGCTATTTGTTCCTGACGTTGGAACGATGGGCCCTCTGCGCGCCTATCTGCGAGGCGCCACAACTCATTCACAAGCCTTCCTTTCCGAAGAGGCTAAATCTTGAAGCTCTTTGTCTGCCAAGCCTGCGGCAACGTCCTGTATTTCGAGAACCGCGCTTGCGAGCGCTGCGGCCACCGCGTCGCCTTCCTGCCGGAGAAGGAGACGATGTCGGCGATCGAGCCCGACGGCGGGGCCTGGAGGACGCTGGTCGACAAGGCCGAAAGCCGCATGCTGTGCCGTAATGCCGAATACGATTCCTGCAACTGGCTGACGGATACAGGTAACGGCACGGGTTATTGCCGCGCCTGCCGTCACAACGGCATCGTGCCGGATCTGTCGGATCCGGCGCAGCTCGCCGGCTGGCGCGAGCTGGAGGTGGCGAAGCACCGGCTGTTCTATTCCCTGATCCGCTGGAAGCTGCCGCTCCAGACCCGGCAGGACAATCCCGCGCATGGGCTGATCTTCAATTTCCTCGCCGACGATCCGCACAGCGGAGAGAAGATCATGACCGGCCATGACAACGGCCTGATCACGATCGCGCTCACCGAGGCCGACGACCTCGCGCGCGAGCGGCGCAGGCTCGAGATGGGCGAGCCCTACCGGACGCTGCTCGGGCATTTCCGCCACGAGGTCGGGCATTATTTCTGGGACGTGCTGGTGCGCGACGGGGACAAGCTAGACCAATTCCGCGCGATGTTCGGCGACGATTCGGCCGATTACGGCCAGGCCCTGCAGCGTCATTATGCCGAAGGCGCGCCGCCGAACTGGCAGCAGAACTACGTCGCGGCCTATGCGACGATGCATCCGTGGGAGGACTTTGCCGAGACCTGGGCGCACTATCTCCACATCGTCGACACGCTGGAGATGGCCGCCGAGTTCGGCATGGAGGTACGCCCCAAGGTCGACCGCGACGGGGAGCTGACGGCGCGCATCCGTTTCGACCCCTACGAGGCCCGGGATGTGGAAGCGCTGGTCAACGCATGGTTGCCCTTCACCTTCGCCATGAACAGCGTCAACCGCGCCATGGGCCTGCGCGACCTCTATCCCTTCATCCTGTCGCCAGCGGTGGTCGCCAAGCTTGGCTTTGTTCACGGCCTCGTGCGGGACGCGGCCAAGGCCGGGAAGCTGTAGGTGGTGCCAGGGCCAGCCGGCTCCGTTGCGCAAGCCCATTCCGGTCTTGCGCTGGTACGCCAGAGGGGAGGGATTTAGACCGTTGCCTCCGGCCCATTTTGATGTACCACGGGAGCCACACGGCCCGTTTCCCATAGGCCCCAGCGGCCAGGTAAGGGGTCCCCGCCCAAGGTCGAGACTCAAGAAAAGCATGTTCAAACGCATTCTGATCGCCAATCGCGGCGAAATCGCCTGCCGGGTCATCAAGACTGCCCGCCGGATGGGAATTCAGACCGTTGCGGTCTATTCCGAGGCCGACCGCGATGCCCTCCATGTCGAGATGGCCGACGAGGCCGTGCTGATCGGCCCACCCGCTGCGGCCGAGAGCTATTTGGTGATCGAAAAGGTCGTGGACGCCTGCCGCAAGACCGGCTCGGAAGCGGTGCATCCCGGCTACGGCTTCCTGTCCGAGCGCGAGGCGTTTCCGCGTGCGCTGGCGGCGGCCGGCATCGTCTTCATCGGCCCGAACCCCGGCGCGATCGCGGCGATGGGTGACAAGATCGAATCCAAGAAGGCGGCTGCCAAGGCCAAGGTCTCGACCGTGCCGGGCCATCTCGGCGTCATCGAGGACGACAAGCACGCGGTCCGCATTGCCGACGAGATCGGCTATCCCGTCATGATCAAGGCCTCCGCTGGCGGCGGCGGCAAGGGCATGCGCATCGCGCACTCCAAGGCCGAGGTCGCCGAGGGCTTCAATCTCGCCAAGGCCGAGGCCAAGGCCTCATTCGGCGACGACCGCGTCTTCGTCGAAAAATTCATCGTTGATCCCCGCCATATCGAGATCCAGGTGCTGGGCGACAAGCACGGCAACGTGATCTATCTCGGCGAGCGTGAATGCTCGATCCAGCGCCGCAACCAGAAGGTCATCGAGGAGGCACCGTCGCCGCTGCTGGACGAGGAAACCCGCCGCAAGATGGGCGAGCAGGCGGTCGCGCTGGCGAAAGCCGTGAACTACGATTCCGCCGGCACCGTCGAGTTCGTCGCAGGGCAGGACAAGAGCTTCTACTTCCTGGAGATGAACACGCGCCTCCAGGTCGAGCATCCCGTCACCGAACTCGTGACCGGAATCGATCTCGTCGAGCAGATGGTCCGCGTTGCCGCCGGCGAGAAGCTCGCCATTGCGCAGAAGGACGTCACGCTGACCGGCTGGGCGGTTGAATCGCGCCTCTATGCCGAAGATCCGTTCCGCAACTTCCTGCCTTCGATCGGGCGCCTGGTGAAATATCGCCCGCCGGCGGAAGCCAGCCAGGATGGTATCACCGTGCGTAACGACACCGGCGTCCAGGAGGGCGGCGAGATCTCGATCCATTACGATCCGATGATCGCCAAGCTGGTGACCCATGCCCCCTCGCGCGCGGCCGCGATCGAGGCGCAGGCGACAGCGCTGGATTCCTTCTATGTCGACGGTATCAGGCACAACATTCCGTTCCTGTCCGCGCTGATGCACCATCCGCGCTGGCGCGAGGGACGGCTCTCCACCGGCTTCATCGCCGAGGAGTTTCCCAAGGGCTTTGCGGTGCGCGTGCCCGAAGGCGAGGTCGCGCGGCGGATCGCTGCGGTCGGCGCCGCCATCGATCATGTGCTCGGCGAGCGCAAGCGGCAGATCTCGGGCCAGATGGGCGGCCGCATCGTGCAGCGCGAGCGCCGCCGCGCAGTCTGGCTCGATCGCCAGGAGATCCTGCTGGAGGTTGCGCGCGAGGGCGAAGCAATCACGGTGCGTTTCGTCGATGCGGACGGCAAGGCCGGCAATGCGCATCTGCTGCAATCGCCGTGGAAGCCCGGCGATCCGGTCTGGCAGGGCACCATCGATGGACAGTTCGTCGCGCTGCAGGCCCGCCCGATTGCCAACGGCATTCGTCTCGCGCATCAGGGCGTGGAGGTGCCCGTCTATGTCTGGACCGAGGCGGAAGCGGCCTCGGCCCGGCTGATGCCAGTGACAACGGCTTCCGACACCGGCAAGAAGCTGCTCTGTCCGATGCCGGGCCTCGTGGTCTCGATCGCCGTGAACGAGGGGCAGGAGGTCAAGGCCGGCGAGACGCTCGCCGTCGTCGAAGCCATGAAGATGCAGAACGTGCTGCGCGCCGAGCAGGACGGCACTGTGAAGAAGATCCACGCCAGCGCCGGCGCGACCCTCGCGGTGGACGCGCTGATTTTGGAGTTTGCGTGAAGCGCGCCGGAGCGCAACGCCAGACGCTCCTCAGGATGAGGAATGGAGAGTGAGGCAACCATGGCCTTTCGTTCCCGCCGCGAGAAACTGCGATCGATCCTGTCGGGCTCGGCTTGCGTCCATCCCGGCTCGGTCTACGACGCTATCTCGATCCGCATTGCCGAGGACCTCGGTTTTCCGCTCGGCATGTTCGGCGGTTCGGTGGCCTCGCTCGCCGTGCTCGGCGATCCCGACGTCACGCTGATCACGCTGAGCGAGCTTGCCGAGCAGATGCGGCGGATGTCGCGCGCCTCCGCGCTTCCCGTCCTCGTCGATGCCGATCACGGCTATGGCAACGCGCTGAACGTGCGCCGTACGGTGCAGGAGCTGGAGACGGCGGGGGCTGCCGGCCTCACCATCGAGGACACGCTGCTGCCGGCGGCGTTCGGCGAGGCGAAGACGCAACTGATCCCGCTCGAGGAAGGCGTCGGCAAGATGAAGGCGGCGCTCGACGGCCGCAGCGATCCCTCGCTCGTCATCATGGGGCGCACGGGAGCTGCCTCGATCACGTCCATCGAAGATGCGATCCGGCGCGCCATGGCCTATGAAGCCACCGGCGTGGACGCGCTGTTCTTCACCGGCATCAGGTCGCACGCGGAACTCGCGGCCATCGCATCCGCCACGCACCTGCCGCTCGTGCTCGGCGGCGCGCCGGAGGAATTGAACGCTACCGACTATCTCGAGAGCCAACGCGTGCGCATCGCGCTGCAGGGCCATGCGCCGATCGCGGCTGCAACGCAGGCAGTGTACGAGACTCAGAAGGCATTGCGTGAGGGCACGGCACCGAAAGCGCTGAAGGGATTGCCCACATCGGAACTGACCAGCCGCGTCATGCGCGAGGCCGATGTGAAGGCGCGCAGCGCCGATTATCTTGGACCGAGAAAATGACGCGGGCGATCCTCCAGGTCGTGATCCGCGGCCGCGTCCAGGGCGTCGGCTACCGCGCCTGGGTCGAATCCCAGGCGGCTGCATGCGGTCTCGAAGGCTGGGTCCGCAACCGCCGTGACGGCAGCGTCGAAGCGCTGTTCGCGGGGACGCCCAAGCACGTCGCCGACATGGTCGCGCTGTGCCGCCACGGCCCGCCGTCCTCGCGCGTCGACAGCGTCACCAGCGAGACTGCGGGTGCCGAGGAGCTGAACCTGCGCCGGGCAGGGGAGGCGTTTTCGGTGTTACCGACGGCGTAGGTGTGCTCCCGCTCCCCGGTTGCGGCAAGCTATCGCATCTTGAGAGCGTTTCCCTGCGGCCATCCTTCGAGACGCCAGCTTAGGCGGGCTCCTCAAGGATGAGGATGGAATGCGCGGCAGCAGTTTCAACGAGCACCGAAGCCGATTAGCCTCATCCTGGAGAAGACTGCGCAGAGGGTCGTCTCGAAGGGACGAGGCGCGCAATCAGAACGCCGCCATGCGATTGCCCTGCCGCAAGCGGGGAGAGGTGAGCAATCACCGCGGCAGCTTGGCGATCGCCTCGCTGAGCTCGTGGATCTCGTAGGGCTTGCGCAGGATCGGGAAATCGCCGCGCACGCCGGCGGCGACCTCGCTATAGCCGGTGGCGAGCAGGATCGGCAGGCCGGGCCGGATCTGGCGCAGGTGCTGGGCGAGGCCGAGCCCGTCCATCTTGCCGGGCATGACGATGTCCGAGAATACGAAGTCGACGCCGTTCTTCTCGATCTCGAGCAGCGCAGCTTCGGCATCGGCGACCCTGCGCACGCTGTAGCCGAGCTGTTCCAGCAGGCCGACGCTGACGGAGGCGACGTCCGGATTGTCCTCGACCAGCAGCACCGTGCCGCTGCCGCGGAACGATGATGCTCCCGCCGGCTCGCGCGATGGCGCGTCGTCCGCGCGCGGCAGCAGGATGGTGAACGTGGTCCCCTTGCCAAGCTCGCTGGCGACCTTGATCGTGCCGCCCGCCTGGTGGGCAAAGCCGTGCACCTGGGAGAGGCCGAGTCCGGTGCCTTTTCCGATCGGCTTGGTCGTGAAGAACGGCTCGAAGATCTTGTCGAGGACGTCATCGGGAATGCCGAACCCGGTATCGCTGACGTCGATCGCGACGAAGTTGCCGGCGAGCGTGGGCTCATGGAGTACGACGTTGTGCGCACCGATCGTCACCGTGCCCCCGTCGGGCATCGCATCGCGGGCATTGATGACGAGGTTGAGCAGCGCGGTCTCGAGTTCGGAGACGTCGGTCTTGATCGGCCACACTTCGCCGCTGATGTCGAAGACCAGACGCACGGAGCTGCCGACGCCGGCATCGAGCACCTCGCGGATCGCCGCGATACGCTCGGCGAAATCGACCGCCTGCGGATTGACGCTCTGTCGCCGTGCGAAGGTGAGGAGCTGGTTGGTCAGCGCCGCGCCGCGCTTGGTGGCGGTCTCGATGGCCGAGATCGCGCGCTGAACCTTGGCCTCGTCGTCAGTGCCCCTCTTCAACATGTGGAGGCTGCCGCTGATGATCATCAGGAGATTGTTGAAATCGTGAGCCACCCCTCCGGTGAGCTGGCCGAGCGCATCGAACTTCTGGGATTCGGCGAGCTGCTTCTGCATCACCTCGAGCTTGAGCTGCGTATTGCGGCGTTCGGTGATGTCGCGCGTGATCTTGGCGAAGCCGACCAGCTCGCCGTCCTCATAGATCGGATCGATCACGACGCTGGCCCAGAAGAACGTGCCGTCCTTGCGGACACGCCAGCCTTCCTCCTCGTAGCGGCCCTTTTCCCGCGCGATGCCCAGCGCCCGCGCCGGTTTGCCGTTGGCGCGGTCGGTCTCGGTGTAGAAGCGCGAAAAATGTTGGCCGAGGATTTCCCCGGGCGAGTAGCCCTTTATGCGCTCGCCACCGATGTTCCAGCTCGTGATGATCCCGCTGGGGTCGAGCATGTAAAGGGCGTAGTCGGCAACGCCTTCAACCAACAGCCGGAAACTGCGTTCGCTCTCGAACAAGTCTCTCTGCTGACTAGACTTTTTAACCATTCCGGACCCCGCCTCGACGGGGGCAAACGCCCGAGGCGCCGGATGGTTCCCCCAATCTGGGACATTTTTAGGCAAACATCGGGGGGCGTATGCAAATCGGCCGCCGCTCACGAGACGCTGCGCAGCGCGTTCGAGGCCATCTTGTGAGCGTTCGGCCTCAAGCCGCCGTGCCGCTCCGGAACGTCGCCGTCACTGCACGCAGCGCCGTAAGCTTAGCGGGATCGCTAACCTTGGAATGCAGCATCACTTTCGAGCTGCCGAGTTTCGGCAATTTGTGTGCCGGCCCGATGTCGACCAGCCCGGGAGGCGCAATCCGCCGCGCCAATGGCGCGACCGCGAGGCCGGCAAGCGCGGCCGCGACGGCTGCCGTGACGCCACCGCCGACGAAGCGCTCGCGCCAGGCGATGCCGGCCTTGTCGAGTGCGCGGACGGCAACGGCGCGGACGCCGCAAGGTGGGGCGAGCGTCGCAAGCGGCAACGGCTCACCCTTCCGTAGCGTGAAGCGTCTTGCGGCGAACCAGCCGAACTCGTCCTCGGCCAATTTTTCGCCGCCGCGACGGCTGCCCTCCTGGCGCACGATCACCGCATCGAGCCGCCCCGCGTCATAGGCATCCTGCATCTCGCGCGAGAAGCCGATGGTGACGGCGAGGGTGAGATTCGTAGACATCGCGTGCAGGCGTTCGAGCAGTGGGACGAGTTCGGGCCCCGCCGCATGGTCGGAGATGCCGAGCGAGAGCGTCTGCGCGACTGAAGCCTCACCTGACAGCGCCCGGTCATGCGCCTCCATCAGCGCGCTGGCACGATCGCGGAACGCGGCGCCCTCGGCGGTGAGCCGGACCGCGCGCGGCGAGCGTTCGACGAGACGCTTTCCGAGCAGCGTCTCCAGCCGCTGCAGCTTCAGGCTGACGGCCGCCTGTGTTGTGCCGAGCGCCTCCGCGGCGCGGGTGAAGCTCTGGAGCTCGGCGACCAGCAGGAAGGCCTGGACGGTGGCGATGTCGAGGACGGCTGTCATCACAAGTCGTTATCATTGATATCATCAACGATAACATACCAAAATGGCGAAGGGAGATCTAGCTTCTCATCAACGCCGCGCGACCTGCGCGGCTCCGGAGGAGAACATCCATGCCCCTGATCACCGTGTCCTACACCACATCCCGCCAGTCGCCCTCGCTGAAGGCCGACATTGCGAACGCCGTGTCCAAGCTCACCGCAACGATCCTGCACAAGGACCCCAAGGTGACTGCCATCATCGTGAAATCGGTCGATGCAAGCGACTGGTTCGCCGGCGGCAAGTCGCTCGCCGAGCAGAAGCTTGCGAGCTACTGGATCGACATCCACGTCAGCGAAGGCACCAACACCAAGGACGAGAAGGCGGCCTATCTCGCTGCCATGTTCAGGCGCATGGCCGAGCTTTTGGGCCCGCTGCATCCCGAGACCTATCTGCACGTCGACGAGGTCAAGGGCGATGCCTATGGCTTCGGCGGCCTCACTCAGGAGCGCCGCTACATCGCCGGCAAGCTCGAGGTCCCGCTCAAGGCGGCGTGATGCCGGAGGTCGCGGGTGACGATCTCACCCGCGGCACGGACCGGACATGGAGGATGGTCAGCTCGCGAGCCGGAGCTGAACTTCGGAGTTGTTCAGAAAGCACATCTTGTCGAACAGCTTCAGGTCCAGCGGATTTGGCAGCCTGACATCGCCGAGATCGGGGCATGGCTTGACGGAGGGGTCGTAGGATCGATTGATCTGCGAAATGAAGACGACGACCAATCCCCTGTCGTGTGCGAACGATTTCAGTGCGCGCACCTGAACGGAGAGGTCCGGCTTGTCCCGCCTCTGATCGAGCAATTGCAGATAGTCTATCACCACGACCGTGCCGCAGGGAGCTGCGGCCATTTGCTTGACGACGTAGTCGGCGCTGATGGCGTCGGAGCAATCGATCTCGAACAGCCTGTCGAATTGTGCGGGGTCCACGCCGATCGCGCGGAGGCGGTCCAGAACCTCTTTCTCGGTATATTCGAGCGAGAAGAACGCAGCGCGATGGCCCGACCGCATTGCCTCCACCGCAAGCTCGAGGCTCATCAGGGTTTTGCCGTGACCAGGACGCGCGCCGACCAGCACCAGGTCGCCCGGCCGGAATTGCGAGAATAGCCTGCTGGCCGGCGTGACCGCCGCCGCCTTCGCCGCGAGCATGCTCCAGGCCGAAAACCCCTCAATCGTCGCGATGCGGTCAAGCGCCTCGTGAAGCGGAATGCCTCGCTCGCGGGACATGCGTTTCGCCTTGCGCTTCAGATGATAGATGGGCGCAGATAATTTCATCGCGAGAACCTCCCATTGCGAGCATGATCGCAACCCCTCCTTATGCCTGGCGCTCGAACAGTCGGTCGAAGATCAATTCGCCCGGTATGAAGTCTACTTTCCCGGCGGAGGGGGGGAGGTGTGGGCGACACCGAAACAAGCATAGCTGATTCCGCGAAGACCACGGAAGCGTCAGACCGCCGCTTCCGGCACCAGCGCGCGTGTCGGCCCGAACAATTGCTCGAACGCCTGGCGCAGCGCGATGTCGACATCGGCCATGGCCACGAGCTGGCCGAGATCGACCAGCGAGGTGACGCCATAGCGGGGATCGGCGACGCCGCAAGGGATGATGCCGGCGAAATGCGACAGCTCCGGCTCGACGTTGATCGCAATGCCATGGAATGACACCCAGCGTCTCAGCCGGACGCCGATCGCCGCGATCTTGTCCTCATGCTCTGGCCCCTTGTCCGGCCGCCTGACCCAGACCCCGACCCGGTCCTCGCGCCGCTCGCCGCGCACGTTGAAGGCCGCCAGCGTGCGTAGAATCAACTCCTCCAGGCTCGCCACATAGGCCCGGACGTCCGGCCGGCGGCGCTTGAGGTCAAGCATGACATAGGCCACCCGCTGGCCGGGGCCGTGATAGGTGAGCTGGCCGCCGCGTCCGGTCGCAAATGTCGGGAATCGTGGATCGAGCAGGTCGGATTCTTTGCCCGAAGTGCCGGAGGTGTAGAGCGGGGGATGTTCGAGCAGCCAGACCAGCTCGGCAGCCTCGCCCGCGGCGATCGCCGCGACTCGGGCCTCCATGGCGGCTACCGCGTCCGGATAGGGCACCGGAGCGTGCGAAATAAGCCACGTGACGGGCTCGCCGCCGGCGGCGGAAAACGACGCCAAATCGAGCCCGTGACGCGGGTTTTGGCGGGGGTTTTCAGGCGAATTAACCATTGGCTAACCATAACGTGGTGATCATGACCGGAGCAAATGCCAAGTTCTTTGGTTCAAAGTCCTTTGGTTCACAGTCCCAAGTTGCGGCGGTCCTGACAGTGCCCACTCTCGATAAAGTCACCGTGGATCTCATGGTCGTCCTCGGGACGACCACCATGCCGATCCATCAGGTATTACGTCTTTCCCGCGGCGCCATCATCGAACTGGACGCAACCGAGGCCGACGAGGTCAAGGTTTTGGCCAATAATTTGCCGGTCGCCTCCGGCGTCGTGCTGGTCGATCGCAACCGGATCGCGGTCGAGGTCAAGCAGATGCTGCCGCGCACGCCGGGGACGCGGTAGCGCCCCGGGGACGAGGTAAAGGCCTGGGCACGGGCTGAAGCCAGATCCCAAGGGAAGGGGCATGAACTTTCCTGCCTTGTGGAATTCGGGGCCTTTGCAGGCTTGTATCCCCCTGATGGATTTGTTAGATCGGCGGCCGCTGATCCGGCCAGCCTAAGACCTCAGGCCGGCATCTCCTAGCGCTCGTGGCGGAACTGGTAGACGCGCTGCCTTGAGGTGGCAGTGGGTAACACCGTGGGGGTTCGAGTCCCTCCGAGCGCACCACACCCACATATTCGGAGCGTCCGGAGCGGTCGCTTCGTCTGCGGACGGCTGGTCGAATATTCATCCCCTTTGTCCGGTCCACGAATTCAGGCCGGACGCCCCACCAAAAGCGCCATTCACGCGGGTCCGCGAGCGAACCCGCTCGCATCAGGCCACGTTAGCGCAGAATTACCAGTCATTTGGTACGAAGGAACTAGTTCCGGGGGCGGGCGTTATCCAGGCAAATCCAAGCAAGTCGAATTCCGCAACCAGAGGGGAGCCAGGCCATGGGCCGAATGGCGAGCGATGATGCGCGCGAAAACGAACCTTGGACCGCGATTTTGTCTGCTCTCGAGAACGGCGCCATCGTGGTCGATAGGAAGGGAAACCTCGTTTGGGTCGATGAGAAGACCCGAAGTCGGCTGGATGGAAGTCTCAAGAGCCTTGAGCTGCCCCTTCGGAGGCCGGCAGGTCAAAGCATCGATTGCTTCGTTTCGGTTCGAACGCTGACGCTGTCGGATGCGCCGACCGCCATCTGCATCATTCAGGAAACGGAAGAGGCAAACCAGGACACGATGTCGGCGATCGAGTCGGTCCTGGCAGATACAACGTCTTTTGCCCGAACCATTATCGAGAAGCTGAAGGGTGTCCGTATCGCTCAACCGAATCCTTCTGTGGCGGATATCGAACTGCTCACCGATCGCGAGCGGGAGATTCTTGGACTGATCTGTCAGGGCAAGAGCGACCTGCACATGAGCGAGCAGCTGCACCTGTCCCAGAACACGATCCGCAACCACGTTGCATCGCTCTATCGCAAGATCGGCGTCAATCGGCGAAGCGCGGCAATCCTTTGGGCGCGTGAGCGCGGGATCACCAACGAGGCTTTGGCGGAGGCAAGACGGCGGCGACCGCGTGCGGATCGAGCGGAACGTTAGCCGCTACTAGTCGCCTAGTATTTCTCTCTCTCTTGCGCTCCGGGGAACCATGTTGTTCCTTCGGAGCGCAGGCTTGTTGAGCGACCGAAGACCGCCGGAGGGGCGAGCAGTGGCAGCTTTGGTTCGGCATTGGCCCGACGATCAAAAAAGTAAGGCTATGTCCGGTGGCTGCTCCGCTCGTGCTACGACTCTACATTGCGGGTAACTCGGCGAGCTCCCGCCGCGCCCAGCAGAATCTTGAGCGCCTTCGCGCCTCGGTGAGCAGCAAAGGCTGGGACGTCGAGATCATCGACGTGCTCACGCGTCCTGATCTCGCCGACCGCGCCGGCATCATTGCCACGCCGACCCTTTCGTACGAGGACGGCCCTCGCTCCCGTCGCATCGTCGGAGACCTCAGCGATACCAAACGCATCCTTGAATTCATGGGAATCGAAGGAGATCACGCATGACCGCCCAGGATAGCGGCCAAGACGGCGACCAGGAGACCGAGATCTCCAGCGTACTGGAGCGGGTCAGGACCGGCGTCGATGCGTTCGATGAATTGGTGATGGGTGGGCTCCCGCGCGCCCGAACGACGGTCGTCGGCGGCACGCCTGGAAGCGGCAAGACGGTGTTCGCCACCCAGTTTCTCGCGCACGGCATCGAGACGTTCAACGAGAACGGCGTGCTGGTCACGTTCGAGGAGCCGCCCGCCGATATCGAGGCCAATATGAGCGGGTTCGGCTGGGAACTGGCAAAGTGGCGGAAGGCCGGTCGCCTCGCGTTCGTCGACGCGAGCCCACCGAGCACGGACGAACTGGTCATCGGCGACTTCGACCTGGAGGGGCTGCTGTCCCGAATCATGCATGCAGCCAGGAGCGTCAACGCCAAGCGCGTGGTGCTGGACTCACTCACTCAGCTTTTCGATCATTTCATCAGCGATCCCAAGATACTGAGGCGCGAGCTGTTTCGCATCAGCACGGCCTTGAAGAAGGCGGGCCTGACCGTGCTGATGACGGCGGAGCGAAACAGCGAATATGGAGAGATCACGCGGCATCGGCTCGAGGAATTCGTCGCCGACAATGTCGTCATCCTGCGTAATCTCCTCTACCGAGAGAAGCGCCGGCGGACGATCGAGGTGCTCAAGATGCGAGGCAGCCATCACGCGGAGGGCGAGGCGCCATTCACGCTGTTGACAGGACGCGGGGTCGTCGCCATTCCGCTGTCGTCTCTCCGGCTCGAGCAACAGTCCAGCACCGTGCGGGTCACCAGCGGAAATTCTGCAATCGACGAGATGTGCGGCGGAGGCTTCTTCCGAGACAGCGTGACGCTCGTGAGCGGAGCCACAGGCACCGGAAAGACGCTGCTGGTCACGAATTTTCTCGCAGGCGGCGTCGAGGCCGGGGAAAGAGCCATTCTGTTCGGATACGAGGAGAGCAAGGGCCAGCTCTTCCGAAATGCCACGGGCTGGGGCGCCGATTTCGCGCGGATGGAGGCGGAAGGAAAATTGAAGATCGTTTGCCTGTACCCCGAAGCCCAGGGGCTGCCCGATCACCTGTTGACGATCCAGGCGCTGGTTGACGAATTCAAGCCCAACCGAATTGCCGTCGACAGCCTTTCGGCCCTGGAGCGAATTGCCCCCGAGACCGGCTTCCGCGAGTTCCTGATCAGCCTGACATCCTTCATCAAGAAGCGGGAGATCGCCGGTTTGTGCACGGCGACCAGCAAGTCTCTGGTGGGCGGCGAAAGCGCAAGCGAGCAGCACATTTCCACCATGACCGACTCCATAATTCTGCTGCGATACATCCAGGAGCAGGAGATCATGCATCGCGGGCTGATGGTGTTGAAGATGCGCGGCAGCGAGCATGCCAAGGAGATCCGGCGTTTCACGATAGACGGCGCCGGCATGCATTTGGGTGAGCCGTTCAGTCGGGCTCCGAACGTATTCAGGGAATGAGCTCGCCGACGCATTTCACATGGCCGCTTCAGGTGAATCATGAGCATAGCGGGTCCGTCCACAAAGCCGGCGATCGATCAGTCCGAGGTCCGGTTTCTGATCGAAAAGAATGCCGACGGCATCATTGTCGTCGATGAATCCGGCGTCGTGCTGTTTGCCAATCCGGCCTCGGAAACGATCTTTGGCCGCCCGATCGGATCGTTGATCGGATCACCCATCGGCATTCCCTTTGTCGTGGACGATATGACCGAGATCTCGGTTCATCAGCCGGGCGCACGCGTCATCGATGCGGAAATCCGCACGGTTGAGACGACTTGGGATGGCCGGCCTGCGCGCCTTGCGAGCATTCGCGACATTTCGAGCCGCAGAGCCACCGAGGAGCGTCTGCGCCATGCCGCCAAGATGGAGGCAGTGGGTCGGCTGACCGCCGGCATCGCACACGATTTCAACAATCTGCTAACGGTCGTGCTCGGAAATCTGGAAAGCGCCATGCGCGTGACTGCAGGAGCCGACAGCCGGATTGCCAATGCGCTCGAAAATGCCGCGCGGGGTGCCCGGCAGGCCGCGCAGCTGACGGCGAAGCTGCTGAGTTTTGCCCGCCAGAAGCCGCTGGAGGCCCGACTCGTCGATCTCAAGGAGCTGATCTCGAGCTTGTCCGATCTGCTGCAACGGACGCTCGGAGAGACGATCGTCGTCAGAACGACGGTCGCAGAGGATCTTTGGCCGGTCGAAGTGGATCCGACGGAGCTGGAATCGGCGATTCTGAACTTGGCCGTGAACGCGCGAGACGCGATGCCGGAGGGCGGAAGTATCGCAATTGAAGTGACGAATATCGATCGAAAGCTCGCCGATGAAACCCGCGAGGATGAAGGGCGGCTAGGCCCTCACGTCCTCATCGCCGTGACCGATTCAGGCTGTGGAATGACTCCTGACGTGCTCAGTCGCGTGTTCGAGCCTTTCTTCACGACAAAGCCGGATGGAAGAGGAACGGGGCTGGGCCTCAGTCAGGTCTACGGCTTTGTGAGGCAGAGTGGGGGCCACATCACGTTGTCAAGCAAGCCAAATGGCGGAACAAGGATCGAGATCCTGCTTCCGAAGGCGGCGGCGCAATCCGACGCTCTGCCGCCGCCGCAAGCCTCAAAGCAAGACAGCCCGTTTGTCCTCCACTCCCGAGAGGGCGAAACCATCCTTGTCGTTGAAGACAACGAGGATGTGCGGGCTTTCACGAGCAACAGCCTCCGCGAGTTCGGATATGTGGTGATCGAAGCGAGCGACGCGCATTCGGCGCTGAAGATACTCGAGCGCGGCGCAAGGGTCGACCTTCTGTTCACGGATCTTGGCCTTCCCGGCCAGCTCACCGGCAAGGACCTCGCCGAGTGTGCTCGTGCGCATCGCCCCGGGTTGAAGGTTCTCATCACCACCGGCTACGCCGGTGACGTCCTCATTCGCGAAGGCCGCCTCGAGGCCGGCACCAGACTGCTCAGCAAACCGTTCTCCTCGGCGGAGCTTGGTGGCAGGGTGCGCGAACTCTTGAACCAGGGAAACGCCCCCACGCGGCGCGTCCTTGTCGTCGAAGACGAATTCCTCTTGAGCCTGCTGCTCACGGACATGCTCTCGGAGAGGGGCTTCGTCACCGAGGCCGCGACAAGCTTCGAGGAGGCAGTCCTGAAGGCGAGAAGCACGCACCACGAGCTGGCGGCCGCCGTGGTCGATCTCGGGCTTCCCGACCGACCCGGAGATGGACTGGTTGAGGAGCTTCGGGCCCTGCGGTCAGACCTGCCCATCGTCCTGACAACTGGCTACGCCGATGACGAGATTCGGCAACGCTTCGCGCCTGCGGCGCGACTTGAAATTCTGACCAAGCCCTTCGACGTGGATCAGCTGATCGCCGCGCTTGAGCGAATGGAGGTTCACTCGTAGATGCTGAATGTGCAGCTGAACTCCGTGAGCAATTCCCTGTATTTCATGCCGGTTTTATGGGATTTCGTAATTGGAACCAGGCTTCCCTCGGGCCGTTAAAGGCCCATCTTGCCGGACGCTCCTGCACTTCGGCCGGCAATATTCGCAGCGAGGAGAGTGGCGATGGCAAGTGCGGCAGATCGTGATCCCCGACACCATACACAGAAGATGCAGAAGGCTCTCCGCGATATCCGGAGCCATTTGCGCGAGGACATCGAGAAGGTCGACGAACCGCAGTTGAAGGCGATGTTCGAAACGTCCGCCGAGGTTTTGGGCGGCCTCGAGAAGGCTTTCAAAGACTACGAACAAAAGAACGAGAAGGCATGGCGCTGATCACAGCACGGTGCGGCCCCATTCACGGCAGGGCTATCGCATATGAAGGAAGCGTGGCGGATAGCTCGCCGCGGTCTCGTTTGGCGGCCGAACTTCATGGCCTTGCTCGGCGCGAGCGTCGCAACAGGAGCGCCGCGTGCTGTCAGCTGGTGAGGCCCGCTTTGCGCAAACCATCGAGAAAGTGCTCGCGGTCGGCGGGATCGCGATAGCGGTCGGCTCGGGCCCGGGCCAAGTCGAGTGTCTTCGCGGGTGCGGCCTCGCCACGCGCGTTAAGTTCTCGACGCCGCTCGCTGACGAATGCCTCTGCTTCGGATCGGGCCTCGTTGAGCCGTCCGATCTGCGCATAGCAGGCCGCGAGGAGAGCGTGTGACCACCTATCGAGCGATCGCGCCTCCATCAACGCATTGACCGCCTGCGTATACTCGCGGCCCGAATAGAGGGCGAGCGCGTGATACCAATGGTACAGGTTGGGCGGAAAGGGATTCAGCCGTTTGGCTGACCCGATCCATAGGAGCGCCTCGCGCCAGCGTCCCCAGTAGACCAGAATGTTGGCGAAGACGGCGACGACGTCGGCATCGTTTGGATTGAGTGCGAGAGCTCGACTGAAATGGATTTCGGCCTTGGCGTCTTCATTCAGCAGGAACAATAGCTGTGCGAAGACGCCATGAGTCCAGGCGTCGCCGCCGTCGATGTCGAGCGCGGTCTCGATCTCGCGAAGCGCCTCGTCCAAAGTCGCGATGGTCGGCGATTCGAGAAACGCGTCGCAGACCATGGTCCAGGCGATGTTGACGTGGGCGCGGGCATATTGCGGGTCGAGCGCGACGGCGTTCCGGAAATACTCCCTGGCTTCGGCCATGCCCTTCACGGTCAGCTGACGCCACCGCTCGTTCCCCAGTAGAACCAGATCGTAGGCGGTCACGCTGGCGGTCGGCTTGCGTCGGGCGATCTCGCGGCCGGCGTCCTCAAGCCGGCCCGGCAGAGCCGCGACGATGGCCCTGACGATCTCGTCCTGGAGCGCGAAGATGACATCGAGCTCACGGTCGTAGCGCTCGGTCCAGAGATTATAGCCGCTCGTGGCGTCGAGCAGTTGAACGGTCGCCCGCACCCGGCTGCCGATCTTGCGCACGCTGCCCTCAGCGACATACCTGACGCCAAGCTCGCGGCCGACGCGCTTGATCTCGGGAGGCTTTTCCTTGTAGGCGAAGCTGGAGTGGCGGGCGACGACGAACAGCGACCTGAACCGCGATAGTTCGGCGATGATGTCGCCTGTGATGCCGTCGGAAAAGTAATCCTGCCGGGGGTCGCCGCTCAGATTCGAGAACGGAAGCACTGCAAGTGACAGCCTATCGGACCCTGCAGGCGCCGATGAGGCAGGCTGGCCGGCTCCAAAGTCGATGGCGACCGGCGGCCCGACATAACGGTAGCCGCGGCGCGGCAGCGTCTCGATCCAAGCCGCGCCCCTGTCGCCGTCGGCAAATATTCGCCGCAGGGCGGCGATCTGAACCGTCAGATTGCTCTCCTCGATCGCAAGCCCCGGCCACGCCGCCTGCATCAATGCGTCCTTGGAAACCGGTGTTCCGGCCCGTTCGATCAGGAGCCGCAGCAGCACCACGGCGCGCCGACCGAGCGCGACCGGTTCGGCCTCGCGAAACAGCATCTCGGCCTCTGCATCGAGCCGGTAGGGACCAAATTCGTGGGTGGTCATCGCCTGGAGACTACATTTTTCGCGACTTTTTCGGAACTGATTTAGGACCTCCGGGAAGCGCGGGATCATGCTGCGGCGGCGCTGCCAATTTGGAGGTTTGCCCAATGCGCGACCATTGCGATGTGCTCGAGGCGGACGACCTGCTGCCTCGCCCTGATCCGGACGTGATTGCCGGCACCCCGGAGCCGGCTCGCCACCTGCTCGAGACCATCCAGGGACTTGCCCCGCTGATCGCTGCGCAGCGCAGCAAGTTCGACGATGCGCGGCGCTTGCCCGACGCGGTGTTCGCGGCACTCGCTGACGCCGGTCTATTCCGCCTGTGGCTGCCGCGTGCGCTCGGTGGACCCGAGTTGTCTCCCTTCGCGTTCATGCGCGTTGTCGAGCCCGCCTCGGCGCTCGATGGTTCAGTCGGCTGGCTGGTCGGCAACGGCGGCGGCATGAGCCGGCTCGGCGGCTATCTCGGCGAGGCCGTTGCACGCGAGTGGTTTGCCGACCCGCGCGCCTTCGTCGTCAGCGCGACTGGCGTAGTCGGCATGGCAACGGCGGTTGCAGGGGGATACCGCCTCTGGGGACGCTGGCCGTTCGGCAGCGGCGCGGATCATGCGACCCGTTTCATGGTGCTGGCTAGCATCAAGCCTGAGGACCCGGCGTCGCCACTTCTCTGCTGCTATCTCGATCGGGCAGACGTGACCATCCACGACAACTGGCATGTGTCCGGACTGCGCGGCACCGGAAGTTGCGATTTCGAAGCGCGCGATGTGTTCGTGCCGGCCGCTCACGTCCATCCGTTTTTCGCGCCGCGACCGACCCAGCCCGGACTGCTCTATCGCATGCCGCCATTATCGGTATTCGCGTGGAGCATCTGCGGCGTGCCGCTCGGCATAGCGTCCGGCGCCATGACCTCGTTCGCGGAGCTCGCCTGCCGGAAAAGCAACGTTGGCAGCCGGGTCCTGCTGCGCGATCGTGAGACAGTCCAGGCAACGCTGGGTCGGGCGAGAGCAACGCTTCGCGCCGCCCGCGCCTTCCTGAGTCATGCCATGACGGACCTGATGGCCGCTACCGCTACGGGCGGCAAGCGACTGGTGGAGGCGCGGGCGGACATTCGGATCGCCAACGCACACGCGGCAGAGACTGCGATGTCCATTACCGATGAGCTGGCCACCAGTGTGGGCGCGGCCGCCATCTTCGAGACCTGCGTCCTGGAGCGCGCCGTCCGCGACGTGCGCGCCGTCGCGACGCATATCGCGATGAGTCCGAACAACTACATCATCGCCGGCCGGCTGGCGCTTGGGCTCGATTCCGGCACCGCGAGATTTTGAACGTCACCTGATCACCAGCGGAGTTGCCCGATGTCTGTGATTTACCGGCTGGCGCGCGCCCAGGATCTGGAAGTCGCCGATGCTCTCGTCGTGTCCAGCATCAACGATCTCACGCAACGGCATGGCTTTGGGCCGATGGCCGCTTCTTCTCCTCCCCGGTTTCAGTTGTATTCCATGCAGGACGACCCCGACGGTCTGTGGGTGGCGGAGGAGGGCGAGCGGATTCTCGGCTTCGCCTGGAGCTGGGTCTGCGGTGACATGTGGTTTCTGGCCCAGCTCTTCGTGTCTCCCGATCAGCAGGGACGCAGCATCGGCCACGAACTGATCAAGCGGACCCTGGAGCACGCCGAGACATCGGCCGCCTCCAACCGGGTGCTCATTACCTTCAGCTTCAACACGGTCTCGCAAGGTCTCTATATCCGCCATGGATTGCTGCCGCGATTTCCCATCTACAGCGTCGGCGTATCGCGAGAGCATCTGATGGGTCGTCTGCACGGTGCGCGGTTTCAATTCACGCCGCTCGATGATGCGGCTTCGACGCTGCGTCGCCTGGTTCAGGCGGACGAGCGGGTGCTTGGCGTGTCCCGCGAAAAGCATCATCGCTATCTCATGAGCGACCGCGCGACGAGAGGGGTCAATCTCTACGACGGCAGCGACTGGGCGGGCTACGCTTACGTGGACGCCGGCGGACACATCGGACCGCTCGCGGTCCTGCAGGCGAATGCCGTCGCTCCCGCGTTCAGGACGGCGCTGCATTTGGCGCTTGAGAGTGGCTCGTCGCGGATATCGGCCTTCCTGCCCGGCGCAAGCGGGCCGGCTCTCAACACCGCGATCGAGCACGGAATGCGGATCAAGTGTCCGATGTTGCTGATGTCCTCGCGTGAGTTCGGAGACTGGGCCCAGTATCTGCCGCGCAACCCGGGCTTCATGTGACCGGACGGGAAGCGCAAGCGGGCCCAAGGTCAGCTCAAGGGCAGCCCAAGGGCAGTTCCCAGGAACCAAAGCCTTTGCGTTCGCATTGCCGTCGCTGAACTCGGCGGGGAATGCCAGCTGACGGCGTGCGGCCGAGCGCCTGACGGTGGAGAACGATGAGGGATAGTAGCTCGGAGATTGCCGAGATCAGGGATGCCGTTCACCTCTGCATCGACATGCAGAACATCTTTGCGCCGAGCGGGCTCTGGGCGACGCCCTGGATGGAGCGGGTGCTGCCGACGATCGCCTCAATCGTTTCCCGCCATCCGACCAGAACGATCTTCACGCGCTTCATCACGCCGCAGGATCCGGAAGACCGTCCCGGCCAATGGCAGAGCTATTTCCATCGCTGGCGCCAGGCCACTCGCAGGTATCTTCCGCCATCCGGTCTCGAACTCGTGCCGGCCCTGAGCGAGTTCGTTCCTCCGGCCGTCATTATCGATAAGCCGGCCTATTCCGCATTCAGCAATCCCGGACTCGCGAGTCTGCTGATCGAAAAGAATGTCGGTGCGGTCGTGGTCACGGGCGCAGAGACCGACGTCTGCGTGCTGTCGACGGTGTTGAGCGCCGTCGACCTCGGCTTCAGGGTCGTCATCGTCGAGGACGCGCTGTGCAGTTCGTCCGACGTCGGGCACGATGCGCTCATGACGATGTACCGCACCCGCTTTCACGGCCAGGTCGACCTCGTGACCGCGGAGGAACTGGAGGAGTTCTGGCGGGAGTAGATGGCCGATGAAGCGCGGCGCCCGATTCACATAACCTAGTGCGCGGGTCCCCCAAGGTGGTCAAAGTGTGCGGGCTGGAAAGGGGGCTGCGATGGCGATGGACCGCATCGAACAGGCTTTTATCGCCACTGCAATCACGGGCTTTCTCGTGATGATGGCGGCCATCGTTTGGATGATGATGGAGTGACCGCGCGAGGTTTCCTGTCTTGCGCGCCGCGCTGCCCTATGTCACCCCTGGCTCGCTGTCGCGCATCTGTTCTGATCGTCAACCGCGCGGATCGGCGATGAGTGCGGCCAGCTTCCGCGCCATCGCGCCGAGATCGATTGGCTTTTCCGGAAGCGGCACGTCCTCGAATTCCGGACCGACGGTGATCTTGTCATAGCCTGTGGTGAACACGAACGGGATGTTGCGCGCCTTCAGTTCGCGCGCAATCGGAAAAATCATCTCGCTGCGGATGTTCACGTCCAGCACCGCGCCATGCAGGATGCTGCCGTCGTGCAGGATTTTGACGGCATCCTCGAAATGACCGGCCGGACCCGCAATCTCCGCGCCCAGCGCGCGAAACGTGTTGCCGATGTCATCGGCGAGAAAATACTCGTCCTCAACAACGAAAATGCGACGCCCGGCGAGCGGCCCGCGCTGATGCGACGGGTTGGGCGATGTTGCCATGGTGCCTCAAGCCTCCGCTTCCAGCCCCTTGGAACATACAAGGGGGACCCGCCTTGGTAAAAAACGATGCGACCCAAATGGCTAACCGCGACATCATCGTCATCGGGGGCTCGGCGGGAGCGACCCAGCCCCTGAAGCAGATCCTCGGCCGCTTGCCGCCCGATCTGCCGGCAGCCGTCTTCATCGTCCTGCACATCCCGGCGCAAGGGATCGGCATTCTCTCGACCGTCGCCAGCAGCGTCGCCGCCCTGCCAGTCCGGCAGGCGGAAAGCGGCATGAAGATCGAGCCTAGCCGGATCTATCTGGCTGCACCTGACCACCATCTCCTGCTGGCGGAGGATCACGTGTTGCTCGGGCGCGGCCCGCGCGAGAACATGGTCCGGCCGGCGATCGACCCCTTGTTCCGCTCAACAGCCCTCTATCACGGGCCGCGCGTGATCGGAGTGCTCTTGAGCGGCCTGTTGTCGGACGGGGCGGCTGGCCTCAATGCCATCAAGCGCTGCGGCGGGATGACCGTAGTCCAAGACCCCTCCGACGCCATTGCCGACGAGATGCCGCAACGCGCGATGGAGGCGACCACTGTTGATGTCTGTGTTCCCAGCGCCGGTATGGGCGACGTTCTCTCCGAACTCGTCAGAGAGCAGGCCGGAGCCATTCTGCCGATCCCGCCCGAGATCAGGCTTGAGGTGGAGATCGCAGCCGGCGACCGGATCGGCAGTGACAAGCTTGTCTCGATGGCCGATCCCGTCGCGCTGACCTGTCCGGCGTGCGGGGGCGTGCTGTCCGAGGTCAAGGAATCGCGCCCGATACGTTTCCGCTGTCAGGTCGGTCATGCTTTCGGTGCCGATGTCCTTGCCAAGGAGCAGGAAGGGCGGGTCGACGAAGCCCTGCGTGTTGCTTTGCGCATCATCGAGGAACGCGCGGAACTGGTGCAGCGCATGGCCGCGGATGGGCGTCGCAGTGGCCGGTCCGCCGTTGCCGAGATGTATGAGGCGAGGGCAGCCGAATATCGCGAATATGCCGACATGATCAGGCGCGTCGTGCTAAGGTCGCTGGATGCTCCGTTGCGCAAGCGGGAAGGTTGAGGGCGCTGTCATGGCCATCTCCGTTACCGAATGCTCCGAGCAACTCGATTCCGAGCGCCGCCATCTAACCAAGGCCAATGAGGACATCGAAGAGGGCTCGAAACGTATCCGTGACCAGGAGGATCGGGTTCGAGAGCTCATGGCTGGTGGCCATGACGCGGGTGAGGCCGAGCGGCTCGTCGCCCTTCTCAAACAGACGCTGACCGAGTGGGAGCGCCACCGCGTCCTGATCGAGGAGCGTGTCGCCTATCTCCAGCACGAGATTGATCCTGCGCTGCCGAGATAAGGCTGACGTTGGACGCTCAATTCCACACGATCTCAACCCCGGACGGTCGCGCTGCCGGCCCGAGCTGCGCAGCCTCTATTTTTCCGCGGGTTCAAAATGGGAAGGTCGGCATGCGGGCTGAGCCGCCCTCGGGCCACTATTGGCTCTAAGCATTTCTGCCTTCCATCTATTGGGATAACATCCATTTCTGCTATGTGCTTGGGGGGAGCGGTTCGCCCCGCCAGCCAATGAAAGCTAGCAAGGACATGCACGAAGTCGGCGACCAGCCGGTCGAAAGAGAGCGCCAGATCAGGTCCCCGCTGATCGTGGGGGTGGGTGCCTCGCCGACTGCCCTGGACAGTATCGAGCGCTTCTTTGCCAAGCTCACCGTTGAGCCTGATCAGGCTGTCGTACTGGCGCTTCAGCATCATGAGGCGTTGGACGAGCCGCGGCTGCGCGAAATCCTGCAAAATGCGAGCGCTGCCGTGGTCTCCGGCATCGGCGACGGCCAAACCATCGAGGGCGGTACGATCTATCTTTGTCCACCGGCGATGATCACCACGATCCATGGCGGCCGTTTTGCGATCCGCGAGGCCGAGCAGGCGCCCGGTGAGCGGGCCACGATCGACAGCTTCCTGGTGTCGCTGGCGGAAGAACGCGCCGAGCAATCGATCGGTGTCATACTGGCCGGCACCGGCGGCAACGGCACGCTCGGCGCAGCGACGCTGAAGGATCATGGCGGTCTTGCCATCGCCGAAAAAGTCGCGAGCGAGGAGCTGGATCATCTCGAGGACGCCAACACGCCAGCGGCCATCGCGGACTACGTGCTGCCGCCGCAAGACATTCCGGAGCACATCCGGGTTTATGCCCGCCATCTGCGACGGTTGGACGAGAAGCAGGGGTTTGATGAGGTGCTGGCCGCGGCCGCGGCCTCGCTATCACGCATCGCCGACATTCTGCGCAACAAGACCGGAAACGATTTCCACGGCTACAAGCAGAACACCTTCTTGCGCCGCGTGCAGCGGCGCATGCAGGTGGTCCAGATCGACGAAATCGCCGCCTATGTCGATTTCCTGCGCAACGATAAGGACGAAGTCCAGCACCTCTTCAACGACCTTCTGATCGGCGTCACCGAATTCTTCCGGGACAAGCGCGAATTTGAGGTCCTGGAGACCCAAATCGTCCCGAAGATATTCGAAGGCAAGGGCGCGGGGCAGCAGGTGCGCGTCTGGGTGCTCGGTTGCGCAACTGGCGAAGAAGCTTATTCCATCGCCATCCTTCTCCGCGAGCAGATGGCGCGGATGGATTCCCCGCCGCAGGTGCAGATCTTCGCGACCGACATCGATGGCCGGGCGCTCGCAACGGCGCGCGTCGGCCGCTATCGCACCAATATCGAGGCCGATATGAGCAGCGAGCGCCTGGCGCGCTGGTTCGTCCGGGAGGGCGACACCTATTGCGTGGTGAAGGAACTGCGCGAGATGTGCATCTTCTCCCAGCACAACGTCATCAAGGATGCGCCGTTCTCCAAGCTCGACCTGGTCTCCTGCCGCAACCTGCTCATCTATCTCAATGCCGAGTTGCAGAGCCGGGTGATCCCGCTGTTCCACTTCGCGCTGCTCCCCGATCGCTTCCTGTTTCTTGGCAATTCCGAGAACGTGACGCGGCATCCAAAATTGTTCGCGCCGGTGGACCGCCGCGCCCGCATCTTCAAGCGGCTCGAGACAGGAACGCGGCTGCCGCCGGAGTTTCCGATCACGACCGTGGCGGGAAGGGTCCCCGTCGAGCTGCCGCCGGTGCGTTCGTTCGGCCCCGACGTCGGCCTCGAGCGCCGCGCACAGCGCATCGCGGAGCGCTATGCGCCCGCTTACGTTATCACTGACGACAATTTTCAGGTCCTGCACTTCTCCGGGCGCACCGGCCGCTACATCGAGCCGACGGCGGGCGCCGCCACGCTCGACCTGCTCCAGCTCGTACACCGCGATCTGCGCCTGGAAGTACGCACAGCGCTGGGCCGCGCGGCAGAGACTAACGAGCCGGCCCATGCCGAGCAGGTGCAACTCGGGGTGCATGGCCATCGTATCCTCGTTGACGTCACGGTCGAGCCCATCCAGGACGGCGCCGGTGGCCATCGCAGCTTCGTCGTGCTGTTCAAGGATGGTCCACTCCGCACGATCGAGGCCGGCCAGGCCAATCCAAATGCGCTGGTCAGGACCGAGCATGTCGAGCGGCTCGAAAACGAGCTGCGTGCCACGCGCGAGCGCCTCCAGGCCACCATCGAGGAGCTCGAAAGTACGAACGAGGAGCTGAAGTCCTCCAACGAGGAGTACCAGTCGCTCAACGAAGAGCTGCAATCGGCCAATGAGGAGCTCGAAACCTCGCGTGAGGAATTGCAGTCGGTCAACGAGGAGCTGACCACCGTCAACGGCGAGCTGGCTCATCGCGTTCAGGAATTGACCCGCGCCACCAGCGACCTCAAGAATTTCCTCGAAAGCACGCAGATCGCAACCGTATTTCTCGACAATGATTTGCGGGTGATGACCTTCACGCCCGCGATTACGCAGGTTTTGCATCTGGTCGAAACCGACACAGGTCGTCCCATCAGTCATATTAAGGCGCGCGTCCCGATCGAGGAGCTCTATGACGACGTCCGCCGCGTGCTGCGCACGCTGGCCAGCGCGGAGCGCGAGCTGAGCGCGCCCGACAACGGTACGCGCTACATTGCGCGCGTCCTGCCCTACCGCAGCATCGACAATTTCATCGCCGGTGTCGTCATCACCTTCATCGACGTCACCGCCATCACCCGCGCCGAGGAGCGGCAACGCCTGCTGCTGGCCGAGCTCCAGCACCGCGTCCGCAACACGCTGGGCGTCGTGCGCTCGATCGCTCGTCGCACGGCCGACACAAGCCAGAGCGTCGAGGAGTTTGCTTCCCATCTCGATGGCCGGCTGAGCGCATTCGCCCGCACCCAGGCAATGGTGACCCGCGATCCCGAAAGCGGTGTCGATCTCGAATACCTCGCCGTCGAGGAGCTGCTGGCCTATAATGCCCGGGAAGGCGAGCAGGTGCGTTTGACCGGTCCGAAGGTGCGTTTGCAGTCCAAAGCCGCGGAAACCTTTGCGCTGGCTCTTCACGAACTCGCGACCAACGCGCTGAAATACGGCGCCCTGAGCCAGCCGACCGGGCGCATCGAGATCTCATGGCGAATCGAGGAGAGCACCGAGCCGGCAGTGATGATGTTCCAATGGCGGGAACGGGGCGGGCCGGTGGTCGCACCGCCGCCGCGCAAAGGTTTCGGCACCGAGCTCCTGGAGCGCACACTTGCGTTTGACTTCAAGGGGCAGACCACGATGGCATTCGATCCTGCCGGCCTGCAATGCACGATCACGGTCCCCCTGAGCAGACGCACTTTCCATACGCCGGCGGTGGCTGACTGATGCCGCTTTCAACATCCGACCGCAGCCTCGCTGAACCGGTCATTCGCCGATTGAACGTGCTCAGGCCGATGTCGGCTGAGGCGCGGCAATCACTCGAATACGCGTTGCTTGAGGCATTGCAGCGCACCAGATCGGGCGAGGACCTGATCTCCGAGGGCGATGCCGTCGATAGCGTCCGTCTCGTGCTGTCGGGCTGGCTCTGCCGCTACAAAACCCTTGAGGATGGCCGGCGCCAGATCGTCAACTTCATTTTTCCGGGCGAGAGCTGCGACGCGCACGCATTCCTGATGCCGGCCATCGACCATTCCATCGCGACGATGACGCCCGTCGTATACGCCGAGATCAAGCGTGCACACTTCGAGAGCCTGGTGGCCAACCACCGCTCGCTCGCCGAAGCGTTCCTGTGCGAGACCCTCGTCAACGCCGCGATTCAGCGCGAATGGGCCATCAATCTCGGCCGTCGCGTCGCCCTGGAGCGCGTCGCGCATCTGTTCTGCGAGATCATCGAGCGGCTTCGTCCCGTCGGCATGGTCGACGGCAATTCTTGTGTCATGCCGATCACGCAGACGGACCTTGCGGACGCCACCGGGCTCTCGGTGGTCCATCTCAATCGCACGCTCCAGGAGCTGCGCGCCTCCGGCCTCATCGTGCTGCGCGAGCGCACGCTGACCATCAACGATCTCGGCGCGCTCAAGAACGCTGCCCTGTTCTCGCCGAGCTATCTGCAGCTCTATCGGCGCGGCTGAAATTTCGGATGAGGCCGGCGAGCCGCTGAGCCAGTTCCAGAGTCGTTTCTCTGCCGAGGGCCAGCTTGGGCCGTGTGCTACCGTTGGATTCGCTGCGATCTATCTCACTATGAAGTGGAAGCAATCTGGAGTATTGTGCCTGCATCACCGGCCAAGGCTTTGCCCGTAGGCGCCGGTGGCTGAGAGATCGCGTGCTCCCGCCTGCATTGATCGGGAGCATGCTATGGACGACGATCCTTTCGCCTTTGAAACCCAAGACCTGCTAGAGCGCGCTGATCGCGTAATTGAGGAGAGTGTCCGCCTGCGGGCTCTCAACGCTGAGATCAGGAAGCAGCTACATCTCGCCCGTGATCAATTGGAATGGCAGCTCGCCGGGGCGGTCCTCAAGAAGTAGGGGCGCCGTCCTGTCTGCGACTGGTGAGCGCGCGGGCTTTCGCAAACTTCCACGAACCAAGCGTCGATCGTCCCGCTTCCGAGCGGCTCATTTCGACAGGCACGGCAACGCCGTTAAGATCTTAATCCAAGTTAGTGCCTGCATGAATTTTGAGCCGGCGGCGCATTTTGAGTAACTTGCGTAAAAGGCACTTTCACGCTGGCGTCCTATCATGGACCGATGCGCGATCCCCTCCTTTGCCGCGCAGCCGGCACGATAGACATCAGCCGCGCTCTGCGGGAGCAGCATCGACTGCTTGCGGCCGAGCACCGCCAGGCCGCGGGTGAACTGCGCCTTGCGCTCATGGAGAGCGCCATGGTCCTCACCGAGGTGAAGGCTCATCGTGACAATCGGGAAGACGAGTTCACATCGAGTGCCGGTTAGGCGATCTGCTGCCAGGTTTTTTGCGGAACCCGGCAACCGCTCCGCTTCTGGAGCGTTGATGGTTCGCCCACGCCGTTTGGGTGTGGCTAGCGCCTGACCATGGGGAACGCAACGGCGCGCTCTGCCCGATCATCAGGGAGAACGCCTCATGTTGATGCGGCATCGATCGAAGCAGACGGATCCGCTGGAGATACGCCTCGCCGCTGAAGCGCAGCGGCTGCGCGAAGAAGCCAAGGCGCTGCCGCCGGGAGCGGCACGGGACGAGATGTTGCGCAAGGCGAGGCAAGCGGAGACCGGCTCTCAGATGAGCGAATGGCTTCGATCACCAGGCTTGCAGCCGCCCGACTAGAACCACGCAGAGGCATGCGCAGACTGGCGCGCAAGGCCGCGGCGCAAATAATGCGACGCGGGTCCGGGCTGCACGCACCGGGAACAGGTTAGATGTCGGCGCGTACCGATGCGCTGGTGTCGTGGGCAGAAACCGGAAAAATGAGCACCACGTCCATCGTCCCCGTTGCGTCCGGTTGTCACCCGGCGGTGCCTTCCGTCAACGCCGCTTCGCGGCTTTGGTTCGCCTGTTATACGGCGAGCGATTGGTGGGCCTCAACGAAATCCCTTCACGCTGCGCCTTGCTGCGGATGGCTGCGGCCGGACGCTGAAGCTTAATGCTCATGACGCCGGTTGGCGTGTTGCCTTTCGCGAGCTGCTTCAGCTTGCTCACGTCCGCAGGCGTCCACGGCTCGCGCGCGCGGCGCTTGTAGGCGGGATGCGCCTTGCGTGGTCCTTTGCGGCCGATCGGTGAGCCCGGCCGTTTCCATGCTGCTTTCGCCATGATGATCCTCCTTCAAGTCCCCCATGAACATGCGAATCAGAATTTCGGTTCCGGCGCAGTCGAATTGCGCTGCGACGCAAACCTGCTGCGTAGCCGCGAGCAAAATCACGCATTGTTAACTTATTGAAATGCCGGAACCCGCTGATGCGGCGGAAGCTACAAACATCGCCGGGCTGGGCCGCCCCAGCCGGTACGAAACCTGGGCCCCGGTGCCCGACCTCCCGCCGGGGCCAATTTCCTTCCATCCAAATGATTTGTGAAACGACAATGACCGCCAAACGCAACCGCAGGAAACAGACCCAATCGCTCCAGGAGCGGCTGGCTGCATTCGCCGAAAACGCCCGCGCACGTGCGCGCAGCCTGCCGCCCGGTAGGGAGCGCGAGATGCTGCTGCAACGGGCCAAGCAGAACGAGGTGACCTCGAACCTGACGGACTGGCTGAGCGCGCCCGCCCATCCCAGGCGAGATCGATGACGATGCCGGGCATGAAGCACTATCGCGCTTTCCAGATCGATCGCGACGGTCATGTGTTCGGATGCATCAATCTCGTCTGCGGCGATGACGAGCAGGCCAAACGCGAGGCCGCCGCGCTCGTGCTGGTCCATCGCATCGAGCTATGGCGGCTGGACCGGCGGATCGCGCATTTCGATCTGGCTCAGGAAGCCGTTCGCCAACAGGCATTCGGGAACTAGCCGCTGCGCCCCGGGTTGGTCGAACGCGCCCGACTTTGCCAGGAGCCAGCATGACGGAAGCCGACATTCGCAAGGGGATGCCGCCCGTCAGGCTGTCGCGCGAAGAATTCGAGAGCCGTTACAGGAGCCAGTTCGTCGATCCTGCCTTTGCCCCCCTGCAACGCGAGCTTGATGCCATCGTCGGCGCCGCCTGGGACGCTTACAGCCATTCGCGCAAGGCGCCGCTGACGCGCAAGGCGGGAGCAGGCTTCGCCGATCCCGATTACGACATTGCCGTCGATTGGCTGGAGGCGCGTGCCGCCGTGCTTGCGGCGCAGCGACGGCATGACGATGCCAGTGAGACGCTGCGGATCCTGATCATCAACGGCTCGGCCCGCAGCGAGCACACCTGTCCCGGCGAGATGTCCAAGACCTGGCGCCTGGTCAAGTTGGCCGAGCCGGTCTTCACCGAGATGGGATTTGCCGTCGACATCCTCGATCTCTCGCGCCTCGCTTCGGAATTCGGCAAGAATATCCATCCCTGCAAATCCTGCGTCGCAACCGCGATGCCGCTCTGCCACTGGCCATGCAGCTGCTATCCGAACTATTCGCTGGGGCAGGTGGGCGACTGGATGAACGAGATCTATCCGCTCTGGGTCGCCGCCCACGGCATCCTGATCGTGGCGCCGGTGAACTGGTATCACGTGCCCGCCGGACTGAAAGCGATGATGGACCGGATGGTCTGCGCCGACGGCGGCAATCCCGATCCGAGCTCGACCCATGGCAAGAGGGCCGCTGAAGCCAAGGCGATCGAGCTGAAGGGCTGGCCTTATCCGCGTCATCTCGCCGGCCGTCATTACGGCGTCGTCGTTCACGGCGATGCGGTCGGCGCCGAGGGGGTGCGCCGCGCCTTGTCCGACTGGCTTACCGACATGCAGCTGATCTCGGCGGGCCGTTACGCCGAGCTCGACGGTTATGTCGGCTATATGGAGCCATACGCCAATTCGCATCGCGAGCTCGACGAAGACGACGAATTCGAGCAGCAGGTGCGGAATGCGGCGCGCGCGCTCGGCAACGCGGTCCGGCTGGCGCGGAGCGGGCGGCTCCAGGACCCCGGTGCTGGTGTTCAGGACCCAAACCCCAAATGACCAGCGCGCCACTCGATTGCTTGATCGTCGGCGGCGGCCCGGCCGGACTAATGGCCGCAATCTATCTGGCGCGATTTCGCCGCAGCGTCTGTGTCGTGGACGCCGGCGCGAGCCGGGCGGCGCTGATCCCGCGCAGTCACAACGTCCCCGGCTTCGTCCACGGTCTGTCCGGCACCGAATTGATCGCGCGCATGTCGGCGCAACTGGACGAGCTCGTCGTGGCGCGGGTCGACGCAGAGGTCACCACATTGCAGCGGCACGCGCATGGCTTTGAAGCGAGCTGGAACGGTCGCGCACATCAGGCCGTCACCGTCGTTCTCGCCTGCGGCATCGTCGACACCCATCCGCCGTTCGTGGAATGGCGCGCGGCGGTCGCGGACGGGCTGTTGCGCTATTGTCCCGTCTGCGACGCCTTCGAGGCCGCCGGCCGCCGCACCGGCGTCGTCGGCCCTCTTCACCGCGCTGCCGGCAAGGCGTTGTTCCTGCGCGGCTACTCGCGCGACGTGACGCTGCTCGCAACCGGTCCGGACGACGGGAAGGCAGCAACGTCAGAGCTGTCTGAAGCGGGTGTGAGGCTCGTGTTCGCGCCCGACCTGCACTTGCGGCGACGCGACAACGGCGTCGAAGCCGCCTTCGCGGACGGCCGGACGGCGCAATTCGACATAGTCTATCCCGCGATGGGCGCGGAGGTCCGCTCGCAGCTCGCGATGGTGCTGGGCGCCGAACATACCGCCGAAGGCTATTTGAAGGTCGACGACCATCAGCGCACGTCGATCGATGGGCTCTACGGCATCGGCGATATCGTCACCGACCTGCACCAGATCTCGGTCGCCTTCGGCCACGCCGCAATTGCCGCCTGCACGATCCATAACAGCCTGCCGCGGCTCTTGGCATGACGCGGCCGGGCCTGGCAGAGCCACACAATCGAGCGGAACCTGGAACGAAGCGCGTTGCCCCGCTTTGGTCGAGCGGAGTGAGGCGCGCGATGGGAGAGAACGGATGGCCCAATCCGAAGACATGACCCGCTGCATCGGGCTCTGCATGAGCTGCTATCAGACATGCCTCGGCACGGCGATGAATCACTGCCTCGAGACCGGCGGCAAGCACGTGGAGCCAAAGCACTTCCGCCTGATGATGGCCTGCGCCGAGATCTGCCGGACGGCGGCGCATTTCATGCTGATCAACACGCCCCATCACAGGCACACCTGCAGCGAATGCGCTGAAATTTGCGCCGAATGCGCCGAGGATTGCGAGCGGATCGGCGGCATGGACGAATGCGTCGCGATGTGCCGCTCCTGCGCCCAATCCTGCCGCGCGATGGCGGCCTGAAGGACGACGCCCCATGCTGGAAGAGAAACTCAAGGAAGCCATCATCGGCGAGCTGCAAAGACAGGCCGCCGAGCGGCCGCAAGCGCTTAGGGTTCAAGGCGCGGATGATGCCGAACGCTCGGAGGAGCTGAACGTCAACGGCAAGGTCGACCTTGGCGCGCTGGTCATGGTGATCGCGGGATCGGTTGCCGGCGGCCCTTAGCTCGATCGTCGACCGCCCCTTAGCCGTATTCCTCTCCGATGCCGTATTCCCGGTAGATCTCCAGCGGATCGAGGTCGGGGAACAGGCGGCATTTGGCCTGGGCCAGGTGCAGGCTTACCGCGGCCGGCTCCTTGCCATTCGAGAGCATCTTGCGGATGTCGTCCATATGTGCGTTCGGCCGGTGCTTGGGCTCGAGTTGCTCCAGTGCGACCAGCGCGGTCGCGAGGGCCTCGGTCAGAACCCAGTCGTCGTGGCCCGTGATTCCCTTCTTCGACATCGGCAGACCCCACATCTGGTGGCGGTCGATAGTCTATCGCGACTTCCGCCAAATCGCCATTGAACCGTTGCGGGCTACCGGCGTGCAATGGACCGACGGCATGCTCCGTCTTGCATTATGGCCGCGTGTGGCTAAATGGCGGCGAACTGCGAGGCGATAGTATCTTTGTTGAAACAAATTTGGCGTAGACGGACCTGCACGGTCTCCAGGCCGGCTGCTCCGTCCGGCCCCCTGATTCCGTATGCGCAACGATCCGGTTGCGCATCCCTCAAGGCTCGAGCCAGCATGGTCTTTCTTAGCTTCGTCTACCGCTTCATCACCAATTTCGCTTTCCTGGCGGTGGTCTATTTCAGCCTGAACTTCATGGAGAAGTATCCGAACCGGGCGATCCTGGCGATCCTGGTGCTGGTCTATGCCGCCATGCGCGCCGCCTCGACGCTGCGCGCGTTCTACTTCTTCCAGAAGATCGAGAAGCTGGAAGCCGAGACGCGGCGCCTTCAGGCTCCCATCAATGATGGCTCGGGCGGAAGCTCGGCACGCAAGCAGGTCGTCGCCGACGTTGCGCGGCTGCGGCGCGACGGCGAGCTCAAGTCCTATATGGACCTGTTCTTCCTGGCGCTGATCGTGCTGCTCTGCGTCGCCGCGATCATGCGGCAGTAGGACCTTAAGCACGCTTCTTCAGGCTGGCGACGCCGGTCGGGTGTGGGGCAGCGCTCTTGGTCTGCGCGGCGGGCTTCGGCGCGGCTGGCGCTGCCTGCGCGGTGCGCCGTCCTTGCGATCTCGCTGCCTTGCCCCTGGCTGCCTTGTCCTTGGCCGCGTGCGGCGTCTGGGCTGCCATGGCCAGCCGCGTCGCGCGCCGCGACAAGGACGTCGACAGCAGCACCTCGACCGAGCCCTCGGGGATCGCAAACAGATCGCGGCCCGGCACGGGCAGGGTAGCCTCGACATTCGCCTGCGCCATGGTCCGGCGCGGCAGCAGCGGCTGGTGCTCGGTCTGCGCATTGAGATCGGCAAGGGCGGGCGCCGGCAGCATCCGGGTCTGCGCGAACACGAAATTCGGCACGCGCGGCCAGCGCGCGATCGGCGTCGTCTCGGTCGGCGAATGCAGCAGCCATTCCACCGGCGTGGTCGGCGTCGCCGGCCGATCGGCGGTCGCGGGCACCACATGGACGATACGATAGCCCCGCGCCTTGAGGTCACGGATGATCTTCGGCAGCGCCGCCACCGTGCGGGCCTGGATGTCGTGCAGCAGCAGGATGCCCTTGCCCTTGGCCTCGAGGCGCTGGATCGCGAGCTGATAGACGCGATCCGACGACACATGGCGCCAATCGTCGGCCGGACAATCGGCGCTCCAGACCTGGATGCCGCGCGAGATCAGATGGTTCTCCACGCCTTCGGCGCGCATCAGGCCGGGAATGCGGAAGAACGGCGCAAGCTTGGTCGGATCCGTCATTGCGGCCGCGGTCCATTCGATGCCGCCGTTGATCTCGGCCTCGGCCTTCTCGATCGGCATGCGATCGAACGTCAGCGGATGGTCCATGCTGTGCGTGCCGACGGTGTGGCCCGCCGCCACCAGCTTGCGCACCCCTTCCGGGTTGGCCTTGGCCTGGTTGCCGATGATGAAGAAGGTCGCCTTGATGCACTCGTCGGCTAAGATCTGGAGCACCTGGTTGGAATATTTCGGCAGCGGACCGTCGTCGAAGGTCAGGACCACTTCATGGTCCTTCAGGGGCAGCGTCTCGCGATATTGCATGGTGCCGATCAGCGGATGCTCGCGCGGATCGACCACGAGGGTACGGGACGTCCCGAGCGCGTCGGGATGGCCGGGACAGTCGGCCGCGAGCGCCGCCGGCGAAGCGGTCGTCAGCAATCCCAGCAACAGGCCAAGGGCCGTCCACGATCGCGTCCGCAAACCAACGCTACTTCCGATCATGAACCTCGTCTGCCCCCATGAGATTGCCGCCTTAATAGGTCGGAGATGCCCCAAAACGGTTCAACCGGAGCCGCCCTCAACTTTGCATGGGGTAGCATGAACAGAGTATTAATTGGCCCCAAATCACCCATTTTGCGCCGGCGTGACATTCCGGCATCAATGCGCATCGGCATTCTTCTGCGCTGGGCCTGCCGGAACGATGTGAACAACTCGATACCCGTTCTCCCTCAGATACCGCAGGAAGGCCGGCATGATCGCGGCCGTGCGCGCCTTGGGGTCGTGGAACAGGATGATGCCCTTGCCGCTCGCGGCGAGGCGCTCGGTCACGAGCTTCAATTCCTGCTCCGGCGTGATCTCGTTCCAGTCGCTGGCCCAGAGGTCAGCCCCGAACACCACGATGCCGCGCGCCTGGAGCAGGTCGAGCTGTGCGGGCGTGGACTCGAAATAGGGGAAGCGGAAGAACGGCGTCGAGGGCGTCGTGGTCGAAACCCCGCGCAGCGCCATCTCGTCGGCCGCGATGCCGCGGTCGATCTCGCTCTTGGCCTTGTCGAACGGGATCCGCGCCATGAACGGGTGCGAGAAAGTGTGGTGGCCGATGGTGTGGCCCTCGCTGGCGATGCGCTTGACCATGTCCGGATGTTCGGAGGCGTGCAGGCCGATCAGGAAAAAGGTCGCACGTACGCATTCCTGCGCCAGCGCCGCCAGCACCTTCGACGTGGTCGGTGGATGTGGGCCGTCATCGAAGGTCAGCACGACCTCGCGATCGGCGAGTGGCAGCGTCTGCGGAAAGCTCTTCAGGCCCACGCGCGGGGTGGCCTTGACGTCGACACTCAGAACGCGCGCAGTGCCGAGCGCGTCCTTGCGCGGGCACTCGGCGGCTTCAAGCGAGGTCGCGCCGACGAGGCCGGCCAGCACCGCGCCCAGCGCCATCGGCGTCCATTCCGGGCATTGCATCTTTGTCATTGCGCTCGCTGTTCGCTTGTGGGTATTGCCTGAACCGTCAGCCCAGACCATCTGATCCAACCTGTCAAACGGCGAGGCGCGCCATGGATGAACATCTGGACGTTGCCGCTCCCGCCGCGGATTCGGTACTCGACCACGTACCGATGCGCAATGAAGACGGCGAAATTCGTCACGAATTCGTCGAGGAGATCGCGCATGCGATCGAGGCCGCAGACTCGGCACAGCTGCGCGCGATCGTCGCCGAGCTGCACGAGGCCGACCTGGGCGACCTGATCGGCGCGTTGCAGCCCGACGACCGCGTCCGCCTGGTCGAGCTGACCGGGCGCGACTTCGACTTCTCCGCGCTGAACGAGGTCGACGAGGCCGTGCGCGAGGAGATCCTCGAGGAACTGCCGCCGGAGACCGTCGCTGAAGGTGTCCGCGAGCTCGAATCCGACGACGCGGTCGAGCTCCTGGAAACGCTCGATGCCGAGGAACAGGAGGAGATCCTCGAGAAGCTGCCGCTGAAGGAGCGCGTCGCGCTCGAGCGCAGCCTGCTCTATCCGGAGAATTCCGCCGGCCGGCGGATGCAGACCGAATTCATCGCGGTGCCCCAGGACTTCACCGTGGGCCAGGCGATCGACTACATGCGCGAGACGCCGGACCTGCCCGACCGCTTTTATGAGATCTACGTCGTCGACAAGGACCAGCACTGGCAGGGTGCGGTGCCGCTCGACGTGCTGCTGCGGGCGCGCCGTCCGGTGCCGCTCACCGAGCTGACCGACGAGGATCGCCGCCGCGTCTCCGTCCTGGAGGACCAGGAGGAGGTGGCCCGCATGTTCGGCAAGTACAATCTCGTCGCAGCGCCTGTGCTCGACACCCAGGATCGCCTGGTCGGCGTCATCACCGTCGACGATGTCGTCGACGTCATCGAGGAGGAGGCGGACGAGGACCTCAAGGCGCTCGGCGGCGTCACCAGCGACGAGGAGCTGTCGGACACTTTTCTCACCATTGCGCGCGGCCGCTTCAACTGGCTGCTGGTCAATCTCGCCACCGCCTTCCTGGCGTCCTCCGTGCTCGGCCTGTTCGAAGGCCAGCTCGAGAAGATGGTGGCGCTCGCCGTGCTGGCGCCGATCGTGGCGAGCCAGGGCGGCAATGCCGCGACCCAGACCATGACGGTCGCGGTGCGGGCGCTGGCGACGCGCGAGCTCGGCTCCTCCAACGCCTGGCGCGTGGTGATGCGCGAGAGCCTGGTCGGCCTCGTCAACGGTCTCGCCTTCGCCGTGATCACCGGCATCGCGGCCGTGGCCTGGTTCAAGATCCCCGGCCTCGGCATCGTCATCGGGCTTGCGATGATCTGCAACCTCATTGCCGGCGCGCTCGGCGGAATCCTGATCCCGATGGCGCTCGACCGTGTCAGGGCCGATCCCGCGGTGGCGTCCGGCACCTTCGTCACCACCGTGACCGACGTCGTCGGCTTCTTCTCCTTCCTCGGCATCGCGACGCTCTGGTTCGGGTTGAAGTAGGACGGACGTGCGGCAACCTCACTCTCGTGTCCCGGGCGCGCAGCAACGCCCTTAGCGTTGCTGCGCAGAACCGGGACCCAAAAAGCGATAGGGACGAGACCCACGAGATGGGCCCCGACACTGCAGCGCAACGCTGAAGAAGTGCTGCGCTGCGTCCGGGGCACGAGACCGCTCTCTTAATCCGAACTTAAGCGACCTGCCGCATCATCGCCCCGCTTGGGGGAATGAGCATGCGGTTGCGGCTGAAGGCGGACGGACGGATCGTCGAATTGCGGGACGGACAGGAATTTCCGGTCCAGCCGGCGGCCAATGTCGCGCCGGGCGATGCCGGCCCGCTCGCGGTGCGCGATTTGCGCCGCCGCGCCTGCCTCACGCAGATGGAGTTCGCCGCAAAACTCGGCGTCCCAGTCGAGACCATTCGCAACTGGGAGCAGGGCAAGCGCGCCCCGCGCGGACCGGCCCGCGCGCTGCTCGCCGTGATCGCGCATGCGCCGGATACGGTCTTCCAGGCGCTCGCCAAAGTTTGACGCTAAGGACGGAACGCCAAGAGCTCGCGCGAACCTGCCGTTAGCATTGCGTTGAATATCCGGCCGAACTGTCGCGGCGTCCGTTGGCAGCGTCATGGGCCGGGTCCATAATGACGGCCGGATGATTTGGGGCTGCCGCAACAGAGAGGATTCCTCATGCTGTTCGTCGAGGCCAATGGTGCAAGGATCCCGGCGATCGGGCTCGGGACCTGGGAATTGGGCGGCCGGCCATGCGCTCGCATTGTCGAGCAGGCGCTGCGGCTCGGCTATCGCCACATCGATACCGCGCAGGCCTATGACAACGAGCGCGAGGTCGGCGACGGCTTGCGGTCCTCGGGCGTGCGCCGCGACGACATCTTCCTCACGACGAAAGTCTGGACCAACCATTTCGCGCCCCACGATCTCGAACGCTCGGTCAAGGAGAGCCTCGCCCGCCTGCGACTTCCCTCCGTCGATCTGTTGCTGCTGCACTGGCCGAATTCGCATGTGCCGCTGGCGGAGACGCTTGGAGCGCTGTCGCATGCGAAGCGCATGGGCCTGACCCGCCACATCGGCGTTTCCAATTTCACGGTGGCGCTGATCGAGCAGGCGGTGGCGTTATCGCCCGAGCCGCTTGTCTGCAATCAGGTCGAATATCACCCTTATCTGGATCAGGCGAAGGTGAGGGCGGCCTGCGACCAGCATGGTCTTGCTCTCGTCGCCTACAGTCCCATCGCCAAGGGCCGCATCAAGTCCGACCAGACGCTCGCGGAGATCGGCCGCGTCCATCGCAAGAGCCCGGCGCAGGTGTGCCTGCGCTGGCTGATGCAGCAGAATGTCGCCGCGATCCCGCGCACCTCGCGCGTCGAGCGTCTGTCGGAAAACATCGAGATCTTCGATTTCGAACTGTCGGAGGACGAGATGGGCCGGATCGCCGCGCTCGCCAATCCCAGGGGACGCCTGACCGACTTCGGCTTCGCGCCGAAATGGGATTGAGGGGGCTTCCATTATGCTAGGACCAGCGCGGCAACCTGAAGTCAATCGATGGAACTGCGGAAGATCATACGGACGGACCTGGCGGCGTCGGCAATCGCGCATCTGACGCTGGTGGCGCTGATCATCCTGATCAGCGAAGTCCATCCGTTCCACGCCGCGCCACCCGAGACTGTTACGGTCGACATCGTCACGCCGGAGCAGGTGAAGGAGGAGGCCAAAGCCGAGCAGAGGGCCCAGGAAGAGGCGAGGGAGAAGCCGCCGGAGCCGAAACCCGACCTGAAGCTGCCGAAGCTGGATTTCGCCGACAAGTCGGATGCGACGGCCAAGCAGCAAGCCGCGCCATCGCCCTCACCGCAGGCTTCGCCCGAGCCGCAACGTTCTGCGCAGCAGCAACAATTGCAGAAACAGCCTTCGCCGCCGAACCCGCGCGAGGTCAATGCACAGCCGCAACAGCCTCCGCAGCAAGCCCTGCCGCAGCCGATGCCGCAACCGCCGCCTCAGGGCATGCCGCTGCCTCCGACGCCGCCATCACAGGTGATGCAGCAGCCCCAGGCCGCACCGCCGCCGGCCTATCAGGCTCCGGAGCCCGACGTCACCGTCAAGTACGGCGTCATGCTGGGCCTGCCACCTGAATTGACGGAGCTGCCGAAAGACGCCCCCAAGAACGACGGCGGCGACGCCAAGGATTCGATCGCCGCCAAGCTGCCGTCCGAGGTCATCGCCGAGCTGCGCCGTCACCTGAAAAACTGCGCCAAGCTGCCGTCCGGGGTCGCGCCGACCGACAACGTCTATATCAAGCTGCGCACGGTGTTCGCCACCGACGGCACGCTGGCACGCGAGCCGATCCTGATGGAAGCCCCGCCGTCCGCGAAGGGCGTCGCCATCGTCAAGTCCGCAATGAGCGCACTCCAGAATTGCCAGCCCTACAAGATGCTGCCGGCCGACAAATACGGGGAATGGAAGGTGCTGGATTTGCCGTTCAGCCCGCGGGATTTCGGCGGGGGCTAGGACATAGTCGTGTAGCCCGAACGGAGCGCAGCGTAATCCGGGTGATTGCTCGCCATTGACACTTTCCCCGATCGCGCCGCGCTCGATCCGTCGCCGCGCCTGTGTCGCGGCTCTGTCAATCCCGATTGCGCAAAATATTCTCCTTTACCGAAATTCGGAAATGACGTATGTATCGCCCACCCCGGTTCATCCGAGAGGGGCGATCATGTGTCGTGATGATCGCGGAGCCGGGCTTGCGGTGGACGCGGCAGCGTCGGGCGCGAGAGGCCAAGGGCAGGGCGGATTGCTCTCCGTGAGCCCTTAAGCTTCGCGCAGACGGACGGCGCTGTCAGGTTCGTCGCGCCAGCATGTCGATGGCAAGGTGCACAACGCCGTCGAACCCTGCGGCGCAGGCGAGCCGCGCGTACGGCAAAACCGTGTGGTCCTGGCCGTCGTTGCTACGGTCAAGCCCTGGCGGATGCGGCATGGGCGTCAACCGGCGCGGTGTCCGTGACTTTCGCTGGAGTGAGGGAGGCCAGAACGAACTCGGCTCCCGGGAGAGCGCGGCATAAGCCGTCAAACCACTGCGCAGGGAAGGCCGTGTGTTGGGCTTCACCTGTATGCCGCTGTGCAGTTCTTCTGCGTGTGCCTTTCGCACAGCGGACCGTGGGTGCCAGCCGGCACCCGGCCTTTCCTGCGCCCTCCGGCTTTGAGGGTGGAGAGATCAAGCAAAGCTCGGGCGAAACGCGCCGCGAGAATGCGAAGGCGTGTCTGCACGTTGAATGTGTGTTGGAGAATGACGTTGGTTCACCATGCTCCGTCATTGCGAGCGCAGCGAAGCAAATCCAGAGTCTTTCCGCGGAGGGATTCTGGATTGCTTCGCTGCGCTCGCAATGACGTTGAGAGAGCATGCCTCACTCTCCTCTCGTGCCCCGGACGCAGCGCAGCGCCCTTCAGCGATGCGCTGCAGAGCCGGGGCCTATATCGCAGCGCCTTCCCGTGTGGGCCGGGTCCCGGCTCTGCGTCGCGTCACTTCGTGCCGCGCCGTGTCCGGGCGGCAGTGCATCAATGACCGCGCTTCTTCTCCTCGTCAGCCGCCACCACCTCCGGCGCCATCGCCGCCCAGGCACTGGACGCGAATTGCCGTCGCCAGGTCACGACCACCACGGCCGCCGTGGTCGCGAACAGCAGCCAGGGGCTGACGAACCAGCCGAGATAGCCGAGCGCGAAGAAGAAAGCGCGCTGGCCGCGGTTGAAATGGCGGCCTGCGGATTCGAACAGGCGCGTGGTGCGGATGACATGGGCTTCCGCCTCCACCGTGTCGCGCTGGGACGCTGGCGGCATGCCGCCGAACAGGATCGCGACATAGTTGAACAGGCGATAGGCCCAGGCGAACTTGAAGAAGGCGTAGACGCAGATCAGCACGAGGCCGACGCATTTCAGCTCCCACAGTGCGGGCGAGGGGCTGAGGTCGATCGGCAGCTTGCTCAGGATCGTGATGGCGTCGTTGGTGGCGTGCAGCAGCGCCAGCGCGCCGCCCAGCGCGAACAGGCTGGTGGAGGCGAAGAAGGCGGTGCCGTTCTGGAGCGAGGCCATGATCTGCATGTCGACCATGCGCGTGTCGCGCTCGAGCAGCTGGCGCACCCAGACCTCGCGGTAGCGATTCATGCGCGCCGACAGGCTGTCGCGGCCATAGGCCGAATGCTCCAGCGTCAGCGCGTAGACCAGCCATTCGATGATGAAGAAGCCGACGGCGGTAATGTCGACCCAGTGCCTGCTCATGTCCGTCTCCTCGCGGGCGGCAACGATTGCCACGCATGGCAAGCCGCGGCAACGATTGATTGGGGGCAGGCTATGGCGTTAAAAGCAGCTCGCTTCAGGACGTCTCGGGGAGGATTGACGACATGGCTGCGCTGAAACTCGCGATCGGCAACAAGAACTACTCGTCATGGTCGATGCGGCCTTGGCTTGCACTGCGCGCCAGCGACATCCCCTTCGTGGAGACCGTCATCCCGCTCTACACCGACAATCCCGCCGACAAGGAGCAGATCCTGTCCTTCAGCCGCGCCGGCAAGGTGCCGGTGTTGGTCGATGGCGACATCACGGTGTGGGACTCGCTCAGCATCATCGAATACATCGCCGAGCGCTACCCGGAGAAAAAGCTGTGGCCCGACGATGTCGCCGCGCGCGCTTATGCCCGGTCGGTGTGCGCCGAGATGCATTCCGGCTTCATGGCCTTACGTAACGAATGCGGCATGAACCTGCACCGCCCCGTGCGCCCGGTGACGTTGTCGGCGGACGCCAAGGCCAATATCGCGCGCGTGCAGGAGATCTGGCGCGAGTGCCGGACCCGGTATGGCGCCAAGGGACCGTTCCTGTTCGGCCGCTTCGGCGCGGCGGATGCGATGTACGCGCCGGTCGTGCACCGCTTCCGCACCTATGCGATCGAGGTCACGCCCGAGACCAAGGCCTACATGGACACGATGCAGGCGCTGCCGGCGTTCCAGGAATGGACCCGGGACGGGCTCGCCGAAACGCTTCGCATCGAGAAGTTCGAGGACGCCTGACCGCTGGTCCGGACGGGAAGGCCGGCCCGCGCGCCGGCTGGCGGCGCTCCTGCCACCGCCGTGATTCCCCACGCTGCGACATCCGGCTGCGACATGCCGCCGGACGGGGCTGCTCCGGCGGTATCATCGGCCCGCCGGTCCATCTCTATCGTTCTGAAAAGACTGTCAAATTGGCGCGGTTGTCATGCCGGCATGACGCTGGCCAAACGGGCGGGGCTCGTGCTATACGACGGCCCGGGTTTCCGGCCGGCCATCGCAGTGGGACACTGGGCGAGGCAGGCGCTGTTTGAGTGATGGAGAGGGTGTTGAAGCACAAATTCCCCGTGGGAACGCGCGTGTTGTTCACGGCCAGCAATGTGGCGCGTCCGGCTGCCAGCGGCGCGTATGAGATCATCCGTCTGCTGCCGACCGATGGCGACGACTGCCAGTACCGGATCAAGAGCTCGACCGAAGCCTTCGAGCGCGTCGCCAAGGAAAGCCAGCTCGCGCTCTCCTGAAGACGGACGCTACCCTGCGCATTGGCGCCTCCCGGAATTGTATCCTCTCGCCGTCAAAAGGCCCGCTTCGGCTTCGCAAGGTGGGGCGGGGGCAGTTGCCGACTCGCGGTGCTCGCTTGACCATTCGCTCTTTGCTCGCGTGAGAGGACGTCGCGTATGACCTGGTCGCTCGACCAAATTTGGCGCTGGCCGGCCTTCCCGATGTGGATGACGCTGCTGGCTGCCGGATTCTTCGGGCTGATCCTGCTGATCACGCTGCTGCGCGCCGACAGGTCGGTCGCCAACGGCGCGTTGACCGTGATCACGCTGCTGTCCATTGCGATCGCCGGGGCGGCCACGGTGCGCGTCTATGGTTCAGAGGGGCAGGCCACCCCGGCCGAAGCGCGCGCGCAGGCGGTAACGGCGAGCCTGCCGGCGCTGTCCTGCCTCGACGATCTCGCCGGCGATGCCGTGGCCGTTGGCTGCGAGAAGGCGCTGTTCGGCGCGCCTGAGGCAGCGGCTGCCGCCGTCTCCTATACCGCCGCCAGGATCGACCGGCTGACCGCGCTCGGCGACGTCGCCACGGCCGAGAAGAGCCTGACGCTGGACCTGAAGGTGCTGCGCAAATCGCTGGAGCGTGATCGCTACGGCCTCGTCGCCCATGTGCTGGTCGCGCGCGACGGCTGCACGCAGTTCGATTGCGCTGCGTTCCGCTCGCTGACCGACCAGCAGCAGGTCGCCGCCAACATGGATTCCCATCGCTACGACACGCTGGTTGCGCGCTATGCGCCGACCTGGAACGCGCCCGCAACGGCGCTGGCGATGCCGGCTACCGGCGCGCTTTCCGGATTGCCGCCGTCGATGCCGACGGGCAAGCCGACCAATGCCGAGTTCCCGAGCGCCTCGTCGACGCCGCCGGTCAGCATCATGAATCCGGAGCCGCCGACCGCGGCGACGCGCCAGGCGGCACCGGCCGCAAACGCAGCGCCGGCAGCGCGCGCGCCGGCAGCGGCCTCGGCACAGGCCGCAGCGCCTGCGGCACCAACTGCATCGGCCGCGAAGAAGCCGCCTGCTCCAAAGGCAGCGCGTTCTCCCGCAGCGCCGGTTCCGCTCGCGCCCCCGCCAGCCTCGGCGGCTGCTCCAGCGGCTGCGGATAACGAGTAGATCGGCATTCCAAATGCGCGGCTGCCCGGCTAATGCTGGGGCATGCCGCTACACCTGATCAAGCTCGCTGTCGGCTGCGACTCCGTCAAGGAATTGAAGGAGTGGATCGCCGAACGGATGCAGACCGCCAAGAAGAAGGGTCTGCCGCAACGTCACATCCACATCACCCGCATGGTGCCCAAGCGCGACGCCGAGATCCTCTCGGGCGGTTCGCTCTATTGGGTCATCAAGGGCGAGATCGCCGCGCGGGAGAAGATCATCGGGATCGAGCCGTTCCGTGATAAGGACGGCATCGGGCGCTGCCGGATCGTGATGCAGCCGAAGGTGATCTCGGTGTCGCCGCGGCCGATGCGCCCGTTCCAGGGCTGGCGCTATCTGACCGATGATTCGGTGCCCGCCGATCTCGGCAAGTCCGCCGCCGGCTCGATCGCGGCGATGCCGGAGCCGATGCGGCGCGAGCTGCGTGATCTCGGATTGCTCTAAACCGCGATATTGTCGATCAGCCGGGTGGTGCCGAGCTTGGCCGCGACCAGGATCCGCAAGGGTCCGTCCGTGCGCGAGGTGACCGGCGCCAGCGTCGCGGCATGGCGGGCTTCGAAATAGTCGAGGGCGAAACCGGCCGCCTTGATCATCTCGGCGCCGCCGGCCATGGCGGGCGCGATCGCATCGCCTGCACGGATGCGCCCGGCGCTCTCCTTCATGGCGCGGTAAAGCGTGATTGCGGTCTGCCGCTCCTGTGGTGACAAATAGACGTTGCGCGAGGACATCGCGAGCCCGTCGCGCTCGCGCACGGTGCGGGAGCCGATGACCTTGACGCCGAGGTCGAGATCCCGCGCCATCTGCGCCACCACCCGCAGCTGCTGAAAATCCTTCTCGCCGAAGATCGCAAAGTCGGGCCGGCATTGCGTGAACAGCTTGCCGACGACGGTGGCGACGCCGCCGAAGAAATGCGGGCGGAAGCGGTCCTCGAGCCCGGCCAGCGCCGGCCCCTCCGGCACGATGCGGGTGGCAAAGCCCTCCGGATACATGGCCTCGACGCCGGGGTGCCAGACTACATCGACGTCCTCGGCCGCGAGCTTGGCGATGTCGGCCTTCCAGGTGCGCGGATAGGCGCCAAAATCCTCGGTCGGGGCGAACTGAGTGGGGTTGACGAAGATCGACACCACGACGCGGCTCGCGCGTCGCTTGGCGAGGCGAACCAGCGACACATGCCCATCATGGAGTGCCCCCATGGTCGGGACCAGTGCGATCGTGGCCTTTCGCTTGCGGAGAGTGTCGACGGCGCGCCGCAGGGCAGGGACCGTGCGGGCGATCAAGGGACTTGATGACATCAGGACTCGATCGGGTTGGGAATCAGTGCGGGTGCGGCCGGCGCGCGACCGGCTAACCTTAACAAGCGGCGATCATGGACACCATGCATCCGGATGCGGCACAGCATCCCGGCCAAGGCTGCGCAGAATGTCGCGACATTGTGGGCTGGACCACAGTCGAAAAGATGCCGCCGCAATTCATAACGAAGAACGGCGCATTGCAATTTGCATTACCTGTCACGCATTTCACTTGACCGCCGATGCGGTCAACTCGAAGATATTCGTTAGGGGTATTGAGGATCGCCATGCTTGTGCAGGCTAGCCAAGGCCAATCCGGCTCGGCGCATGTGGTCGTGCTCGGCAATGAGAAAGGCGGCTCCGGAAAATCGACGACCGCCCTGCACATCGCGGTTGCGCTCCTGAAGGCCGGCCAGCGCGTCGCCACCATCGATCTCGACTGCCGCCAGCAGAGCTTTACCCGCTACATCAGCAACCGTTCAGCCTGGGCGCGCCGCACCAAGCTCGACCTCGAGCTGCCGGTGCATCGCTGCATCAAGCTCGGCGAGACCATGCAGATCGCCGAGAACGAGAATGCCGAGTTCCTGCAATTCATGGAGGCGGTCTCGGCAGTCGAAAGCAGCTTCGACTTCATCGTCATCGATACGCCCGGCACCGACAGCTACCTGATGCGGCTGGCGCATTCGATGGCCGACACGCTGGTGACGCCGATCAACGACAGCTTTCTCGATTTCGACGTGCTCGGCACCGTCGATGCCGCCAACTACGCGGTCACGGGGGAGAGCCATTACGCGGAGATGGTGCGCGACGTCAGGCGCAAGCGCCGCCAGCTCGACGGCGCGACCACCGACTGGATCGTGGTGCGCAACCGCCTGTCGATGCTCGGCTCCCGCAACAAGCAGCTCGTCGCCGAGGGGTTGAAGGATTTGTCGCTGCGGCTCGGCTTCCGCTACGTCGACGGCTTCGCCGAACGTGTCGTCTATCGCGAATTCTTCCCGCGTGGCCTGACCGCCCTCGACGAGATCGACGAGGCCACGCTCGGCATGCGGCCCAATCTCGGCCATCTCACCGCGCGGGAGGAGGTGACCAGCCTGCTCCGCCAGCTCAAGCTGCCGCTCGATGAGCGCGGCCGCCGCCGCGCCGCCAACCGTGCCGAATGGTTCAATCAGGTCGACAAGCCGCTCGAGGTCCACGACATCCTCGGCGCCTGAGGCCGCGGTATATTGCTACTTTCCGTCAAATCCGAGCCAGTTGCCGCGGGAACTCGGTCCGCGCTCCGCGCGTTTTCATCTCACGTTGACTACGAATTGAACCCGATCGGGCCCGGTTGCGTCGGATGGTGACCTGCACCCTGACGAAGCCTTATGACAAAGGGTGCCCAACAAACGTGTGCGACGCACAATGAAAGGGCTGCCGGTTCACAATATTTAGCCTTCCTGTCACGCTGCTGTGACATATATTAGGGAATAGGCGACAAGGGGACAAAGAGCCCCGGAGAACACGATTTTCAACAGGGATCAGGCCGCAAGAGCCTGCGGCTGAGGACGAAGATGAAGCGTGGAATTGCCGTTCTGGTTTCGGTCAGTGCTCTCTGCGGCATCGCCTATTTCACGGCGAGCAAGTGGGCCATCAAGCACGAGACCATCACCTTCTACGACGCTTCGCGCGACAATCGCCCGGTGCCCGTCCACATCGCGGTGCGCCGCGACAAGGAAATGCAGGCCAACGCCGGCATGATTAAGTTGCCTGTCGCCGTGATCAATCATGGCAACACCGTCAAGAACACCGAGTACGGCTTCCTCGCCAACATCTTCGCTGCGCGCGGCTACATGGTCGTGAGCCCGCAGCATGATTTGCCGACCGACCCTCCGATGGTGACCAAGCCGGGCGAGCTCTATGTCGGCCGGCTGCCGCAGATCCTGCGCGGCGTCGCCAACATTCATCTCGCCATGCAGGAGATGAAGAAGGTCCAGCCGAATGCCGACTACGACAAGGTGACCATGGTCGGTCACTCCATGGGCGGCGACATCACGATGTATTTCGCCAAGCAGTATCCGGATGAGGTCAAGAAGGTCGTCACGCTCGACAATCTGCGCGTTCCCTTCGTCACGGCCGGCAAATTCAAGATCCTGTCGTTCCGTTCCACCGATCCCCAGTTCAAGGCCGATGCGGGCGTGATCCCCACGGACGAGGAGTGCGAGAAGGCGGGCATTCAGGTCGTGAAGACCGAGTTCCAACATAATGACATGCGCGACACCGGTCCGGATGCGGCCAAGAACTCGATCCAGAGCATGCTCGACAGGTTCCTGAGCGCCACCGACAGCGACGTCGGACCGGTCGACACGCAATCGTCTCCGCCCAAGATTCTCGAGCCGGGTCCAGTTGCATTGATGGCGCCTGCCAAGAGCTGACGCCTCCCTCATTGATACCGATCTCGAAGCCTCCGCCGGCTTACGTCCGCGGAGGCTTTGCACATTGACCGGGCTGTCCGCGCCCACCACATTAATCGCCCACGCATGGTTGAGCAGCGATGTCGGGCGACCCCATCAAACCGCGCGGCGATGCCGTCTCGACGAAAGCCGGCGGCGCAGTGCCGCAGGCCGGAACGTCCACCTCGGATGACATTGCCGCCTTTGTCGCCAAGGCGCGTGCGTTGTCACCGCATGCGCCCGGCGCGAGGGGGCGGCTGATCTTCGCGCTGGATGCGACGATGAGCCGGCAGCCGACCTGGGACATGGCCTGCGCGCTCCAAGCCGACATGTTTCGCGAGACTGCGGCGCTCGGCAGCCTCGACGTCCGGCTCGTCTACTATCGCGGCTTCAACGAATGCCGTGCGACGGCGTGGATCTCCGACAGCGCCAGGCTTGCGACGCTGATGAGCAAGATCGATTGCCGCGGCGGCGACACCCAGATCGGCAAGGTGCTGAGCGAGGCCCGGCGCGAGGCCGTCGCGTCCGGCGTGCGGGCCGTCGTCTTCGTTGGCGATGCCATGGAGGAGAACGCCGACGAACTCTGCGCCAGGGCCGGCGAGCTTGGCATGCTCAAGGTGCCGGTGTTTGTGTTTCAGGAAGGCCATGACGCCGTGGCCGAGCGGACCTTTCGCGAGATCGCGCGCCTGACCGGCGGTGCCTGGTGCCGGTTCGATCCTGGCGCGGCGGCGCAGTTGCGCGAGCTGTTGCGGGCGGCCGCGGCTTACGCCGCCGGCGGCCGTGAAGCGCTGCTGGAATTGGCGAAGAGCGCGAGCGCTGCGGCGAAGCTGATCGGCCAGATGAGGTAGCGATCAGGCTGGCGACCGGCTGCGGAAGCTGAACGCGATGCATTTTGCCGAGAGCGCGACTATATTCCGCCCATGACCCTGCTCGCCGGCGCTGTCGCCGTTATCACGCTTTATCTGCTGCTCCAGATGTTCCGCTCCGCCAATCCGGCGGTGCTGGCGCGCACCATCAAGCTCGGTGGCGGCGTGGTGGCGCTGGCGGTCGCAGCGTTCACGGGTCTGCGGGGAGAACTGGCGGTCGCGATTCCGCTCGGCATCTTCGGCGCCGGGCTGCTCGGCTGGACACCCTTGGCCAACGCCGGCTTCGGCAATGTCGGAGGGCTGTTCGGCGGCGGCGCGACGCGCGCCTCCGGACAGGCCTCGCGCGTGCGTTCGCAATTCCTCGACATGCGGCTCGACCACGACACCGGCCAGCTGACAGGCCGGATCGTTGCCGGACCTCATGCCGGGCGCGATCTCGGCGAGTTCGATCTTGCCGGCCTGCTGGCGATGGTGCCGGCGTTCGATGCCGAGAGTGTGGCCTTACTTGAAAGCTATCTGGACCGCCGGTTTCCCGCTTGGCGTCAGAACGCGCAGGGCGATGCGGCAGGGCGGCAGCGTCGCACGGCGGCGAGCGGCAAAATGACGGCGGAGGAGGCCTATCAGATCCTTGGCTTGCAGCCGGGCGCGGGGCGTGACGACATCAGCAGGGCTCACAAGTCCCTGATGAAGAAACTCCATCCCGACCAGGGGGGCTCGACGTATCTCGCTGCCCGTGTAAACGAGGCCAAGGATACTCTGCTTCGTACGCATAACGGCTAACTCCGGCACCACGCTACAAACGCCCGTACCGCGTGAGCTCCGCTTGCTCTGTCTGCCGTCGCCCCGATGCCCGCCATTGTCGGCGTGGTCGATCCCTTGAGGAAAGTTTTAACCGTAAATTGTTGACGAGAGGTTGTCGCGGAACAGCCTCGGCGTCACCCCAAAACGAAAATGCCCGCGCAAGGCGGGCATTTGCTTTGAGAGACTCGAGAGATCAGTTGCGCACGGTGATGCAGGAGATTTCGGCGCGCTTCAGGGTGCGGCAGACCGCTTCGGCCTGGTCGCGCTCGAGCCCGGCGAAGCGGGCACGGTAGAGCTTGCGATTGTCCTTGGCGACGACCGGCTCGGTGAACGGGTCGGCCTTGCTGAGCAGGCCGCGGGCCGAGCTGCGGGCGGCGTCGATGCGTTGCTGGGCTTCGCTCTCGCTCTCGAGCGCACCGACCTGGACGATCCAGCCGCTGTGGGTGACGACTGGCTTGGTCGTGGCGCTCATCTGGATTGGCCGCGGCGCCGGATCGGCGGAAGCAAGCTTCGGAGCGGCCGGGGCGGGAGCGGCGGCGGGTGCGGCTGGCAGCACGCCGAGGATGCCGTTGCCGGTGCCGAAGCCCGCCGGCTGCCGTGGCAGCTCGGTGCGGGCGATCTCGGACTTCGGCGCTTCCGGCTGGCTCGGGATTTCGGGCCTGTTGATGAGATCGGCCCGGGCGACGACGGCGCCGGACGTTTCCGGGACATCGGACCGGGACGGAATGGTGTTCGTGACCGGTGGCGACACCTGCGCCGGGGCAGCGGAGGCGACTTTCACGGCGCCGGCCTTGACCTGAACGGTCTTGACCCGGACCGGCTTCATCGGTTCGGACGAGCCGGGGATGATGGACAGCGGCTGGCTTGAGATCACGCCATTGGTGAGCGGCGCCGGCTCGATCTTGGCTTCAGCCGGGCGAACTTCAGGCTTGGCCTGAGCCGGCGGCATCGCGGCAGTCGCAGCCGCCAGCGTCGACAGACGCGCGGCAAGGCGGGACGAGGCGGCCTCGGGAGCAGGGGCCGCCGCGGCCTGGACCTGCGGGGCAGAGCGTGGAGCATCCGAGGCGTCGGCGACCTCGGCACTGGCGTCGGCGCCGTTGCGCTCGGTGACGGCGGCGACGGTGTGGGTGGTCGCGCCCTTCTCGAGATTCTCCGCGAGCAGATTGCGCATGATCGCGTCGCGGGAGCTGCCGCTGCGGCCGCCGAGCACAACGCCGATCAGATGGCGATTGCCGCGGCGCATCGAGGTGACGAGGTTGAAACCGGAAGCGCGGGTGTAGCCGGTCTTGATGCCGTCCACGCCCTCGACATTGCCGAGCAGGTGATTGTGGTTCCGGATCGACTGTCCGCGCCAGTTGAACGAGGCGGTCGCGAAGTAGCGATAGTAGCGCGGGAAGCGCTCCTGGATGGCGCGGCCGAGCGTGGCCTGGTCGCGTGCGGTCGTCACCTGCTCGTCGTTCGGCAGGCCCGAAGCGTTGCGATAGACGGTCTTGGACATGCCGAGCGCGCGTGCCTTGCGCGTCATCATCTGGGCGAAATCGCTCTCGTCGCCGCCGATCGTTTCTGCGATCACCACGGCGGCGTCATTGGCGGAACGCGTCACGAGGCCCTTGATCGCGTCCTCGACGCGGATGGTCTGGCCGGGGCGGAGGTTGAGCTTGGTCGGATCTTGGTCGGCGGCATGCTGCGACACCGGCATCTCGCTGTCGAGCTTCAGCTTGCCGGATTCGAGGCGCTCGAACAGCAAGTAGAGCGTCATGATCTTGGTGAGCGAGGCGGGGTGACGCAGTGCGTCGGGGCTGGTCGACTGGAGCACCGTGCCGGAATTGCCGTCGACAATGATGGACGCAAATTTTGAGCTGGAGCTCTCGGACACCTCGCGCTGCACCCGATGGTGCGCGTAATGGCGCCGGTGGCGCCGTGCTTCGGCAGCGTCGGTGGTGACGATGATTACGGTGGTGACCGTAAGAAGCCCGAAAACGCCAACCCGCGCCAAGCGCGAGGCAGACAAGTTGTTACGAAGCATGGAACCCCGTCCCCGTTTCTGACTTGATCACCGGCTCGTGAGGCAAAATTGTGCCCAATCGACCCGGGATCATTACCTGCTCAGGCTGTCCCTCCGCTGATGTTCACCGCGGGGGACGTTTGGACCTGAGCCGCTGTTCTGGCTAAGGTGATGTTCTCAAACGGCTTTGGCCGCCTGCGAAAGTGAACACGTCCAGGGAATCAGGGTAGGGGGCCGCGGTTTCCAAAAGCTTAAGGAACCCTTGCGGAAAACCCCGGGAATCTTCGCGATTTAAATGTGCTTTTGTGCGACGCACAAGATTCTTGACTTTTTTGTGCGCTGCACTAATTGTAGGCAAAGTCAGGGAGCCGGGGCTTCCCGACGAGAGCCAGGGAAAAGGATTCCGACATGTTCAAGGTTGAAGACTTTCAGAACTACGGGAAAGAGCAGTTCGAGCAGTGCGTCGCCTCCGCGACCTCCGTGCAGCACGGCCTTCAGGCGATCGCGAGCGCTTATGGCGACTACACCAAGAAGTCGTTCGAAGACACCAAGTCCTTCGTCGAAAAGCTCTCGGGCGTGAAGTCGCTGGACAAGGCGATGGAAGCGCAGACCGATTTCGCCCGTTCCGCCTACGAGACCTTCGTTGCGGAATCGCAGAAGATCGCCGGTCTCTACAGCGACCTCGCCAAGCAGGCGCTCAAGCCGGTCGAGACCATTGTGTCGAAGTTCACCCCGGCTGCGAACTGAGCTTTCCGGGACGTCTTGGAATCGAAAAGCCCGGCTGATCAGCCGGGCTTTTTTTGCCGGTGGGAAACGTTGATCACCTCGCCAGGCGCAGCTTGCTCAGCGCGGTTCCGATCGTATTGAAAATGGTCGCGATCTCGGTCGAGCTCTTGATCTCGTAGAACTTGTCCGGGCTGCTCGCGCAATATTTGAGGATGGCCGAAGTCGGGTCGCCGCTGGTGTTCACCTGGATTGCGTAAATCGTGTACATCGATGCGCCATTGGAATCCTTGGCGTTGTGCAGGTTGTCGCACAGGACTTGCTGTCGGGCGTCAATCGAGCCGGGGAAGGTGCTGTTGCCGTAGGTGGTGGTCTGATTGCTGCCGTTGCCATATGCCGGCCAGCGGTCCTCGGTATTGAGACCGTCAGACAACAGGATGATCACCCGATTGTAAGTGGTGTTGACGGTTCCAGTCTCTGCGGGCGCGTTCAGGGGATTGCCCTGCAGCAGAGATTGCCAGGCCCAAGCCAGGCCGACCGCCTGATTTGTGCCGCCGGTGGGTTGCATGGCGTTGACCGCCGTCTTCAATGCGCTCCAATTGTAGGTGAGCGGCATGATCGGCTTGAGCTGGGGCGAAGAGCTGTCGCTGCAATAGGCGGTGCTGTTTTCGAAATATTGGTTGGCCGGGAACAGCGTTGCGGTATTGGACGACGAAGGGGACGTACCGGTTGCGTCGTTGGGCTGGGTGCGATCAGCGATACAGCCCGTCCATGTGTTGATCGGGTTGGTGGATGCCTGCTGCCAATTGTTCTGAACGGTGGGGGTCGGGTTGCTGGCAGTCCATTTGTTGTTGGCGAAGCCGACGACGGCGCTCACCCGCGGCTGATTCAGGTTATGGGTGAGGTCGTTCGGCCCAGGCTGTGTCCAATCGTGGGTATAGAGCTGGCCGGTGCACGATTTTCCGTTGCCGCTGCCGGTGCAACTGCAACCGGAGACGCTGTTGCCCGAGGCATCGAGCGGGCAGCTGCAGCTTGAGCTGCCGGAGCAGAACGTTCCATTGCCCGCAGACTTGCTCTCCCAGCAGCCGTTGTACATGGTGTGGGAATTGGCGTCGACGCCCGGGCAGATGTAGCCGCTCGGGGGAACAACGTTGACGCCACTGACCGTGTATTTCGAGCTGTTGTTGGTCGCTCCGCTCGTGCAGTAGAAGCCGCCGCTGTTGTTTGACCAGGGGCAGCGCGCCCCGGGTCCCACTGCGTGCCAATTCATCGGAAGACTCGCCTGGTAATTCCCGACCACGTTCGCCGGCTGTGCGGTGGGCGGATTGAGCCAGTCCGTCCAGTCAATCCAGCTCTGGCCGTAATTGCTTGCTCCGACATTGACGGTTTTGGCAAAAGGAACGAGTGAAATGTAGACGTCGCCATCGTTCTTGCTGAGCGCGCTGAGCTGGTCGATCAGGCCGCCGCTTCCGGCCACTGCATTCCTCAATGCCGTCATTTTTCCGTTCTGAGCCATCGACCCCGTGTTGTCGAGCGCGAGCGCCACGCGCATCTTCGCGTTGCCCCAGGTTGCGGTCGACGTGGTATTGAAGCCGAGCGTCGGATAGCCGGCGATCTGCATGAACATGGAATCGATGTAGCTGGAGCCTTCCAGAAGGATCTTCGCTGCCGCGCTTGTGGTCGCCGCAGTGTAGGTTGCCGTTAGCTGAACCCTTGTCTTTGCTGCCGTGTCCGCGGCTTCGCTACCGGCGAACAGGCCCTTGAAATAGTCTGCCGCTTTCTGGCTGATCTGGGACTGGGAGATGGTACCGGCTGTCAGGTCCCTCGACAGCATCAGCGCGGTCGAATCCAGGGCGGCCTGCATTGACGATCGCGCGCGGGTGGCCCGGCTGTAATCGATCGCGGCACCGACGAAGGTCAGCACTGGGACGAGCGCGATGGCGAAGATCACCGCGATGTTGCCTTGCTCGGCCTTCCCGAAGCTGGCGAGCTGTCGACCAATGCGGCGGACAACGGGCAGGTGAAGCATGACGACCCCCGAAATCTGTGGTTTGCCCGATTTCGCCCCAGGCCCTTGAAGGGTCGGTAAATGGGACCGTAGAAAGCCGGAGATATCCCGTCGAAACCGTCGCAGTCGCGCTAACGGCCGGGTTCCTGGTCAACAGGTCCAAACAGTCACAGTGGAAATTTTTGTCAAATCGATCCGGATTGATTAACCTTGGTTTGGATCGCCGGGCCGGGAATCGGGACCGCCGCGGCCGCATCGGCCAAACCTTTGCACGCTTGCGGCGAGCCGGGGGCAGGGCCATATTGCTAGCGAACGATCCGGTTCGGACCGGACCGCTCGGAAGCGGCGATCCGGAAAGGCGGCGCGCTTGTGCGAGGCTCCGAGGTACTGAGCTGCGCCGCAGACCGTCATTCGCTTCCCTGGGGAATTTGAACGCCTGTGCCATGCCGCAACTGACTTCCAGACTGGACCTGCCAGCGGTCACCGCCGCCTCCGCTCCCCGGATGAGCAACGACGAAAACCGTTCGGGCGGCCCTTCCGGGCCGAACACGTCGGTCATTACAAAGGTCAAGCCGAAGACCAAACGGCCGAACCTGTATCGTGTGCTGATCCTCAACGATGACTACACGCCGATGGAATTCGTCGTCCATGTACTGGAGAAATTCTTCCAAAAGGACGTCGAGGCTGCGACCAAGATCATGCTGCACGTCCATCATCACGGCATCGGCGAGTGCGGCGTATTCACCTACGAGATTGCCGAGACCAAGGTGACGCAGGTGATGGACTTCGCCCGCAAGCACCAGCATCCGCTGCAATGCGTGATGGAAAAGAAGTAAGATGCCTCACGGCGCGCTTGAAGCCGGCTCTTGCGTAGTGGCGGTGTGATCGTCGCGCGAGGTCTGCGCGCGGCATCCGCTGCAGCCGGCAGAACTACGGAATTCTGTGCCGGCGCCGATCCCGCCCAAATCGGAACGGGTCTTGCATCGAAAATGCCGGCCTTGTGTGCAGCCGCCTGAGTCGCGGAACCGGTCTTTCGCCGCGCTCTTGTATAACTATATGTGAGAAAGGTTGTTGTTGCCTGACCGGGCGATGACGATCATGATGGTGGGGGCCATAGAGGACGCGAATGCCGACTTTTTCCCAAAGCCTTGAACAATCCCTGCATCGTGCACTGGCGATCGCAAACGAGCGTCATCACCAATACGCGACGCTCGAGCATCTATTGCTCTCTTTGATCGACGACTCCGATGCAGCCGCCGTCATGCGCGCCTGTAGCGTCGATCTCGACAAGCTCCGCACGAGTCTCGTCAACTATCTTGAGACCGAATTCGAGAACCTGGTGACGGATGGCGCCGACGACGCCAAGCCGACCGCCGGCTTCCAGCGCGTGATCCAGCGCGCGGTGATCCACGTGCAGTCGTCCGGTCGCGAAGAGGTGACCGGCGCCAACGTGCTGATCGCAATCTTCGCCGAGCGCGAGAGCCATGCCGCGTATTTCCTGCAGGAGCAGGACATGACGCGCTATGACGCGGTCAACTACATCAGCCACGGCATCGCCAAGCGGCCAGGCGTCTCCGAAGCGCGGCCCGTGCGCGGCGTCGACGAGGAGACGGAGGCCAAGGGCAACGAGGACGCCAAGAAGAAGGGCGAGGCGCTCGAGACCTATTGCGTCAACCTCAACAAGAAGGCCCGCGACGGCAAGATCGACCCGGTGATCGGACGCAATTCCGAGATCAACCGCGCGATCCAGGTGCTGTGCCGCCGGCAGAAGAACAACCCGCTGTTCGTCGGCGAAGCCGGCGTCGGCAAGACCGCGATCGCGGAAGGCCTCGCCAAGCGCATCGTCGACAGCGAGGTGCCGGAGGTGCTGGCGGCCGCGACGGTGTTCTCGCTCGACATGGGCACGCTGCTCGCCGGCACGCGTTATCGCGGCGACTTCGAAGAGCGCCTGAAGCAGGTGCTGAAGGAGCTCGAGGCGCACCCCAACGCCATCCTGTTCATCGACGAGATCCACACCGTGATCGGTGCGGGTGCGACGTCGGGCGGGGCGATGGACGCATCGAACCTGCTCAAGCCGGCGCTGGCCTCGGGCACCATCCGCTGCATGGGCTCGACCACCTACAAGGAATACCGTCAGCACTTCGAGAAGGACCGTGCGCTGGTGCGGCGCTTCCAGAAGATCGACATCAACGAGCCGACGGTCGAGGATGCGATCGCGATCCTCAAGGGCCTCAAGCCGTATTTCGAGGACTACCACCGGCTGAAATACACCAACGAGGCGATCGAGGCCGCCGTCCAGCTCTCCTCGCGCTACATCCACGACCGCAAGCTGCCGGACAAGGCGATCGACGTGATCGACGAATCCGGTGCGGCACAGATGCTGGTCTCCGAGAACAAGCGCAAGAAGACCATCGGCATCAAGGAGATCGAGACCACGATCGCCTCGATGGCGCGGATTCCTCCGAAGAGCGTGTCGAAGGACGATGCCGAGGTGCTCAAGCATCTCGAGCAGACCTTAAAGCGCACCGTTTTCGGCCAGGATAGGGCAATCGAGTCGCTCGCCGCTTCGATCAAGCTGGCGCGTGCTGGCCTGCGCGAGCCGGAGAAGCCGATCGGCTGCTACCTGTTCTCGGGTCCGACCGGCGTCGGCAAGACCGAGGTCGCAAAGCAGCTCGCGGCGACGCTCGGCGTCGAGCTGCTGCGCTTCGACATGTCGGAGTACATGGAGCGGCACACCGTGTCGCGCCTGATCGGCGCGCCTCCCGGCTATGTCGGCTTTGACCAGGGCGGCCTGCTCACCGACGGCGTCGACCAGCATCCGCATTGCGTGGTGCTGCTGGACGAGATCGAGAAGGCGCATCCCGATCTCTACAACGTGCTGCTCCAGATCATGGATCACGGCCGGCTTACCGACCACAACGGCAAGCAGGTCAATTTCCGCAACGTGATCCTGATCATGACCACGAATGCGGGCGCGGCGGATCTCGCCAAGCAGGCGTTCGGCTTCACCCGTTCGAAGCGGGAAGGCGACGACCACGAGGCGATTAACCGGCAGTTCGCGCCGGAATTCCGCAACCGCCTCGATGCCATCGTCTCGTTCAGCCATCTCAGCGTCGAGGTGATCGGCACCGTCGTCGAGAAGTTCGTGCTTCAGCTCGAGGCGCAGCTTGGCGATCGCGACGTCACCATCGAGCTGTCCGAGCCGGCCAAGACCTGGCTGGTCCAGCACGGTTACGACGAGCAGATGGGTGCACGTCCCATGGCCCGCGTGATCCAGGAGCACATCAAGAAGCCGCTGGCGGACGAGGTGCTGTTCGGCAAGCTCAAGGGCGGCGGCCATGTTCGTGTCGTTCTCGTCAAGGACGAGGCCGACGAGACCAAGGAGAAGATCGGCTTCGAGTTCGTTGAGGGCCCGGTCACGCCGAAGCAGGAGAAGCTGCCCGGCGCCCGCAAGCGTCCGCCAGGCAAGTCCAAGCCGGGCGGTCCCGGCGGCTCCAAGGGGCCGACCTCGAAAGGGCCACTGGTCAAAGTCTGATTTGCACGCGATGAGTTGAAAAGGCCGGCTGAAAAGCCGGTCTTTTTGTTGCTCGCATCACCGTAGCGGCGTCATTCACCCCGCAGGCGCTGGTCGTCCTGCACGCGAACGTGCTCGGCGCCGCGCGCGCCCGGGGGCGACAGTCGCAGCATGCTCAGCACCGCGCCGCAGAGTGCAAAGCCGACACCGGCGAGGAGCGCCAGCCGGGTTCCTTCGACCGGATAGCGGCCGAGGAACAGCGCCACCAGTGCCGCGCCGGTGGTCTGGCCGAGCAGGCGGGCCGTTCCCAGCATGCCGCTGGCGCCGCCGGCGCGCTCGCGCGGGGCGGCCGCGATCATGGTGCGGTTGTTGGGGGTCTGGAACAGGCCGAAGCCGGCGCCGGCCAGCGCCATGCGCCAGATCACGTCGAACGGCGCGGGCGTTGCAGGCAGCAAGGCGAGCGCGCCGAGGCCGCAGGCGAACAGCGTGAGCCCGATACCACCGAGCAGGCCGGCGGGATAATGCTCGACAAGGCGGCCAGCGAGGGGCGCGGCGAAAACCACCGCGATCGGCCAGGGCGTGATCAAGAGGCCCATGTGCACGGCGGAATAGCCGAAGCGGCTCTGCAGATAAAAGGGGATCGCGACGAAGGCCAGCATCTGTCCGCAGAACGATGCGATCGAGGTCGCAATCGACAGCGCGAACACCGGGATGCGCAACAGATCGATCGGCAACAGCGGCGAGGTCATGTGGGTTTCGCGATAGATCAGCAGCGCGCCGGCGACGATGGCGATGGCGAACTGCACGAGGCAGGTGACCGCCGCCTCGCCATGGCCGACGCTGTCGACGGCGGCGATGCCGACGCCGAACGTGATCGCGGAGAGCCCCGCGCTCTGCCAATCGAAGGAACGGCTTGCGGGCCTGGTGTGCGGCAGGCTGCGCAAGCCGATCAGCAATGTCACCGCACCGAGCGGGAGGTTGATGGCGAACAGCCAGGGCCAGCTTCCGATCGCGAGAATCCCGGCGGCGAGCGTCGGGCCAACCGCGGCCGAGAAGGCGACCACGAGCGCGTTGAGCCCGATGCCGCGGCCGAGCTGGCTGCGCGGATAGGTGAAGCGCACCAGCGCCGCGTTGACGCTCATGATTCCGGCCGCGCCAAAGCCCTGGATGATGCGCGCGATTGTCAGGAGCGGCAGCGTGTGTGCCAGCGCGCACAACGCGGATGCGAGCGTGAACAGTGCGAGCCCGACCAGATAGACGCGACGATAGCCGACGATCTCGCCAAGCGAAGCCAGCGGCAGCAGCGAGATCGTGATCGCGAGCTGGTAACCGTTGACGATCCAGATCGAGAAGGCCGGGCTCGCATCGAGGTCGGCCGCGATCGTCGGCAGCGCCACATTGGCGATGGCGCTGTCGACCACCGCCATGATGATGCCAAGCGCAATGGTCAGCACCGCCTGGCTGCGCTGCGGCTGCGGCAGGCCGTCGGCATGCTCGATCGGGGCGGATGACATGATGGAGGCGCGGTTGATTCGAGCCGTGATTCATCTCCGAATAGGAAATTGCCGGATCGACAGCAACCCGTCAGGACACGGACAGTTCCCCTGCCGGGAGCCGGGCTTCCGCCATGAAAAGAAAGGAGTCGGGAGCGCTTTCGCGAGAGCCCGGCATGGCTTGGCAATGCCCTAGTCGTGCCGCAGCATGTCAGCGAAGGCCGCGTCGGCAACGCGCGGGTCGATCGCTTTCGCCTCGGGCTGGATTTCGATCGTCGTTGCGGACGAGGAGAAGCAGGCGAGCTGGTAGTCACCCGGCTGCCGCGGCAGGAGCGTCAACCCCCAGCCTACCAGGACGAGCAGCGCGAGCCGGATGGCGATCACACCAAGCAATAGCTCCGTTCCGCTTATGGTGGCGTCGGTCCTCATGCGTGCCAGCTTGAGGCAGGTCAGCAGGCAAGACAATTTGGAATTGGCGAGCGCTGCCTTCGCTCGAAGCGAAGGCTCGAGGTGATCGCTGACTGGACTGTCAGTGCCGCGACTGGCTCTGCCGGAAGTCGCGCGGCGACATGCCGAAATGGTCGCGGAAGACGCGGCCGAAATGCGAGAGGTCGTTGAAGCCCCAGGCGAAGGCGATCTCGCTAATGTGGCGATGGGCGAGCACGGGCGAGGCGAGGTCGCGCCTGCATTGGGCGAGGCGTTCGGCGAGGACATGGCGCTGGAACGAGGTGTCCTCGTCGGCGAGGAGATCGTTGACATAGCGCGGCGAGATGCCGAGCGCGGCCGCGGCCTCCGCGAGCGAGAGGTCGGGATCAGCAAGATGCGCGCGGATGTGCGCCTTTAGCCGGTAGAGCAGGGCGGAGCGATGGGTCGAGGACGGCAGCGACGTCTTGCCGAGCCGCTCGCCGAGCGCCATCGCAAGGAGATCGACCGCCTGCTCCGACAGTGCGGCCGCGTTGTTTGGAGCAAGTTGGTCCGCGCTCTGGCAGAGCCTGACAATGAAATCATAGGCGAGCCGTTCGAGCGGCACATCGGCGCCGAACGCAATCGCGGTCAGTGCCTCGGTGCCGCCGAGCCGGCGCTGCAGCATCTCACGCGGCACCTTGAAGATGGTCTGCGTGAAGCTGTCGTTGAACTTCAGCTCATACGGCCGCGTGGTGTCATACAGCGCGAATTCGCCGGGATGGATCACGGTCTCGCGGCCATCCTGCACCACGCCGCCGTTCCCGCGATTGCCGAGCGCGACCAGGACGAAATCCTGATCAGAGCGCGCGATGCGCGAGGGCGTGCGGAAGACATGCTGGCGGTCGGAGCAGACCTCGGAGCACACGGCCCTGCCGAGCGAAGCCTGCGTGACCGAGCCGTGAAAGGCGCTACCAACGTCCGACTTGCAGTCGAGCCCGACGAAGACGTCGCAGACAATGTCCTGCCAGAGGGCCAGCCGCCGGTAGCCGGGGCTGCCGTCCGTCGTGAACTGGATTGGCATCTGAGGAGCCTCCCTTTCACACCCTGCAAAAATCGCCTGTTGGCGGATCCAGCCTGCCCGGAGGCAAATCCCGTACCGGTTGGCGGGCGCGTCCAGTCGAGTTTTTGTTCCGCCCTGGTCGAGCGCCCGGCCGTCCGGCTTGGCCAAATAGACTGCATCGGACGTGGCTTCCGATCAACCGGCGATGGAGGCGGGAATGGGCATCGAACATCCGAAATACAAGGTGGCAGTGGTACAGGCGGCGCCGGCCTGGCTCGACCTCGACGCCTCGATCGCCAAGTCGATCGCGTTGATCACGGAGGCCGCGGAAAAGGGCGCCAAGCTGGTCGCCTTTCCTGAGGCGTTCATCCCCGGTTACCCCTGGCATATCTGGATGGACTCGCCGGCATGGGCGATCGGCCGCGGCTTCGTGCAGCGCTATTTCGACAATTCACTGTCCTATGACAGCCCGCAGGCTGAAAAGCTGCGCGAGGCCGTGCGCAAGGCAAAGCTCACCGCCGTGATCGGCCTGTCCGAGCGCGACGGCGGCAGCCTCTATCTGGCGCAATGGCTGATCGGGCCCGGCGGCGAGACCATCGCAAAGCGCCGCAAGCTGCGGCCGACCCATGCCGAGCGCACCGTCTATGGCGAGGGCGACGGCAGCGACCTTGCCGTGCATGCGAGAGCCGACATCGGCCGCCTCGGCGCACTGTGCTGCTGGGAGCATCTCCAGCCGCTGTCGAAATACGCGATGTACGCCCAGAACGAGCAGGTGCATGTCGCCGCCTGGCCGAGCTTCTCGCTCTACGATCCCTTCGCGCCGGCGCTCGGCGCCGAGGTCAACAATGCGGCTTCGCGCGTTTACGCGGTGGAAGGCTCCTGCTTCGTGCTCGCGCCTTGCGCGACGGTGTCGCAAGGAATGATCGACGAGCTTTGCGACCGGCCCGACAAGCATGCTCTGCTGCATGCCGGCGGCGGCTTTGCCGCGATCTATGGCCCCGACGGCAGCCAGATCGGCGAGAAGCTGGCGCCGGACCAGGAGGGTCTCCTGATTGCCGAGATCGACCTCGGCGCCATCGGTGTTGCAAAGAACGCCGCCGATCCCGCCGGGCATTATTCGCGGCCCGACGTGACGCGGCTCCTGCTCAACAACAAGCCGTACAAGCGGGTCGAGCAGTTTGCGCTGCCGGTCGATATGGTCGAGCCCACGGACATCGCCGCCGCGGCGAGCTGATCGCCGGGACCACGGGAAAGCATGATCATGGAATCCGCAATTCCTCTGCATCTCGAAACCCAGCGCACGCGCCACAAGCGCGTGCCGGACGACTACCAGCCGCCATATCCGTCGTTCGTGGCGCGCTACAAGCCAGCCGTGAACCGCGTCGTGATGGCCTATCTCGGTGTCCAGTATCGCGGTGTGGCACCGGCGGCGACGGACGCTTTGATAGAAATTGCGGAGCTCTTCGCTGCAGAGAACGGTCCGTCCCACTGGGACCGCGCGCATTATGTCGACCAGTTCGGCCATGAGAACGTTGTCTCCGTCGGTTATTGGGACGACGTCGCACGCTTCGATGCCTGGTTCGCACCTGCGCGAGAGGCGTGGACCGGAAGTCAGCGAGACGATATCGGCACCTTCATCGAGGTGCTGCGACCCATTGTGGCGCGGCACGAGACGCTGTTCTCCTCGCCTGACCGGCCCGAAGGTGTCGCCGCAATCGCCGCCGACATGAGCGGCGAGGTGCAGGAGCACGCGTATTGGGGCGGCATGCGTGATCGCATTCCGCTGTCCCAAACGGATGCGATGACGCCAGGCGGCGCACCGGAGCTGATCCGCGCTGGCGCGCGGCTGCGCGTCGTGGCGCACGACAATCTCTGCCTGATCCGCTCTGGGCAGGACTGGAGCGATACCGAGACGTCCGAGCGCAAGCTCTATCTCGACGACGTCGAGCCGGTGCTGCGCCAGGGCATGGATTTCCTGCGCGACGACGGCCTTGGCATCGGCTGTTACGCCCATCGCTACATGCGGATGCTCGCGGCTGATGGCAGCGTCAGCGAAAAGTCCTATGGCCAGAGCTGGTGGAAGAGTCTCGCTGCGCTCGAACGCTGGGCGGAGTCGCATCCGACCCACCTCAAGATTTTCGGCGCCGCGATGAAATATCTGTCGACGCTCGGGCCGTCAGCCAAGTTGCGGCTCTATCACGAAGTCACGGTGGCTGCCGCCGACGAGCAGTTCTTCGAATATCTGAACTGTCATCCGAAGACGGGCATGCTGGCGGCGGTGTAGGCCGTCCGCGCCTGATCGGCTAGGTCACGCAGTGGCGGAGCAGCTCGGGATGTGCGGCGCAGATGTGATGAGCGCCGGCGTCGAGCAGCTCGGCCTCGCTGCCGTAGCCGTAGAGCACGCCGATGGCGGTTATGCCGTTGGCGCGGGCGCCGACCACGTCATGGCTGCGATCGCCGATCATGACCGCGTGCTGCGGATCAACCCTGGCTTCCTCGAGCGCGTAGCGGAGCAGGTCGCGCTTGTCGACGCGCGTGCCGTCGAGCTCGGAGCCGAACACGCGCTCGAAATAGGGCTTCAGGGCGAAATGATCGACGATGCGCGTGGCGTAGACGGCAGGCTTGCTGGTTGCCACGAACATGCGCTGACGTGTCGCTGCGAGCCTCGACAATGTGTCCGTAATTCCGCTGTAAGCCTCATTCTCGAACAGGCCGATGTCGCTGAAGCGCTCGCGATAGAGCAGGAGCGCACGGTCAGCGAGTTCATCGGTCCCGGTGAGCTTCTTGAGGCTGGCATGCAGCGGTGGGCCGATGCACCAGGTCAGTTCGTCCTCGCTCGGCACCGAAACGCCGAGCCGTTCCAGCGCGTACTGGATCGAGCGGGTGATCCCGGGCTTTGGGTTGGTCAGTGTGCCGTCGAGATCAAAAAAGATTGTCACCATCAGGGCGCGACCTGCATTGATATTGCTGCTCGTTGCTAGAGGGCTGGGGTTCCAAGTCAAGGTCTGAATTGTCCCATAGCGGCAATGCCATGCGAATAGCTCGGATCATCGCTGTCTTGTGCCAGACCCTCGTGCTGTCGCCGGCGCTGGCGGAGGAGGCGCCTGGGCCCGTCGTGTCACCGAATGCCCAGGAACCAGAGAAACCGGCGGAGAAACCGAAAGATGCCCGCGAGAGCGACACGCGGGAGTCGCTCTGCCTGATCATCGAGGCGGCCGCGCGCCAGGCCAATCTGCCGCTGGAGTTCTTCGCCCGCGTGATCTGGCAGGAGAGCCGCTTCCAGTCCGACGCCGTCGGACCGGTGACCCGCAACGGCGAACGCGCGCAGGGCATCGCACAGTTCATGCCAGGCACCGCCGGCGAGCGCGGGCTGCTTGATCCCTTCAATCCGGTGCAGGCGCTGCCCAAGTCGGCCGAATTCCTCAATGAGCTGCGCAACCAGTTCGGCAATCTCGGCCTCGCGGCTGCCGCCTACAACGCCGGCCCGCGGCGGGTGCAGGAATGGCTCGCGGGCACCGGTTCAATGCCGGAGCAGACCCGCAACTACGTTCTCGCCATTACCGGTGCGACAGTGGAGACGTGGGCCAAGGCCGGCGCGACCGGAAGCGGCCCGCCGAGCGCGCCGCCGACGGGCTGCCGCGATCTCATGGCGTTGCTCAAGCGCGCTCCCAATCCGTTCGTGGCCGAACTCGAGCAGCATGTCGAGCTTGCCGCCGCAAAGGTCTGGGGCGTACAGCTCGCCGCTGGCTTCGACCGCAATAGGGCGCTGGCGATGTATTCCCGCGCGGTCACGCGGCTGAGCACCGTGATCGGTCATCGCGATCCGAGCTTGCTGTCTTCCGTGATGCGCAGCCGCGGCACGCGCGCCTTCTATCAAGTGCGCATCGGCGCCGACACGCGCAGCGAAGCGGATGATCTGTGCAACCGCATCCGCAAGGCGGGCGGTGCGTGCTTTGTGCTGAAGAACCGCGGTGTGAGCGGGTAGGGGATGCGCGCATGCCAGCCCCGCCGCGGGCTTCCTTGACGCGAGCCGCTGCGTCGCCCGTTATGCAGGCACGATTCCTCTCCTCGGCCAAAGCTTCCGTGGCGCTTCCTCCGCTTGATTCATCTCAATGGCAAAGCCCCTTGCGCGCATTTGCGTGGGGGCTGCGTTCGATTACGCAGACCATCCTCACCATCGTGCTGTTCGTGACCTATCTCGGCATCGGCGCGCTCGCCCACGACACCCATTTCAGCCTGCTCTGGGCGCTTTGCTCGACATTGTTCGTCTGGGCCGGTCCCGCGCAGATCATCCTGATCACCACGCTCGGCTCGGGCGCGACCGTCATCCAATCCGCGCTCGCGGTGACCGTCAGCGCGATCCGTCTGTTTCCGATGGTGGTCTCGGTGCTACCGCTGATGCGCACACGGACGACCAAGCGACGCGAGTTGGTCTTCGCCGCGCATCTCACGGCCGTGACGCTGTGGGTCGAGTGCCATCGCTTCCTACCGCTTGTGCCGCGCGAGCGGCGCATCGCCTTCGTTCACGGGCTCGGCTGCGGCCTTGTGTCGGTGTGCCTCTGTGCCAACACGGTCGGCTATTTCCTCGCCGCCAACCTGACGCAGACGCTTGGAGCTGCGATCCTGTTGCTGACGCCGCTGTCGTTCCTGTTCTCGACTGCGCGCAACAGCCGCGAGATCGCCGATGTCGTCGCGCTCGTGCTCGGCATATTGCTCTATCCGCTGGCCGCGAATATGAACTCCGGCGTGGACATCCTCGTCAGCGGCGTGGTGGCCGGTACGATCGCCTATGGCGTGCATTGGTGGCGGGCGGTGCGCGCATGAGCTTTTCGCACCTCATTGGCGACTGGCACGCGCTCGCCGTTCTGTTCGTCGCCGGCGTCGTTCCAAACCAGATATGGCGCATGCTGGGCCTGTGGTTCGGCGGCGGCATCGACGAGGGCTCCGAGCTGCTGGTCTGGGTGCGGGCAGTCGCCACCGCGATCCTGGCCGGCGTCATCGCCCAGATCGTGGTCGAGCCGCCGGGCGCGCTTGCCAGCGTCCCCGGTGCCTTACGCTATGGCGCGGTCGGGGCCGGGCTCGTCGTCTTCCTGCTGACCCGTCGCTCGATCTTTGCCGGCGTGGTCACGGGCGAAGTCTTCATGCTGGCCGGCAAGTGGTGGTTGGGCTAAAACCACCGGCGAACAGCAAGGAAACAGGAAATATGGTTCGCGAACAGGAGCTCCGCGAGGGCGAGGTCGCCATCGAGCTGCCACCGACGCAAGATGCCGGTCTCGTCTTCATCGGGCGCATCCGCACCCCCTGGACGTCGCGGCTGGAGACGCCGCGGCAAGGGCGGCATGACGGCCCGGTCTGCCGGCTTGAGATCTTCGAGCCGTTCGTGCCGGCGATCAAGGGCGTCGACTTCTACAGCAATCTCGAAGTGCTGTACTGGCTCGACAAGTCGCGCCGCGATATCATCCTGCAAAGCCCGAAGAATAACGAGAAAACCCGCGGCACGTTTTCGCTGCGCTCGCCGGTGAGGCCCAATCCGATCGGCACCTCGGTCGTGAAGCTGGTCGGCATCGAAGGCAATGCGATCCTGGTGCGCGGGCTCGATTGCCTCGACAACACGCCACTGATCGACATCAAGCCGGACCGTTGCGAGTTCACGCCGTTGGCGGCGCCGCAAGCGGGAGATTTCGAAACGGAGTGAGGGGCGCACTGTGACCCCTTCGTCATTGCGAGCGAAGCGAAGCAATCCAGGCTGCTTCCGCAGAGACAGTCTGGATTGCTTCGTCGCAAGGGCTCCTCGCAATGACGATGTGGAAAGACCTACGCCGCTTGCAGCGCCGCGATCAGCTTGGACGCGTGCTCTTCCAGCACCTTGGCGTCTTCCTTGCGGCTGGCGGGCGGCAGCATCGCGACGCCGTCGTGGCGCGGCATCACGTGCATGTGCAAGTGAAACACCACCTGTCCGCCGGCGGGCTCGTTGAACTGCTGCACCGTGATGCCGTCGGCGTTGAATGCCCTCATCGCGGCCACCGCGATCTTGTGCGCGCCGCGGGCGACATGGGCGAAGTCGTCAGGCTTGATGTCGAGGATGTTGCGGGCAGGGGCCTTCGGGATCACCAGCGTGTGGCCTGGCACGCGCGGCATGATGTCGAGGAAGGCGAAGACGTGCTCGTCCTCGTACACCTTGTAGCAGGGCAGCTCGCCGCGCAGGATCTTTGCGAAGATGTTGTTGGTGTCGTAGGCGGTCATTGGTGGGTCCTCGAGATTTTGCGCTTACTGTCACCAGCCACGGCAAACCGTCAAGACGCCTCGTCGGCCCCTTTGCGGAACGGGCCGAGTTCGGCGAGCTCACGTCCGGCTTCCGCAACATAAGCGCGCTCGCGCTTAAGATAGTCGTCGATGGCGCGCCGCAGGCCCGGGTCGGCAATGAAGTGCGCGGAATAGGTCGTCGTCGGCAGGTAGCCGCGTGCGATCTTGTGCTCGCCCTGCGCGCCGGCCTCGACGTGCCGGAGGCCGCGCTTGATGGCGAAATCAATCGCCTGATAGTAGCAGACCTCGAAATGCAGGAACGGGTGATGCTCGACCGCGCCCCAGTTGCGGCCGAACAGCGTGTCCGAGCCGATGAAGTTAATCGCGCCCGCGATCCAACGATTGTTGCGGCGGGCCATTACCAGCAGCACGTCCTCGCTCATGGTCTCGCCGATCAGCGAGAAGAACTCGCGCGTCAGATATGGCCGGCCCCATTTGCGCGACCCGGTCTCCATGTAAAATTCGAAAAATGCGTCCCAGGCATCCTCGGTGATGTCCTTGCCCGTCAGCCAGTGGATGGTGATGCCGGCGGCGAGCGCATCGCGTCGCTCGCGCTTGATCGACTTGCGGTGGCGCGAGTTCAGCGTCGCCAGGAAGTCGTCGAAACTCGCAAACCCCTCATTGTGCCAGTGGAACTGCTGATCGGTACGCTGAAGGAAGCCGTGCCTGGCGAGTAGCTTCCACTCGGCCTCGCGCGCGAAGGTGACGTGCACCGAAGAGGCCTTGCTGACCCCGCACAGCGCCACCAGCCCGCTCGCCAGGGCCTCGGTGATCTGCTCGCGGTCGACACCGTCGCGGACCAGCAGGCGCGGCCCCGTTGCCGGGGTGAAGGGAACCGAGACCTGGAGCTTCGGATAGTACCGCCCGCCGGCACGCTCATAGGCATCCGCCCAGCCGCGGTCGAAAACGTATTCGCCCTGCGAGTGCGATTTCAGATAACAGGGCACGATTCCCGCGACGCGGCCGTCGAGCTTGGCCACGAGATGCCGCGGTCCCCAGCCGGTGCGGATCGTCGCCGAACCCGATTTCTCGACGGCGGAGAGAAATGCGTGTGAGACGAACGGGTTATAGGCCGAGCTTAAGAGGCCGGCGGAATCGCCTGGAAAAGCGGATGAGGTTCCCTTGCCATGCCCATTACAAGCTTTGCCGGGATTGGCGCAGGCGTCCCAATCCTCCGGTGTCACTTCGCCAATCGAAGGTACGGCCTCGAGCGTGATTTCCGATGATGCCATCATGCCCAAGATCGTGCATTGCAGCAGCGACTTCAAGAGGTCGGGAACGCGCTCGCATGCCTGACGCAGCGCAGCGCTCTTCTAACGGTGCGCTTGCAGAGCGGGGCCCACGGGCAGCGCGTTCGCGGCGGGATGGTCCCGGCTCTGCGCCGCAACGCTAAAGGCGTCGCGGCTTGTCCGGGACACGAGAGGTGCCGTGCCCTTACGGCACAAACCCTTCAAAGATCATCTGGTCCGCATATCGCCCGACCCGCGTCCGCTGCTGCGGCGTGCGCACGGTCCAGCCGAGCAGGGCGCAGCCGAACAGGTTGCGAGCAAGCCAAGGGGCGGGGGCGGGGAGATCGTCGACTCTGAAAGCGACGAAGTGGGGCTGGGTCTGGAAGCCGTGGCGGAGGTACAGCATGCTGTCGCGCTGCTCCTGCGTGAGCTTGGCCCAGTACTCGTCCTCATAGGTCCGCTGCGCGACGATGCCGCGCGGACGGGAGGGCAGCAGCTCGCGCAGCGCCAGCACCTGGTCAGGATCGAAGGACATACCGACGGCGGGACCGTCATAGGACGCCAGCACTTCGACCATCCGCTTCACCAGCTTGCGGTCGCCGCCAAAATGGCTCTTCAGCTCGATCACCAGCGGTACCCGGCCGGCGACCAGGGCGCAGAGGTCGCCGAGCGACATCATCCGCTCCGGTGTGTCGTTGAACTTGACGGATTTCAGCTCGGCGGCGGTCTTGTCGATCACCTCTCCGGTCGCTTCGGTGAGGCGGCCGAGCGCATGGTCGTGATGCACCATGGCCTCGCCGTCGGCGGAGAGTTGAATATCGACCTCGACCGAAAAATTGCCTGCGATCGCGGCCTGCACCGCGCCTGGCATGTTTTCCACGATGCCCCGTGAAATGTTATGCAGGCCGCGATGGGCGACCGGCCGGGCTGTCAGCCAATCCGGAGCGCGCATTCGCGTCAGGCGACCTCGAACACGCCATCGACCTCGACCGCGGCGTCCGCGGGCAGCGAGGCGACCCCGACGGTGGTGCGGGCATGACGGCCCTTGTCACCGAAGGCCGCGACCATCAGGTCGGAGGCGCCGTTCAGCACCTTGGGCCCGTCCAGGAAGTCAGGCGCCGAGTTGATGAAGCCGCCGAGGCGGACCACGCGCACCACCTTGTCGAGATCGCCGAGGGCCGCCTTGACCTGGGCCAGCAGGTTCACTGCGCAGCCGCGAGCGGCCGCAGCGCCGTCTTCGATCGAGACCCCGGCACCCAGCTTGCCCTTGGCAATCAGCTTGCCGGCCGGGTCGAAGCAGACCTGGCCGGAGACGAACAGCAAATTGCCGGTGCGCACGAACGGCACGTAATTGGCAACGGGGGTGGGGGCCTCGTGCAGCTTGATGCCCTGTTCCGCCAGTTTCTGCTCGACCGTGCCCGCCATGTCTCGACCTCGATGTCCAGGATTCCATTCGTCCCCGGCACGTCTGTGGGAGGCCGGGCGCGCCCTGTTTCGCCCATCGTGCCGCCACATGCAAGCAACTGGAGGGGGATGTACTTTGTTGAGGCAGGGGAGCAGGTTCAACGCGGGCGGGGCAACTTTACGTGAAACGGCCTCAGTTGCGACGCAATGGAACGGTCATTAAAATGTCGAATCTGCGCTTCCCCAAGGACGCGTCCTCAAGGAACAGACATGGTGCACCTTTTCCGGATTTCGCTCGGTGTAATGGCGCTCGCGGCGGCCATTGTCGGCTTTGGCGGTGGCGCCCAGGCCGCCAACGGTCCGTTCCTCGCGCACCAGGCGCTTTATGACCTCAGCCTCGTGAAATCGCGCTCCAACTCGGTGAACAGTGCGCGCGGCCGCATCCTCTACAATTTCACGGGCAACGCTTGCGAGGGCTACACCTCCGAATTCCGCCAGGTCTCCGAGCTCGACAGCGGCGAGGGCAAGGTCACGCTGAGCGACCTCCGCTCCAATTCCTGGGAGGACGCCGCCGGAAAAAGCTACCACTTCAAGATCGAGACGCGCATGAACGAGGCGGATGCCGGCCGTGTCGACGGCTCGGCCGAGCGCGACGGTGACCACATCAACGTCAAGCTGAAGCTGCCGGCGCCGAAGACATTCACCCTCGACGGCAAGATCGTATTCCCGACCGAGCAGATCCAGCGCATCATCGCCGCCGCCAAGGAGGGCAAGTCGCTGCTAGAGCTCTCCGTCTATGACGGCTCCGACGACGGCCAGAAGGTCTACAACACGCTCACCGTGATCGGCCAGCCGATCCCCGCCGACCGTGCTACCTCGTCCGATCCGTCGACCTCCGACGAGCATATGAAAGCGCTGAAGCGCTGGCCCGTCACCGTCAGTTATTTCGATCGCGACGCCCAGCAGAAGGAAGGCGAGCAGACGCCGGTCTACGCGATGGCGTTCGAGCTCTACGAAAACGGCGTCTCGCGCCAGCTCGTGCTCGACTACAACGATTTCGTGATTTCGGGCGCGATGGGCAAGTTCGACGTGAAGGACAGCAAGCCCTGTAATTGAGGGCGTGGTCTCCTCCGTGTCATCGCAAGCGCAGCGAAGCAATCCAGACTGTTTCCACGGTGGCAGTCTGGGTTGTTTCGTCGCAAAAGCTCCTCGCAATGACTGGGCTGGTCCTCGGCGTCCTCTCCGGCTAGGCTCCTCCCAACCATAAACTTCGGGAGGCCATCACCATGCCCAAGCTCGACCATCTCCGCCCCAGCGGCCTGCATCACAATCCGGCTTATTCCCACGTCGTGACGGCGACCGGTGCGCGCACCATCTACATCTCCGGCCAGGTGTCGGTGGACGAGGAGGGGCGGATCGTCGGCGAGGGCGATATTGCCGCGCAGACGACGCAGGTGATGCAGAATCTCGGCCACGCGCTGAAGGCGGCGGGGGCGAGCTACGCCAACATCGTCAAGATCACGACCTTCGTCGTGAACTACAAGCCGGAGCTGCGCCCCATCATCGGCAAGGCCCGCTCCGTCTTCTTCGAAGGCATGGAGCCGCCGGCCTCTACGCTCGTCGGCGTCTCCGCGCTGGCCGCGCCGGAGTGGCTGATCGAGATCGAAGCGGTGGCAGTCGCGGATTGAGGTGACTGGTAGGATGGTTAGAGCGGAGCGAAACCCATCGCCCTTGTTGTGCGGATGGAGCTTGATGGGTGTCGCTTCGCTCTACCTATCCGACTTGCCTTTGGCCATCTCTTGCAAAACAGCCATCGTCTCGTTGGCTCGGTCCGCCGGCACGAAGAGGTGATCGTGATGGAAGGCCGAAACCGCATTCACGTTGATCCCCGCTTCGGCAAGACGCGCCGTGATTGCCGCCAGAGTCGGCGACAGAGGCTGTGGGAGCAATGGTCAACATACCTTTGTATATCTCCTCTAATCCTTCTCATGCGCTGAGCTTACACTGGTAGAATTGAGCGACGGCGGGAGATTCTTACAATTTGAGTCCACTCGGGTCACTGCGGGGAGAGGCTCAAATGAACGTTGTCATTCGAAAGCTCAACGGCCTGTGGCACCTCATCGTCGGGTCTTGTCAGATCCGAACGCCGTTCGTGGAAACTCAGGATCGGCAATTGGTAGTTCAGTATGCCCGGCGCGCCTATCCGGGTGCACGGATATTTGAACGCGACTGAGTTGAGCAGGACTTGATCACTCCTGCGCCTTCTCCGGCCCCTCATACGCAATGCCGCGGATCACCGCAGCGCTGCCGAACTTCTTGCGCAGACTGTCCACCGCGCGCTCGGCGTGCGCGGCGCGGCGGTCGAGCATGTCGGTGTCGTCCAAGACCGAACCGTCACGCAGCGCGCTGACGCCGGCGCCCATCAGGCGGAAGGCGGTGCCGTCGATCTCTTTTGCCAGCATCTCGCGGCAGATCGAGAAGATCTTTGCGGCGAGCTGCGTCGGGGCGGCGATCGACTGCGAGCGCGTGCGCTGGCGGAAATCGGCGGTCTTCAGTTTCAACGTGACAGTCGAGCCGGCGAGCTCGCCGCTCTTGAGACGCGACGACGTCTTCTCGCACAGCCGCCACAAGATCTTCTCCAGCGCCGCGAAATCGCGGATGTCGGTCTCGAACGTGGTTTCGCTGGAAATCGTCTTGGCGCCGCGATCGGGCTCCACGCGGCGTTCGTCGATGCCGCGCGCGAGCCGCCACAGCCGGCGGCCGTCGCTCGGAAACTGCCGCATCATCTCGATCTCGTCGGCCTTCTGCAGGTCGGCGATGATGCGGAAGCCACGCTGCGCGAGGCGCTCCTGCGTGGCTGGTCCGACGCCAAAGATGAAGCCGACGGGCTTCTCCGACAGCATCAAGCGCGCTTCGTCCTGATCGAGCGCGGCAAAGCCGCGCGGCTTGTCGAGATCGGAGGCGATCTTGGCCAAAAACTTGTTGCAGGACAGGCCGACGGAGACGGTGATGCCGATATCGCGCTCGACGTCGCGCGCGAAGCGCGCCAGCACCTTTGCCGGGATCGTGCCGTGAACCCGCTCGGTGCCGGACAGATCAAGGAAGGCCTCGTCGATCGACAGCGGCTCGACCAGCGGGGTCAGCGCCTGCATGGCCTGGCGCACCTCGCGGCCGATCCGGACATATTTCGCCATATCCGGCCGGATCACGGTCGCATGCGGGCAGGCCTCCAGGGCCTTGAACATCGGCATGGCCGAGCGGACGCCATAGGTGCGGGCGATGTAGCAGGCGGCCGACACCACGCCGCGCTTGCCCCCGCCGATGATGACGGGCTTATCGGCGATATCAGGATTGTCGCGCTTCTCGACCGTCGCATAGAAGGCATCGCAGTCGATGTGGGCGATGGTCAGGCTCGATAGCGCGCGGTGGCGGACCAGGCGAGGGGACCCGCAAGCGGAACAGCGCCGCACGCCCGTGTCCAGATCGGCCAGACAATCCCGGCAGAAGCAGCGGGGCCCTGCCGGATCGGGTTCGGTCACGGCACGTCGCGCTCCCAGGTGGGGTCGCCGAGCGCGTCGCCCAGCACCTGCCGTGCTGCGGCAACGTTGGTCGGATGTAGTTCCGCGGCCTTCGCAAAGGCCTTCACGGTCTCGTCATCGCGCAGCACGAAATCGAGCACGCTGAGGAGAAAATTGGGGTCCGAGGCAGCATTGCGCAGGGTCTCCGGACCGACCCCTGTCTCAGCCAGGAACAGGCCCAGCCGCTCGGGCTCGCCGGCGACGAAGGACAGTGCTTGAATCGCAACGATTTCAGCGACTTCGCGGGGGTTGTGAACAGGCTTTTTCACGCGGCCGGTTTGCCTTTCCGTTAACTTTCAGTGTCTACTTTGGAATCATCATGCCCGAGTCTTCGCCTCGAGTCTTGCGACCCCCGACAAGCAACTGGAAACCAAATCGCAGAAAGTCGGCCCTCGGGTTTAACGAAACTAGAGCGAATCTGAGGCTAGTTTGAATCCAGTTTTCGAAGCGCCGGGGAGCGGCGCCTGAGGCGTCACATGTATGGGTCTGCGGACCAAACAGGAGGGCGGGATGGCTAAGACCGTCCTGATTGTGGAAGACAACGAGCTTAACATGAAGCTCTTCCGCGACCTGTTGGAGGCACACGGCTACCAGACCACTGGCACCAGCAACGGCTACGAGGCGCTTGACCTCGTTCGCAAGATGCGGCCGGACCTCGTGCTGATGGATATCCAATTGCCGCAGGTCTCGGGACTCGAGGTGACGCGGTGGATCAAGGACGATCCGGAGTTGCGCGCCATTCCCGTCGTTGCGGTCACCGCGTTCGCGATGAAGGGCGACGAAGAGCGTATCCGCGAGGGCGGCTGCGAGGCCTATTTGTCCAAGCCGATCTCGGTCGGCAAGTTCATTGAGACGGTCCGGCGTTTTATCGGATAGGAAGTGAGTTCAAAGTGTCCGCGCGTATCCTGGTTGTCGATGACGTTCCTGCCAACGTGAAGCTCCTCGAAGCTCGTCTGTCCGCCGAATATTTCGACGTGATGACCGCGGCGAACGGCGCCGAGGCGCTGGCGATCAGCCGGCGCGCCGAATGCGATATCATCCTGCTCGACGTGATGATGCCCGATATGGACGGTTTCGAGGTTTGCCGCCGTCTGAAGACCGATCCGGCCACCCACCACATTCCTGTCGTGATGGTCACCGCGCTCGACAGCCCCTCCGACCGCAACCGGGGGCTCGAAGCCGGCGCCGATGATTTCCTCACCAAACCCGTCTCCGACGTCGTGCTGATCGCGCGCGTGCGTTCGCTGACGCGGCTGAAGATGATGACGGACGAGCTGCGCATGCGCGCCATCACCTCGCTCGAGATCGGCATGCAGGCGCCGGAGCGCAGCGCCGTGGCCGACACCGGCAGGGGCGGCCGCATCCTCCTGGTCGACGACCGCGAATCCTCCTATGAGCGGCTGGGGACGATCCTCGCCGCCGAGCACACCATCGACGTCGAGCCGAGCCCGACGGAGGCGCTGTTCCACGCCGCGGAAGGCAATTACGACCTCTTGATCGTCTCACTCGATCTCAACAATTTCGATGGCCTGCGGCTCTGCAGCCAAGCGCGCTCGCTGGAGCGCACGCGCCACGTTCCGATCCTGGCGATCGCCGACCCCGAGAACTCGACGCGGCTGCTCCGCGGCCTCGAGATCGGCGTCAACGACTATCTGCTGCGTCCGATCGACAAGACCGAACTCTTGGCGCGGGCCCGCACCCAGATCCGCCGCCGCCGCTACACCGATCACTTGCGCGACAACGTGCAGAACTCGATCGAGATGGCGATCACCGACGCGCTCACCGGCCTGCACAACCGCCGCTACATGGAGAGCCATCTCGCCACGCTCGCCGAGCAGGCCGCGACCCGCGGCAAGCCGCTGGCGCTGATGATTCTGGACATCGACTACTTCAAGTCGATCAACGACAATTACGGCCACGATGCCGGTGACGACGTGCTGCGCGAATTCGCAGTGCGGGTGCGCAAGTCGATCCGCGGCATCGACCTTGCCTGCCGCTATGGCGGGGAGGAATTCGTCATCGTGATGCCGGAGACCGATCTCCACGTCGCCGGCATGGTCGCCGAGCGCCTGCGCCGCTCGATCGCGGGCGAGCCGTTTGCGATCCACAAAGGGACGAAGCGCATCGAGGTCACGATCTCGATTGGCCTGACTACGCTGGAGCAGAAGGGCGAGGCGGTCGGCGACGTCCTCAAGCGCGCCGACACCGCGCTCTACCGCGCCAAGCACGACGGTCGCAACCGCGTGGTGTCGCAGGCGGCGTAAAGGCTACTGCGACACAATAATTGCGAAAACAACCCCATGCACAGTAGCCGGCGCTAGTCGGATCAATGGCCTACGCGGGTAGCAAAGCGGCTGACGCCGACAGCAAGTCCGTTTGACACGTCGGGCAAAACAGGCGCATTCTGCTATCATCCCGAACATCCTACAAACTCCGCTGTCATTCCCCGCCAACGGGTCGTGCCTTCGGCGAGCCCGATGACAGGCTCCAGCGGGGGAATCCTGTACGCCCGCGGCTTTTCGGTTCTAGCCTCAGTGTCTCTTGAATACTGGATCACCCGCTTTCGCGGGTGATGACAGCAAGCGATATGGCGACAGCAGCTAGTCTGGCGCGCGCTTGCTCCCCTTCATTGGTTTCTTCGCATCGCTACCGACATCCACCCCTGCATTCCGCAGCAGCACTTTCGCCGCTTCTTTCGCCGCCCTGGCCATCGCAGGATCGTCGCGCACGAGGTCCTGCGCGATGGAGCCGTCGACCAGCAGCACGAGCTGGGTTGCCAGCGCCTCCGCGTCCGCAACGCCGAGCTCGTTCAGGCGATCGCGAAACCAGACGCGGCGGCTCTCCTTGAAGGCGATCGCGATCTTCTTCACGGCGCGGTCCTGTGGCCCGAGCTCGGCCACCGCATTCACGAACGGGCAGCCGCGAAAATCCTTGGCCGCAAACCGCCGCTCCAGCGAATCGAACGTCGCAAGGATCTGCTCGGCCGGCGGTTTGTCGGACGCGCGCGCGTGCACGAAGCGGCGCTCGAGGTAAGCCGCGATCAGCGCGTTCTTGGAGGGGAAGTGGTTGTAGAGCGTGCGCTTGGAGATGCCGATCTCGGCTGCAATGGTGTCGACGCCGATGGCGCGAATGCCTTGCAGGTAGAACAGCTTATCGGCGGTCTCGAGGATCCGCTCTTTCATCGTCTGTGGGGCGGGCGGGGGAGCCATGCGGTAGCGCGCGTCCTGTTCGCTTGACAGCACCGGCCCTTTATAGCCTAAGTACACAGGTCTGTGTAACCAAAATCAACGGCAAAAGCAGACGGCGGCGTTCGCGCCGTGCCCAAAAGGGAGAAGAAAAATGCCCCTGTTGCAGGTTCTGCGTCCGACATTGCCGATCCTGATCGGCGCCTCGATCATGCTGACCCTGAGCATGGGGCTGCGGCAGTCGCTCGGCATCTTCCTGCAACCGCTGACGCATGACATCCACATCTCGGTGTCGGATTTCACGTTGGCGCTGGCTGTGCAAAACCTCGCCTGGGGCTTTCTCCAGCCGCTGGCCGGCGCGATGACGGTGCGTTACGGCTTCCGTCCCATCATGATCGTGGGCGCGCTGATGTACATCGTGGGCCTCTCTCTGATGGCGACGGCCAATGGGCTCGTCAGCGTGATGATTGGCGGCGGCGTCCTGATCGGGACTTCGCTGGCCTGCACCGCGGCGGCGATCGCGATGTCGGTAGCGGCGCGTGCTGTGCCCGAAACCGTGCGCTCGACGGTGCTCGGCATCGTCTCCGGTGCGGGCTCGCTCGGCGCGCTGTTGTCGGCGCCGATCGGGCAGATGCTCAACGAGAGCTTTGGCTGGCGCATTGGCCTTGCCGGCTTCGTCATCATGTCGGTACTGATGATACCGGCGGCGTGGTATGCCGGACGCGTCGACCAGATCCCGCTGCCCAAGCCCGCGGCCGATGACATCAGCGATGCCAATGCCATGGCTGCGGCGAGGACCGCGTTCGGTAACGCGTCTTTCGTGGTGATGACCTGCGCCTATCTCGTCTGCGGCATGCAGCTGGTGTTCCTCACCACGCATCTGCCGTCGTATCTGGCGATCTGCGGTCTCGATCCGATGCTGAGCGCACAGACGCTCGGCATGATCGGCGGCTTCAACGTGCTGGGCTCGCTGTTCTTCGGCTGGGCCGGCCAACGCTGGAACAAGCTGGCGCTGCTGGGCGCGATCTACATCCTGCGCTCGCTGGCGCTCGCCTGGTATTTCATGCTGCCGGCAACGCCATTCTCGACGCTGCTGTTCGGCGCGATCATGGGCTTTCTCTGGATGGGCGTCGGCCCGCTGGTTGCGGGCGCCGTCGCCGAGATGTTCGGCCTGCGCTGGCAGGCCATGATCCAGGGCCTCGCCTTCATGAGCCACCAGATCGGCAGCTTCCTCGGCGCCTACGGAGGAGGGGTGCTCTACGACGCGCTCGGCTCATACACCATGGCCTGGCGCATCGGCGTCGCGCTCGGCCTCGCCGGCGGCATCGTGCAGGTCGCGTTCGCGCTGATCCGGCCGTCGCAGCCGCCGGTGTTGAAGGCGGCGTAGGTGGGGTGTGTAGCCGTCAGCGTCAGCTTCGGAGGATGAACCGGATGTCACGTTGCTTGGTCGTGATCGGCCGGTTGTGACCCCTGTATAGTCCGGCCGTGCGGTGCAAGACGATTTCGACTCGCACCCATGCTGGTCGAACGCATCGTTGCGCGCGCCGCACCTGCGCTCCAATTCGAGGATGATCATGACTCACCGACGACGGGAAATCTCTTTGCTCCGACCGGGCCATATAGCGTGGCGGGTGGATGGAAAAGGTACTGGGCCGACCGCGCATCGCGCTTCTTCCGTCCTGACCTTCGCGAGATCATCAAGAAGTATCGCCGTCACTTGAATTGAGCTCGCCTCAGTTGGTGGCCTCTTTATAATTCTACCGCACATCTGTTACGTTTCCTATTGGCCCGGTCCGCGATGATTTCGGCCCAATCCTACGAGGTCGTGCTGACATTTGAGATCGAACAGGTGCTCCGAGCCGCCGCCAATTTGTCGGCTCATCGACCCGATTGACCCGACTCGGACATGCAGGTCGTCCAGCAGCCATCTCGGACGCTGGGGGGGGCAGCTTAGCCGGCGGCGCAATGGCCAGGCAAGCAAGGAACCGATCGGCGAGGACCTACGTTTTAGAACCCACAATCAGAGGAGTCTTGACTATGGCAGCAGGCACCCTCGCTCCACCCAAAGTCGTCTCGCGTGAGGAATGGCTTTCCGCACGTAGGGCATTGTTCGTCGAAGAGAAGGAGATGACGCACAAGCTCGACGAACTTAGAGAAAAGCGACGCCATTTGCCGTGGGTAAAAATCGAGAAGCCCTACGTCTTCCAGGGACCGGATGGCGAGTACACGCTTGCCGATCTGTTCAATGGTCGCGGCCAACTCGCCGTCTATCACTTCATGCTGACCCCGGGCTCCGATCACGTTTGCAAAGGATGCTCGTTCGTCGCCGATCATTTCGACGCCGCGCGCAAGCACTTCCATGATGCCGACCTGTCATTTGCTGTGATTTCACGCGCGCCAATCGAGCGAATCGAGCAAGTGAAACGCGCTTTGGGCTGGACCTTTCCGTGGGTGTCATCCTATGGCAGCGACTTCAACTTTGATTTCGGGGTGTCATTCAAAAAGGAGGACCTGGCCGCTGGCACAGCCAAGTTCAATTACGACACGATCCCGCTCAAGAGCAGCGAAGACATGATGGGCGCCAGCATATTTGCCAAAAACGAGGCTGGCGAGATCTTCCACACGTACTCGGCATATTCCCGTGGCATTGAAAATTTGATGGGTGCCTTCATGTGGCTCGATCTCACGCCCAAAGGCCGCCATCAATTCGATGACGGCCACAGCCGGCTTAGTGACGACGGCCGGGACGTCCGAACGCTCGGGCGACCCAGCGGCGCGAGGACTGGCTGTCATTGACGGTCACTGGCGACATCACTGGGTTAGGAGAGCTTCATGTCCGCACTCGGCGGTAACCCGAAAGTCCCGCAATCAGGAGCAGAGCGGCGCGATTAGCCCTTAGCTATAGCAGGCAGAACCATTTTCCGAACGCAACTACGGCGGTAGACCGGACGCGCAACGACGCCTGCCTCAACGCCGCTTTTGACCCCCAAAGCAGTCACTCGTCTGGTGCTCGAGTTGACTGAGCGAGCTGAAAAACCAGCCGCCGGGCGCCATCGACCAGTTCTTGGACGACATCCGCTGCAGGCTTAATTTCATTCACTAAGCCGACGCCCTGTCCCGCTAGAAAATCCATCGAGTCCAGGTCGCCCGAGGCGTCTGGCGTCGGTGGAAAGCCCATGAAGCGCAAGAGTGGCGTCGCCCGGCCACCGACTTTCGTCTCGCCAATCTGCGGCTCATCGGCCCGCTGCTCACTGCCGCGCGCCTCATCTGGCAGCCAGCGTTCGACAAAGGGCGTGCGCAGTGTGCGATGAGGGGCATTGGGCCAGCCGTGACCGAAAAGCGTCGTCCGCACCGTGTAATCTTCCGCTGCATCGATAACCTTCTGTTTATAGACCGTATGC
>NZ_JADPKG010000126.1:0-1255 GCF_023073875.1 Bradyrhizobium sp. 154
CGCCCAAAACCTTCGAAAGATGGCCAAGCTGATCCCGATGCCCAGGCCGAGGCTCGCATAGAGGCGGTTGAGCAGTTCGGCCAAGTCGCGACGGAGCTATTACAACTAAATACTGCCGGCCTTTTTCAACAGCATCGGCCAAATGGCGTCTTTTGTGCTATATTGGTTGGACGCACGGCCGCAGTTCGCATAGCCGATTTGTGCTCTGGCAGAAAATGGAGGCGTTGATGTCGAGCGAGGAAAACAAACGTCTCGTGCGGCAATTCTATGAAGAGATTGATAAGGGCAATCTCGACGCTATGGATGAATTGGTCGCTGAGAACTACATCGATCACAGCCCTCCGCCCTTCCCAGGATTAGGGAAAGGACGTGAAGGCTTAAAGCAAGGCTTTAAAATATTCTGGGAAGCGACCCCGGGTTATCACCAGATCGAGGATCAAATTGCAGAAGGAGACAAGGTGGTCACGCGCCTCACTGCCTATGGCAAACATGAACGTGACCTGCCGGGAGCTCCGCGCACAGGTAACGACCTGAAGATGACCTCTATAACCATACATCGCATCGCGAATGGGAAGCTCACTGAAAAGTGGGCAGAAAAGGACGTCATCGGCTTTTTGAAGCAAATCGGTGTGATGCCTCGTTAATATTTCTGACGGCTGCTGCGACGCCGGGTTGACCGAACTTCGAAGGCATGGTCGCGCAATCTTTCAAGTGATTCCGCTCGCTCTGGGGGCCATTATGCGCGCGATTGAAATGTCCCGTTCGGGTCAGCGGGCTTCGATAAAACTAGGCGAACATGTCCGCTTGTCAGCCACGAGCAGACGAGACGCCACTAGCGAACGAATGTTTCGCAGCGTAAGCTGCCAACACCAGCCCTCGAGACACCGGGCGGAAATCTGGGGAGAACGCTAGGATGTCCCATAACCGTGCCGCTTAGTACGAGCTTTAGCACTGGGCGCGCCAAGCCCCTTATGATCGTCGGCCTGGATGAGAAGCTTCTGTGGGACGAAGGCGGCAAGCTCTGCACCCGGTAAGGATCAGGTTCTCATCGTTGATCTCGCCTCGCCTGAAACCCCCAAGATCGTCGGTGCCCTGCCGCTGAAGAACTCAGTGGTCGGACCGCCCGTGAACGTTGCGATCGATCCCAGCGGAACGCTGGCGCTGGTCGCCGACTCGGTCGACGTCGTCAAGGAGGGCGACACGCTGAAACAGGTGCTGGACAACAAGATTTACGTCGTCGACCTGCAGGCCAATC